>JBGSTX010000024.1:0-16591 GCA_041736305.1 Oligoflexus sp. | reverse complement strand
GGTGATGCGGCGCATGCCAGAATTGTCGCAGCTCACGCCTGTCATAGCCCTTACGGCTCAAGCTGCTAGTGATGATCGCCAGCGCATTTTGGCGGAAGGCTTCGATGATTATCTAGCTAAGCCCGCCCAGATGGAAGATATCGTTCAGGTCGTAGAACGGTGGCTGCCTTCCGAAGTTTCCTCCAAAAAAGCCTGACGAAATCTGCTAAGATTCACCCACTGTCGCAAACCTGCCTGATTGATTTAGCTTGACATTGAGAAATCATATCGTTTTTGTAGGGAGGTCGGGGATCTCCTCACCATAAGCCAATTAGGCACGAGATTCCATTGCAAAAAGGACGGCGCATTGAAGCAGGGTAAAGGACTTATCATTACAGAAAAACCGAGCGTCGCGAAGGACATCGTCCAAGCCCTTGGAGGTTTCGAGGAAAAATCGAAAGGTGAGTACTACGAGAGCGAGCAGTATGTCTGCACCTACGCGGTTGGTCACATTCTGACTCTCCTCGAACCTGAGGATATCAATCCCGTCTACAAACGTTGGCGCCTAGCTGATCTGCCGATTATTCCCGAAGACTTCAAAACGAAGCCGGTACCGAATCAGAAGACTCGCCTCAACGTTATCAAAAAGCTGATGGAACGCGCCGACGTCACTCACCTCATCAACGCCTGCGATGCGGCGCGCGAAGGTGAGCTCATTTTCCGTGAAATCGTCAAGCACGTCGGCGTTACTAAGCCGATCGAACGTCTCTGGCTGCAATCGATGACGAAAAAAGCCATTCAAGATGGTTTTCAGCAACTCCAGCAAGGTGATCGCTACAGCGGTCTTGCCGCCGCTGCGGCCTGTCGCGCTAACGCCGACTGGTTGATCGGTATGAACGCCACGCGCGCGCTCACTGTGCGTCTCAAAGCCAAAAACCAGCGCGGGGTTTCCTGGTCTGCCGGCCGGGTGCAAACCCCGACCTTAGGACTCTTGGTCGAACGGGAAATTGAAGTTCTCGAACACGAGGCCATGCCCTACTGGAAGGTGATCGGGAATTTCGAAGTTCACGATCAAATTTACGAGGGCACCTGGTTCGACCCCAACTTCGACAAAAAGAATGCGACGCGCGATTTTAAAGAAGACCGCATATTTGAAAAAACGCGAGCCGAAGAAATCATCAAGGTGGTACACGGCCAGCCTTCCGTCGCCAGCGAGACGAGGAAACCCTCGCCACGCATGCCGCCCATGCTCTTCGACCTAACCTCCCTGCAGAGGGCAGCTAACACTCGATTTGGGTGGGCGGCGACGCGGACTCTGCGAGCAGCGCAGCGCTGCTATGAAACGCATAAGATGCTCACTTATCCACGTACGAGTTCAAAGGCACTACCGGAGGACTATCGTCCCGAAGTTGCCCGCGTCCTCGATGTTCTGACTCAAAATCGCGACTATAGTCCCCACGCGCAGCATCTGCTTGATAAGGGGCTCCTTAACGAAGAGAAGGTCTTCAATAACGAAGGCGTCACGGATCACTTTGCGATCATTCCGACAGGTGAACAACGCGTCCTCGAAGGCGACGACCAGAAGCTCTATGATCTGGTCACGCGTCAGTTCTTGGCCGCTTTCTATCCTCCTTCTATCTATGAAGACGTCGAACGCATTACCGAAGTTGCTGGACAGCTCTTCCGCAGTAAGCCACCGCGCGTTCTGAAAGAGGCTGGCTGGGAAGCCGTGTTTGGTAAGATCCCAGATAAGGGTGACAAGCAATTCGTGCCTCTCGTACAGGGGCAGGACAAAACCGAAGGTGTCGTCGTCCGGACCAAAGATCCTGTTTTGGAAGAGCACGAAACCAAACCACCGGCACGAATCTCGGAAGCTGGTTTGCTATCACTTATGGAAAACGCCGGACGCCATATCGAAAACGAAGAGCTATCGCAAGCGCTCCGCAGTGCCGATGGTCTCGGTACCGCAGCAACGCGCGCCGATATTATCGAGAACTTGAAGAACCGCGAGTATGTCGACGAAAACCTGCGACCGACGCCTAAGGGCATTCGCCTCATCGACATCCTGCACCGCATCAATGCCAGTCGTTTGACTTCAGCTGAATTGACAGCGCAGGTCGAACTTCATCTCAACGAAGTAGAAGAGGGGAAGCGGACCGCTAGCGAATTCATGCACGAAATCGCGTCCTACGCAAAAGACGTTGTTGATTTGACGCGAGACTTTAGCTTTGAGCAGATCTACCCTGACGAAAATGAGCTAGGACCTTGTCCTAACTGTGGACGCCCGGTTTTTGAGCGGGCCTGGTTCTATGGTTGCACGGAAAGCACCAAACGGGCCGAGAAGAAAGCCTGCGACTTTCTCATCTGGAAAGACTTCAACGGCCGCTACATCAACCCTGGAGTCGTGAAGCGGCTCCTGAAGAACAAGATAACTCCAGAACTCGATGGCTTCAAAAATGCGAATGGGAAAGATTATCGAGCTGTCCTCGAATTAAATGGTGGCAAATTAGCCCGCCGCATTGTTGAATCATCCGAAGAAATAAGCCCTGAAAGCATGGCGGCTGTTAACTCGGAGCCATTGGGACCCTGCCCACTGCGCTGCACGCCTGATTGTCTCGTCATTGAAACTCCTACGGACTTCGCTTGCCAAAACAAAGTGAAGGCACGCGAGGCCGGCGAGAAGCGGGGGCCAGGTTTCAATTTCCCACGTGTCCTCTGCAAGCATCAGCTGACCCGAGACGATGCCCTCGGCTTCATGGCGAATAAGGAAACGGCGGTTATCTACGACTTCATTTCTAAGAAGGGTCGTAAATTTAGCGCAAAACTCGTGATGGAAAATGATTGGACTGGATTTCGCTTTGAATTCCCGCCGCGAGTCAGCAAAGCAAAGAAAGCTGCTGACGCTGAAGCACAAGCTGAAGAGGCGGCTCTCAAAGCATCGGTTGCCGATCCTTCCTCACAATCCGTTCCGGCTGAAGTTGAAACGAATAGCTGATGAAAATCCCCCTTGCGGGGGGGACTCGCTTTCCATTTCTTCCCAATCCTATAAAAAAATGAATATTTATGGAGACTTAGAAGCTTAACGGTGCTGACGAGAGAGCTCGATCAGAAGCTCCTCAACTTGCTTCCTAAGCTACAAAAAGTGCTGGAACATGTGGAAATACCGAAGAAATAAACCTTACCCTAATATCAAATTTTCTTCAAAAGCAGGTTTGGTAAGGCTTAGCGCGGATTCTTCCCTATTCTTCATACTTCCTCATCTAGTCTTCCCTAAGGATTATTGCTAATAAACGTCCTTGTGGCATGGAGTTTTAATTTGCAACAATGCATGGTGCGAGCAACTATATGAAGAAGATGTCCCTGCTGATAATCAACGATCACTCAATCGTCCGTGAAGGACTTGTACAGGTTCTCGATCGCTTCGAAGACGTGCAGATAGTGGGCGCTTGCCCTTCGAGCTACCAAGTCAAAGACATGGTGCAGAAATATTCTCCCGATGTTCTCCTCCTCGATCTGCAGACCCAGGCCTCCATTTATCAAATGGCCTCGGAAGCTCATGGAGCAAAACCCGACCTGAACATCATCCTGACCAGCTCATTACCGCTGCCTGAATATCAGCGCATCGCCGAGCGCATAGGGGCAAAGGGACTGATGTCAGCCTTTGACGAGCCTGAACAAATGTTAAACGGTTTGAGAACGGTCTGCGAAGGGGGAAGCTACTTCCAGGCGAACAACCTGATCCGTTCTCTGGTGCAGAAGCATCGTGAGGGTGTGAACGGTCGTCTCGAGCATCCCTTGAGCCCGCGGGAAGTCGATGTCCTATGCTGCGTAGCGCAGGCAATGACGGCTAAAGAAATAGCGATGGATCTCCAAATCAGTGTCAAAACTGTGGATAGACATAAGGCTAACATCATGAACAAGCTCAATATGCGTTCGCAAATTGAACTGGCCCGTTATGCTATCCGCAATGGTTTTGTTGAAGTCTGAAGCGAAAAGCTCTTCGATGCGAAAAAAGCTTTCTCCCTAAAACAGGAGAAAGCTTTTTTTAATCCATATCGACGAGTTCGGGCTTGCGAGTCGTCTTCTTCAGATCAATCATCAACTGATTGATCTTCTCAAGGCTAGCCTTGATCCGACGCATACGATCACCGAAGTCTCCAGGTCCTGTGCCTATGGCTCCCATTTGCGAACCAACTTCAGGATTACGGACTTGAGGGCTCTGGCTCGGTTTTTCCTTCTCCAAATGGCTAGCACTCAGAGGCGTGCGACCACGGCCGAAACGTTCCTCGGCTTCCTTACTGCGTTTAAAATTCGTGAAATCGACTACATTGGAAGGGTTCTCGGAATTTGACTTTTTCATTCTACTTACGGTGCTCCACAACAACAGCAGCTAACAACAGCAAACAACAACAACAACTTCAGGTACAGACGGTATCTCAGCAAGAAACTTGGCCCTAGTGGGCCTAATGGCTAATGAATAGACACTGGATGGTAAATCTTTACAGAGCTAGCATCGAAACTCAGTGCTTGAGGCGGTAGGAACGAATCACACCCTTGTTAGACTTGTCCCGCTCACGCTTCAAACGCGAGGCGTTCTCAGCATTGCGTTTCATAACATCGGACCAAGTGAAGTCTTCGGCAGCAACGTCCTCTTCGGAACTGTTCTCATTGGCCTTCTTCTTCTCTTCATTCCGTTCAAAAATAGAAACAACTTTCGAATCCCGTTCATTACCAGCTTGCATTTACCAACCTCCGAGCAGGCATCAGATTCATCTCTCTACGCTGGGGAGAGCTTCCCCTTGCAGAATAAAAGCAAGCCCCGTGCCATAGCTTGTCTCTATAAGCTCTCTATATTTTGCAGTGGAGTCGTGTGAATTTGAACTAGAATTAAACATATACCGTTCAGCTATGTTGAAACTTATGACACTGCTGATTTCAGTGTCAAGTTTCTTTTCAATGAGCAGGTACATCGATAGAAAGGGCATGTTCACCACCTAATACCGAAAACAATGCGGAGACTTCATTACATCATTAACCAAAAAGGTGGGCAGTGTAAAGCATGGGCCGCAGGGTTCTCTGGGTTTTTAAGAAAACTTGTTGGAAGCAAGACAGATGAAAAAAGGAGCTTCATGAAAAATAGACTGAGGGAACAGGAACTTAGTGCGCAGCGCGCGCAGATCGTGCGTGACTACCATCGTGTCTATGACCCGGCTTTGATTGAAAAACTGCTGGATGAGCCGAACAAGCTCGGACTCGAGCTTGGGGAGGGTCGTCACTTTCGTAGCTATATCATTCGTACTCAGGGTGCAGTTGACTTGGCCTTGAACGTAGCTAAGAGCAGCTTTGGGTCGGCCGATACGCGCTTACGAAAGTCCTGGGTTCTCAGGATGCAGAAGCTCCAGCGTCTCGCCCATCCCCTCCTGCCCCCCTATGCCCTCATCGAGCGCAATGAAGAACTGGCCTATGTGCTGCCCTACTGTGAAAAAGATCTGCCCCCAAAAAGCTGGGCAGAGCTGGAACTGATGCCCTGGATCGAGGACTTCAAGGCGACGCTGGCCGCTCAGGGTTTATGCCTCGACGACTATATGCAGGTGAGAGCCTGCAAACAGCATCCCTTCGTCATCGACTATTCGGATCTCATCGAACTTCGGTGACGCGCATAATGCCAGGCAGGTTCCTATAGAGCCCATTATAGTCGAGGCCATAGCCGACCACGAATTCAGGACCGATTTCAAAGCCCGCATAGTCGATCGCTAATTCAACCTGGTGCGAACTCGGCTTCGAGAGAAGGCAGCAGATCTTCAGCATACGCGGTTTTCTAACGGCGAAGGTCTTGAGCATATAGTCGACAGTAGTGCCGGTGTCGATGATGTCTTCGACCAAGAGGACGTTTTTATCTTCGATATCGACGCTCAAATCATAGGTGAGCCGCACGTGCCCTGTCGATTGCATACCGACGTAACTGGAGACGCCGATGAACTCCACCTGACAGTCGATGTCGAGGCTTCGGATGAGGTCGGCGACGAAGATGAAAGACCCTTTGAGCACACCAACAACGCATAAGGTCTGTCCGGCAAAGTCCTTCGATATCTGCTTCGCCAATTCCTCAACGCGTGTCTGAACTCTTGCAGCTGAAATCAATGGCTCCATATTTAAACGATCCATAGAGAGTCTTTCCTTCTATTGAGCTGCTTGCTTAGGAGCCTCATCTAAACCTAAAAAATTGCTTGTGGCTAGCAGGAAAGTAGCCTGTGGGTTATCGCTTTCCGTTGGTCCTGTCATAAGCCCTGGGCTGCCTCCACGGCTTAGGACTTCGACGCGCAGCCAGCGACTGCGAGGCGTCAGGCGCAGAGGGACCTTCAGATCCCATTCAGCTAGAGAACTTGCGGGGAGCTGATACTCGTTCAGCAGTTCAAACTGGTCATGAATGCGAAGTAAGCCAGGGCGCTTATTGAGCTCGTTGCTTTTCAGTTTGAGGGCGAGAAAGCGACTCGATGTGTTGAGAGACTTCGGGTTGATCTCCAGTTCGCTGCGCAGACCGAGGCTATAGAGCCCATTTTTCAATGATTCTATATACTGTTCGACTGAATTTTGGCTTGGGCTTATTGGCATATAAATAGCCGGGACGACTCCGTAAAGCTGAAAGAGAGAGCGGAGTGGGGAGGCGGCAGCTAGCTTGATAGCCTTGCTGCTCTTTTGTTGGAGGCGTTGGGCGATGGCGAGGAGTTTTTCACTCATTTCGGGCTGCAGACAGCCAAAAACCTCGAGAATATCGGGGGCAAATGTCAGAGCGAGCCATTCATATTCTTCGAGCTGAAAGCCTGGAGCAGGACATTCCAGTATGGTCTGCAGATTCTTATCCTGTGTACGCACGAAGCTCATAAAGTCCTGCAGTCGCTGCCCTTCACGCTGAGTCCGATAATTTGCCCAGGCGCTGCGCAGCCTATCGTCAGCAGGAAAAGCACGGAGAGAGAGACCTAGCTCGGGATCGGTAACCTCTATGGTCGGAATCTCGCCCAGCAAGTGGCTATCTCCGGCGCCGGTTTTACGCTCGCCTCGATTGCTCACCTGGATACTGGCTGCCTGCAAGAGTTCGGGCGCTTGAATGTTAGTGTCCAGACTCAGACTGACGCGAGGCGATAGCTTGCTCTGGAGAGATTCGTCCTGACAGCGAATCTGAGTCGTTTTTTCCGGACGCACTGCAAAGCGCTGCTGGCAGATAGTGCTCGCACCGCTAAAGACCTGAATTTGATAATCGCCGGCGGGAATTTGCATCTGTAAGGGCCAGGTCCGCTGCAGAATAGTGTGCGGCGAGAATAGATCGTTCGACCTGATCGACAGCCAGGCATTTATCGCCACTCCTTCAGCATGGACTGCATCGCGAATTTCGACAAAGGCGGGCAGCTTGGGTTCGACGAAGAGCTGCAGACTACCCTTCGCCAAGGGCGCTATAGAAAATGTATCGTCGGCGAGCGACTTGTGCTGCAGAACTCCTTCGGAATCAGGCAGGAGGAGTTCAAGTCGGTCCTCCTGCTCAGCGCTCCCCGGCGAGCGCGGCTGGGCGATCTTAATCGTTTCACCTTCGAAAATAGGTAGAACGCTCCGAAAGTCGCCTTTTTTGTTGTGAAGGAAGAGCTTTTGCATCAAACGTTTCTCGCCGCGAGAAGGCGTTTTGCTAGGCATTTGCAGAGTCCAGTAGCTGCTCGCCGGCGCCCAAGCTGCTCGCAGGCAATCGACGCTTGTGGCGGGAGCATCACTTCCATAGCAAGCCAGCGCTTGCGCAACCAGTCGACTCTGTAGAAAGAGACTGGCTCGATCGAGGAGAAGGTAGAATCCGCTGCTTTGCTGCGGCACTAGCGGAGTGATCGATTGATAAATACCGTCTCTAAAAGCCTTCAGCGGCACGCTGCTGACAACAGTGCTCGCATCGGGCAGGAGAGCTATGGTCATACCGGCTAGCGATTCTGCTTGGTAAGGGATGGGATACTCCTCACCAAGACTGTGACTGAAGCGGAGGTCCCAGAATACCGCTTTGCCTTCAGCACTCTGTATCTCGACTTCCAGAGCGCCTGTCTGGGGGACCAGCGTGAGATAAACACGAGCTTCAGCTTTGGCTGATCTGTATATTGACACGATGCGAGGTGAACTCTGCGAAGCTTCAACATCCTGACCCACTAAAGGTAGACGCTCACCTTCTGGCGTGCGTATTGAAAATTCCGGGAGAGGCTGCCACGGCTGCGTAGACCAGGTTTTGCCCGAAAGTCTGTAAACCTTGGCCATCAAGGGCGAGAAGGCGGCCGCACTATTGATAGGAGGTATGCCAGAGACGATGAGCTGGAGATTTTCGCGCGCTAGCAAAAGCTGTCCCTGATGTTTGCGAAGATGTTGAAAACGCTGGCTTGTTTGCGGCGTGATCAATTGGGCATAAGGTTTTGGACGTGTAATTTCCGGCGCTGTCTCATTCGCAAGACTTGCTTCGACGCGGCTTTCAAGGTTTTCAGAACCCACGCATGCAAGCCACGAAAGACTAAAGCACAGACTCAGAAGTGCCCTTAAACTTTTGCCTAGCACTGTTTTCAGTTTCATTGTACCTTCGTCGTTTTACTTGACATTATCTAATGATCTTGCGATATTCTGAAGGCTTCGTTTCAGTTATCGCCGTAGCTTGCTGCGAGAGAATTCAGTATAAAGGGGCCCTTGCTCATGACGCAAGAAATCGAAAAGGAATTTCAATCTAATAAGATCAAGCGCCTCCCTCCGTCGGTGGTTAAGGACATAGAACTCAAGAATCATGCTCGCCGGCTAGCGAATCTTTCACCGATCAAAATCAAGATTCGCACTTGTATATCCTGCGGAGCGCTCTTCGAATCAGCAGGTAATCGCACCTGCGGCTGCAACACTCGCAGCACAGGTTATATCGCTGGCCGCGAAATTATCTGAGTCAGTCCCGTGCTTGTCTTCCAGAACTCTTCTTCCTCGGCTTTCCCTTTCTAAAAAGTAAGATATGCCAAGCGGTTTCCTGCCGATCCACAAGTATGTGGCGGAGGATCCGCATGAGCGAAGTAAAGTTCAATAGAACCCCTTATACCGTCACCTACATGAAAGATGGCGAGAAAAAGACGATTCGTCGCGTGCCGCCGCCGAAGCTGCACGAAATGTTGCCCGATGATTTGGTGAGTCTTACGCGAGGCAAGAACGCGGATTTCAAAGCTGGCGACGAATTCACGGTGAAGGGAATCAACCCTCGCCATCCGAATGTGCTACAGCTGACGAATGAAGACGGGATAGACACTTTCATCGACCACTACGATCTGAGGCTCGAGGAGATTCGCTCCACACGCGATGGGGTTGAACCCATCGACATGCCGATAAACAACCGTTATCTCCTCTGGCCCTGAGCCCGATTCTGCTTCATGAACACTGACTTTCGCTTGGTCCTGGCACACCCTCTTTATCGAAGCTATTCAAGAAGAAGTCGTCGACTACCCATCCCATCAACTTACCTTTAGCATCGAAGCTCAGCACCCGAATGAAATGCTGACCATTGAGGTTGGGACCTTGATCGTAAAGCGTCACCGTCAGCGAGCGGCGATCCGTGTTGCGAATGAACTGCGTCTGCAGAGGGGACCAGACCGTGCTGCCCGCGGGGCAACGCTGGAGCAACTGGACCTCGATTTTGGCCGTACCATTCACAAAGCCTATGTTCAGCGGAATGTTCGTGCCCGACGTGAATATTTTTTGCGCGCCCCCAAAATCCAAGGTAACGGCACTAAGCTCGTCAGGGCTGCGGATGAAGGTATTGAATATCGTCGCATCAAAATCGGGGATGTCGCCGAAGCGGTAGGGACTGTCGGCTTTAGTGCGGACGAATTGGAGGCCTTCCCCTGGCGTTTGGCAGCGCGCAAGATTGATGCTAGGGTCGTCCTTCACCATCAGCGAACAGGCGCCAGCTACAATTTTGCTCAGGTTTTTCAGCTGATCTTTAGTGTACCAGCTGGGATTGCTCGCCAAGCGCTGACCATTTACATAGCGGCCCGAATCGCCGACTAGCATAATAAGCAAAGCATCGTTGAGTACTTGGCCTTGGCCAAGAGGCGTAGTTATGGACACAGGTTGCTTGTGTTGGAGAAGCTTGATCGGGTTTTTGAGAATGGCATCATTCGGGGGGACTACGTAATGAGCTTGGAGCTTGATGTCGTCTCCTGGCGTGAATTCGTTACCCAAGCAGGTGCTGAGCGAAAATGGACAGTGGGTAACTAGGATGCGCTTGGGATGATTTTCGACGCCATTCGAACTGGCGAAAGTAAGCTGCAGGTAATCCACGGAAAAAATCTCGCTGGTCTGCGTATCAAGTCGTAAATTAGCTTGAATCGGCGGCGAAAAACTCTTTATTTCGAGCTTTGGATTAGCAGGAGGCAGTTCGATTCGTTCTTGCGTAAGGGGATGTTGCCAGATGAAGCCCCGGTTGAGAATTTCAATCAGTTCCATAGAAAATATTATTTGTAAATTCTTGGCACTGTCGAGGTCTTCATGATGCATACGCGCTAATTGCCAAACCCAGTCGTAAACATCGTCCGCTTTGCTGATCGTACCTGTAAGCGCCAGATGCTGGCTACTCAGACGCTGTTGGACCCAGTTACCATAAGCATCGAGCTGAATCCCGATCTTGCCAGCGGCTTCGGCGTTGAGTCCTAGAGTCGCGAAGGGGAGCCCTACTGCGGTTTCGACGCGTTGAGGGCCTTTAGCCGCAGGACTGTTTTCATAAAGAGTCGTACTCGGCTCAGCGTTTAATCCCGATTCTTTGTAGGCTAGGGCCAGGAGGATATTCGATGGAATGCGATGCTGAACAGCTGTCGTGGCAAAAGCTCCAGCGACTTCCCCTAGAGCTGGCGCGCTAGGCTTTTTATCTCCCCCTTCTTTGCCACAACCATTCATAGGGAGGGAAAGAAAGACCATGAGCGAGGCGAGAAAAAGGCTCTTGGACCTCATGAAGGCTCCTTTGGCTAAAAATGATTCAATATAGCGTACCTCTCCAAGGCCGCTGCTACCACGCGTTTTTCGCTCGGCTATACTAAGAGAGGACTAGGACGCTCTGATTCGGCAATTTTGTTTCTTATTATCGTCTGAGCTATAGTTCTTTTCAATCGCTTCGCGTTCCAGTAAGAGCGTATTCAATGAAGGTAATGATCGACCTGGGAAGGACATTATTCCTATGCGCATGCTGACTTTAGTAGGGGCCTTGGTACTTTGGCTGAGTGGATGTGGAAAAGGGAGCTCTACTCAAGTGCCTCCTCAGGCGAGCCGGACGAGCCCTGCTCTTAACTCTGATACTCCTACCCAGGCTCCGCCGATTTTCCTGACCCGAGCGACTATCTCCCGGAATGAACTGCGTCAGCAGCTAGGAAATGCTTTTGGCGATCAAGCTCGTCTCTTCCGGCAGGCGCTTTCCAACCTCAGCGCGGGGCTTGAGAACTCTTGCTCGACTCTCCAGATTTACGATCAGAGGCAAACCCAGGAAAGCTGGGCCGAAGCAATGCTGATATGGCAAAGGCTGGAAGTTATGCAGGTGGGACCTCTCGCCGAACAAAGAGGCTCCTTGCGCCAGCAGATCTACAATTGGCCCAAGAAAGTGGATACCTGTGCGGTCGACGCCCAGATCGTCGACCTAGCCAGGAGGCCGCGCAGCTTTAGTCTGCCGGCCTCTCCTGAAAGAAAGGGGCTCAAGGCTCTCGAGCACCTTCTCTTCGCAGAATCCTTCAAACCGACTTGCTCCTTCCAAGGGGCGAGACCGCAGAATTGGGAGCGCTTGAGTGAGCGTGAGCGACGAGGCGCCCTCTGCACCTATGAGAAAGCGCTCGTGAAAGCCCTTATCCGCGACGCCGACAAGATCCTCGAACGTTGGGGGCCGAGCGACGCGCATCCATTTATGGGCGACACGAGAGACGAAGCAGAAGCTAATGCTCAGATACAAGGTCTTTTCAATAATCTTTTTACGCTCGATAAGAAGGTTCGTCCCCTCAAGATCGAAGCTCCTGCAGGCCTGAGCAAGGAATTCTGCTCCCGCTCTCCCGACGCTTGTCCCGAGCTGGAAGAGTTTCCTAGGAGCCAGCTCTCAGCAGCGGCCATACGCGCCAATGTAGATGGGATGCGTTCTCTCATGCTTGGCCCCTTGGTTGGGAGACGTTATGCTGGAGGCTTTACTGCCTTACTGCGAGCCGAGGGAGGTGGCGCGGCCGCAGATAAGTTAGAAGATCAGATCATGGCCCTCTCTAACTTAGCTGAAAGTAGCGATAAGACTCTGCGTGAACTGATTGCAGATCACTACGGTGAAGCCTGTGAGCTGCACAACTATGATTCTTGGATATGCCGTATGGATAAGAGCATACGCGAATTGAATGAAGGCTTGAGGACTGAGATGGCTCCGGTCCTCTCGCTGAAGGTGCCCAAGCTAGGACAAAGCCAGTAAACTCGCTTGCTTACTTTCGGGTCAGCAGGCGCAGTCCGTTTCCGTCTTTTGGGATGGAAATGTTTTAAGCATAAGTGAGGGTCTCGCGTCAGCGAGGCCCTTTTTCTCTTTAGGGCGGGGAGCGTGAGGCGTAGCTCCTGCGGAATACTTACTGCAAGAGTCTCATCCTATACCAGCTCAGGAGAATGAACTGTCATGTTGCCAAATACTGAAACCCGCAAAGTCGGACCTCATATCTGGCAGATCCGTGCCGTGAGAGATTGTGTCGGAATGGCCTTGTTGCTGATCTTGGCTTGGACCGTAGTCAGATTGTGGGATGTGTTCCTACCTGTTTTCATTGCCTTGCTCTTCGCCTATCTCGCTAACCCTTTGCAGCACTGGACGGCCCAACGATGGGGGTGGTCACGCTCTTTGACTGCCTTATTTGTATTATCTGTGGCAGGCCTCCTTATCGTTCTTTTTGTTTCGAGCTTCGCACCGATAGTGACTGAGCAGATCAATACTCTGCAACAGAAACTGCCGCAGTATCTGAGCACTCTGGCCAGTAAAAATGGAATAGAGATCTCAGAGATTTATAAGAAACTGACTCACTGGGCACCCAAATTTGAAGATCCCCAGGCTTTCATCGAGCAGCTGCTCAATCAGGCTAGCCGAACTCTATCCGTCCTCTCAACGATCGTGAGCCAAGCGGCTTCCTGGGCCCTTATGCTCGTCCTGATTCCCATCTACTTTTTCTTTTTTAGCCGTAGCTTCGACAATGGTCTCCATTTCATCGGACAGTATCTGCCCCAGCAAAATCGCACCGAAATTATCCGCGTATTAGGTCGCATGGATGCTGCCACAGCTAGCTTTTTTCGCGGCCGGCTCCTCGTGTCCTTTATCATGATGGGGATGTTTGCTTTTGGGTGGTGGCTGACGGAGGTGCCCTATTGGTTTTTGCTCAGCATCATCGGGGGGCTTTTTTCTATCATTCCCTATGCGTCCGGAGTGGTTTGGCCCCTAGCCGTCCTGCTTAAGTATGTTGATCTAGCCACTTCCGGAGGCCAGATCTCGGCGATGGATATACTTGTCTGGCCCAGCTTGGTGTTTCTCGTCGTGCAGTTTGTCGAAGGCTGGTTGATTACGCCTTGGATCCAAAGCGGTCAGTTAGATATGAGCGTGCCAACCGTGCTCATCGTCGTGTTTATCGGCGGAGCTTTTGGAGGGGTTCTCGGCCTCTTGTTGGCCATTCCGGTGGCAGCGTGCATCAAAATTCTGTTTGAGGATGTGATCCTCCCGCGCGTCCGCATCTGGGCGCTTAGGCATTAAAGAACTATAGTCGATGCGAGGGGCTTTTTTTGCCTCCGCTCGACCTGCCTTTCCTCAAATCGGCGAGGCGGCCGATGAAGAAACTGTTTCCCTGGACGTCTTCCAAGGCTTCGAGCCTTTGGATTTCTTCCTCGTCGAGAGGGTCTTCGCGATGCCATGCTTCAAAAAGAGCTATTTGTTCGGCCGGTAGGATGCCAAAACCTGGGTAGCGGCTGTCCATGTAGAAGTAGATGCGGGCTATATCCCCACGAACGGCTGGACGAGGCTCGACGAGCTGATTTTTAACTTCGAAGTCGCAGGCACCGAAAGCCCTGGCTTCGCCAGCGACCTCGCCGAAAGAAAAGTTAGCGCGGGCCCGGTTTAATTCGCCGACCGCCGGGCGCAGGTTGTAGAGATCGGCCTCCATCTGCCGAAAAACATTCGATACCTCGCGCGCACAATTCCGCCCTCTCTTCATCTGCCCATGATCGACGCAGGCCGCGTCACCCTCAGACCAGGACTTGATCTTGCGGCCGTAGATGCTGGCTGGAACTACGTGCTCCCATTCTATGCGGCGCCCTCGGGAGCTGTGGGCTTTGAAGCCACAGCTGCTGGGGTCGATGACTTGCTTGGATTTTAAATCGTAATCGCAGTCGCAGTAGAAGTCTTTGCCTTGCCCGTAGAGAGATTTAAGGACGCGCTTTGCTTCATCAAAGTCTTTTGGGTGCTTATTTGAAAATTGGGGATTGGTTTCGTTCTCCTTACCCTTATCAGCCTGGCTTGGGCTTTTTGGAGGTGAGGAGGAGGGGGTGGAGATCGGAGTGGATTCTCGATGAGAAGTCGAAGAGCGCTTTAAATTCTGCTGCTCTAAAAACCAGAGGATTCCTAAGATGGCCACCGTCAGAAAAATTAGCTTTTTAGATTTGCGTCGCCGCGCCATAGATCTGCCCCCCTGATCTCCTTCTAATTGAAAAAAGATCCTTTGGCCAGAAATCCAAGAAGCAGTCAGAACATGTCTCTCTGTTTTTTTTGACGGACTTTGGAGAAGAAGTCAAAGAAGCCTCGTAGAAAGACAGTAAGGCTGACGAAAATCAAGAGCGTCTTCCAGGAACTCTGTCCGTCGAGCCAGACAGTCTTCTGCTCATGGGAAAGCGCGAGGAGATTGAGCGCTACATGGATAAAAATCGAAGTGCTCAGACCATATTTACCCCGCAAAAATCCGAGTAAACAGCCCATGACTCCCAAGTAAGCGAGATCGGTAGGGGCATAGCCTGGCAGATGGGACAAGCTGAAAAGAGCAGCCGTTAGCAAGACAGTAGCGGTAAAAGAAAATGAGGCACGATTCCGCAAGAGATCCCAGAGCCAAGCGCGGAAAAACAACTCTTCCCGCAGCGCCGCAAGGAATACAGAGTTCACAAGTAGCCAGGCTAAGGATTCCGATCGTAGGACGAGAGGCAAGGCCCCTGCATTCCTCTCAGGGCTGGGAAGGTAGAGCAAACAGATAGCGTAAAGCGCCAGCACAATAATCGAGAGACAGCTTGCCTGCCAGGCGGAGCGAAAAGTCCAGGGAAGCCCCTTCCATACTTTGACTTTCGAATGCGAGAGGTAGAAAATAGCCCCTATCAGCAGCAGCTCAGCCCCGCTCCGCAGCAATTGAACGCTATCAAAGTGCTCGCGCAGCCAGTTGGGTGAATAGAGCGGAATCGCCAAATGCTGAAACAAAGTATTGTGGAAGAGAATTAGAAACGTCAGGATAGCGAGCAGCCATACCCTCAAACAAGTTCCATTGAGGACTATTTGGCGAGGACTAGCCTGCATATCGCACTGTTTTCCACTTCCTAGAAATGTTCGTCGCTCCCCTGTAGCCCATAAAATTCACTCTGTCTCCAAATTAATACAGCTCAGCTGAGCCTGTGTCCTTTCTGGTTCAGCTGCGGCTAGCGTACATGCAGCGGTTCGCCTTGAGTTGCTAGGCTTAGTTCTAAGGAATCCCACTGCTTACAATAAAAAGACAAGAGCAAGTCGAAATCAGCCAGCATTGTGGAATGAAAAATGAATTTAACTTTGCCAGGAGACGCACGAAAGAAATCGTGATTGTGAAAGCTTGGGAGTATTTGAGGCTGCGAATTTAACGATTTTTTCCTTCTGAAGCTTTCGTTAGCAAGCCTTATGTAAGCTGAAGATACCTAGCAGAACGCGCTTAGAGATTTCAAGCTAAATGGTCATGGCCCCAGGTGAGATCGGACTCAGAACCCCTAGCTACTACAAAGAGTGGCGAATTCTCGGACGGAGCGAAATTAGATATAGACTGCCAGTACAGCCTAAGACGAGTTAGACAATATGAACAGGAGTCATCACTATGCCTAATGAAACTCAAAATGCCGACGCGGAGCGTAACGTATCAAAAAAAGGTACAAGCAATCGAGGCTTCGCTTCGATGGACATTCAAAAGCAAAGAGAGATTGCTTCGAAAGGGGGCAAGGCTGCCCATGCGAGTGGACATGCGCACGAATTCACTTCTGAAGAAGCCCGTGAAGCCGGTAGAAAGGGTGGACAGGCAGCTCACGAGAGCGGCCGCGCTCACGAATTCACCTCTGAGGAGGCAAGGGAAGCTGGTAGAAAGGGTGGACAGGCTAGCCATGGCGGAGGACGTTCTGCGAGCAAGCGCAAAGAGGTAGCAGCGAAAGATGCAGCGCCTCCCCCCAATTCGCAAAATCTCGATCGCGACGCTGCGCCCCGCTCACCGTATCCACAGTGAGTCAATCACCCCACCCAACCCTGACGGGTATGGGTAGGGCTTGGAAAGGAGGAAGCGAATTTCCAAGCTCTTGATTGATTAGTCTCAGTCCTGGCGACAGG
>JBGSTX010000004.1:0-11603 GCA_041736305.1 Oligoflexus sp. | reverse complement strand
TGCTCGTCCCAGTTAGGCTCATGAGGGAGGACGACGAGGCTCGCAAGACCCGCCTTCTCCCAGTCTTTCCACCATGGGGGCGGATTATTGACCGCTAGCTTTTGCACCATAAGATAAAGATGCGGGCCGCCGGCTTGCAGTTCACTGGATAGTGCTTCGCGAACCCCCTGATCTGCACTGAAGAAACGTCCCTGTGGATCAAAGATGCCCTTATCTGGATGCCGATGCCGAGGCAGGGCCGCAGCGCGCACGGTGAGACTTGGAGCATCGACCAAGGCGGTGCCGACTCCCACGAGAAGCAGATCATATTTTTGTCGCAACCAATGCCCATAAGCGCGCGAACGCGGACCTGTTATCCATTGCGAACTTCCATCGTCATCAGCTAAGTGCCCATCCAAAGTCTGCGCCCACTTGCCAATCAGAACAGGACGCGTGAGCTCGAGCGCTGCGAGGAAAGGAAAGTGCCAGGCGCGACACTCGCGACCAAGATCAGAGTAAACGACTTCAATGCCGACCGCCCTCAACTGAGCTGCCCCCTTCCCGGCCACCCCTGGGTGAGGATCTGCAGTACCGATGACGCAGCGAGCCACGCCGGCCTGAATTAGAGCATCGGTGCAGGGCGGCTGCTTGCCATGATGGGCGCAGGGTTCAAGTGTCACGTAAGCAGTGGCACCGCGCGCGGCATGCGGAGGCAGCTGCTTGAGCGCAGAGCGTTCAGCGTGGAGGTCTCCATACTTGAGAGTTGCACCCTGAGCAAGAACCTGGCCATCCTTGACGAAAACAGCACCGACCGAAGGATTGGGATTAGATCGGCCGTTGCCATCCATGGCGGCCAGTAGGGCCGCTGCCATGTAAAACTCGTCGTCTCGATCGAAATCGCCGCGCAAAGGTCGAGACTCACTCGCTAGGGCGCGCGGAATCCATCCTCCCAAGCCGAAGCTGGGTCTCAGGACTTGGAGCTGATCAGGGGGCATAGGGAACCTTTACGCAATGCGTTGGAAAAAATGCACGATACTGCCGCGAAGCCTAGCTGACAAGCGACAGCTTCGGTTCTCCCGTGCAGAATTCTTCGTGAAGTGGCCGAAAGTACATAAAATGCAAATATTTGAAGCGCCTTCCCGATGAAATATCCATATCGGCAGAAGCTCTTATTTTCATTTAATCATCAAAGTTGCATGATACAGATGGACAGACAATGGACCAACCCGCATTGAGGTGTAGAAGTCGTATGGTACTCAGGAAAATAGCGGCCCTTATCACATCGTTTCTTTTGCTAGCCCCCCCGGGGTTTTCCTATACTCTTCCCCAACCTGACCCCAACATTAAAGTCTCTGAAAATGTGCGGGTTCTACGACAGATTTCTGCGGGAGTGTCCGAACTCTCCGAGCAAACCGGTAAAGGTGTCGCACTTATTTCGGTCTCCAAAATCATCAAAGGCCGGCCCTACCAGGAACTCGACCCTTTTGATTTCTTCTTCGGACCGCGCTTCCGTCAGCAGGGACCTAACGCTCCTGAGCAGAAGCAGCAAGCTGGGGTCGGCTCAGGCTTCATTGTCGACCTCGCCAAGGGCTACATCATTTCTAACAATCACGTCGTCGAAGACGCTGATGAGATTTCGGTGAAGCTGGGCAATGGATCTACCTACGAAGCTAAGGTTCTAGGTCGGGATCAGAACACTGATGTTGCAATCGTGCAAATCAAAGACCCCAATTACAATCGCAATGGTCTGGTCGAGCTCTCATTAGGTAACTCAGACAACATCAAGACCGGCGAGTTCGTCATCGCTCTAGGCGCTCCCTTCGGTCTCGAATTCAGCCAGTCTTTCGGAGCAATTTCTGCTGTTAGTCGCGGTAACCTCAACATTACCAGTCTCGGTAACTTCATACAGACCGATGCTGCGATCAATCCAGGCAACAGCGGGGGACCTCTCATCAACATGGAAGGTCTCGTCATCGGGATGAATACCGCGATCTTTTCGCGCTCGGGTTCGTCAGCGGGAATTGGCTTTGCGGTACCTTCCAATCTCGTCAGAGTCATCGCTGATCAGCTGATCAACAAAGGTAAGGTAGCGCGAGGCTACTTGGGAGTTCAGCTGGCTCAGGACCTCGACGAAGAACTCTCGACCGCCTTCAATCTGCCCAAAGGCACGCAAGGGGCTGTGATCTCAAAAGTTCCGGCAGGATCTCCAGCTGCGAAGGCGGGAATCGAATCGGGTGATGTGATTATCGATGTAAACGGTAAACCCGTGCGCACCAACTCTGATCTGACCAACACAGTAGGTCTGATGGCACCTGGTAGTAAGGTCAAGGTTGCCTTCTACCGCGGTGGCAAGCAGAGGGATACGACAGTCACGCTCGGTGAATTCGATAAGTCTCTCTTGGCCGCAACGGGCCGAGGCCAGGGTGAAGATGATGGAGGCCCCGACAATGGTCAGGCGAATTTCACCCAGGGTCTGCGTCTCGAAGCTCTCAACCCACAAAAGCATGCTGAATATATCCAGCAGTTCCGCATCGAAAGCAATCGCGGTCTGCTGGTACTAGATGTTGAAGATTCATCCAAGGCACGCGCCTCTGGGATTCGCCCGGGCGATGTACTCTTAAAAGCCAATCAAACCGAACTCAAATCGGTAAAAGACTTCAACGAAGCTTTCAAAAGTTCGAACAAAATCCTGATCCAGCTTGAGCGTCAGGGAGCCTTCCTCTTCGCATCCATCCGTAAGTAGTCGCTTTCCTATGTCTCTGCCCCTTCGTACCAGCGGTACGAGGGGGCTTTTTTTTGCCAGGCACAGTTTGCCGTCTGTGTTTCTCCCAGGTTTGCCGATGAAGCGACTAGCAAGAATTTTGATTTCGGCGAGGGATGATTTTGGGCAGCAGGCAAGTTTTGCTCAGTATAGTTCTGGCTATCAGCGGAACAGAGATTTTGGCAGAGAGCCCTCCGGCTCAGCTTCTGCCTGAACCTTTGCTCGAGCTCTATAGCCCAGGCGATGCCGAAGGCTTCCTCATTCCGCGTAAACCTTCAGAGATCGAAGCTGAGCCCTTGCTCGATGACTCAGGAGCCCCGCAGCTGGAAGAGGCCGAAGATTCGGCCTCACCGCTGACGATCTGGTCGACCAATGATGCTGGCTTCTTGCATCAAGGGCGGCGGAAGGCAAGAGTTTTGAACCTCAACGCTCTCCCCCTTCCGAAGCGAGCCCGTATCTACACAGGGGCTCGCGGACTGATCGTGCTCGGTGCCCCCAAGCGTTTCTACGGATTGCTTGAAGCCAAAACGGCTCTGCACAGTGCCGAAACCGAGAAGGGCTGGCGTTGGACTCTTCTCGATGGCGAAGCCAGACTTCGTTTGAGCTGCCTCGGTGAAGCGCCTCTGCTGCGCTGGAAAAATTCTGCAGACGAGCTCTGGGAGCAGATCAAGATCAAACCAACTGCCGATGCCGACCTCATCTTGCTACAAGACGCCGGAAGCTTGGCTCTCTATCAGTTGCGTGGCGCATCAAAGCTCATTATGCCTACCGCTCGCCTGCTCCCTGGACGTCCAGCGAGTCTAGTCCGCAGCCTCCAGGACGAGCAGCTGAGTACGCTCAAAGATGGCAAAGGCAGAACGCGCATCGAGCTCTATCCGGGCCAGGTCCTGCACCTTGTCAAGCAGGGCTCCGCCTTTCAGCTGACGATCGGCCTGCCTGATCCTTCGCTTTGGGGTGAGAATCTACTCCTGAGTTCTCCCGAGACCTTGTATAAGGATCCTGATAGCGAAATCACAGAGGGCAGTCTTGAAAAACTTCGCAGAACTATCGTCGAGGAGCGGATCGGCAGCTTAGTTCCCTCTGAAGAGAGTATTCTAAAGCTGCTCAGCGAAGGCCACTACGAAGAAAGCCTCTATCTCTTTCGACGCCTCTCCATTCCCGAGCAAAGGCGGATGGGACCTCGACTCAACGCGATTGAGTCGCTGCTTCTCTACCGACTCCAGCAAGTAGACCCCGCCAACGAACTCAGTACGCGGCTGCCTGAAGCAGATGCTTGGCTACCTTTGCTTGCAGAAGAGAAGAGGTTGGCTACTCTCAGAAGCAAGGCGGTCGAACCCAGTAAGCTGATCTACCCGCACACGAAACATCTCATCGAGTCTCTAAAGTCCTATGAGCGTTACTCTTTAGCGCTCAGCTGGCAGCAGCTCGATCGAACGCGGCAAGCTCTTGACACCTGGATGCTACCTATCAACGATACTTCGACCTCGCTACGAGCCAAGTCGGAAAGTGAGTGGCTCGAACAACTGCTCGAACTCAAACGCTGGTTCCTCGAGATCGATCTGAGCTTTGGCTATGATACTAACGTCCTTTCCAGTCCTGCGGATGAAGATACGCTCTCCGTCTACGGTCGACGCGATTCGTTCCTAGGCCTTCTGAACGGCAGTTTGGAAAGAGTTTTGGACCGTAGCAGTGTCCACCGATTTGCGTTGCGACTCAGTACCCAGAGCGTTTTCTATGGCCATGCAAGGCTGAGCGGCCTCGGACTGCTCGACTTTCGCTTATCTCTACCGCTTAGCCTCGACCAGCTGATCATGGATCAGGTGCGGATCGAACCTTTCCTGGGTCTGCGGCAGCGGGGCTCTGATGCGGCTCTGGATCTCTTCGGGATGAAGGCTGCGAGCCGATTGGTCTTGAGTTCGGGAACATATGAACTCGAACTTGACCAGATGCTGGGGCTCGATCGCGATCCTGAAGGCTCGGTACTCTTCGATGTAGAGACGGGAGAGCGGGGAGTAGAAGGCGATCAAAGCCTGAAGAAGACCCAGGCGGAATTTTCGTGGGTTCCTCAGCCGAGCGGTTCCTGGCGGTTTCGCTATAGCTTGGGCTGGGAACAGTTAGACTATCGAGGCCTTGAGCATAGGACATGGGATAAAAATATCTTCGCTCTTACTCTTGAACCCTCTTGGCAGTCGTCACCGATTTTGAGCGCCCAGCTGCTCCTAGCTGTAAAACTCCACCAGTTCGACCTCGGGTCAATGCAGACGGGAGGCGAACTAGGCGCTTCCGTCACAGTTCGTTCGAATATGCGCTGGCTGCATGGGCTTAAGCTCAGCCTTCGGGATGAGGCTTCAACTCTCTATCAGAAAACGCAGCGCAAGTATGAAGCCTTTTTGAGCAGTTCCTACAGCTGGTGACGCAGAAAAACCTCGAACTGATAAGTTCGAGGCTTCAAACTCACACTCAAAATCAGAACTCACGCGCTCTTCTAGTGCTTATAGTTGCTGTTCATTCCAGCGATGTAAGAGTCGACTTCTTTTTCCGCTTCGTCTTTGCCGTAGCCGTAGCGTTCCTGGAGCTTACCGACGAACTTGTCTTTTTTGCCGCCGATTAATTCATAATCGTCATCTGTGAGCTTTGCCCACTTCTCACGAATGTTGCCCTTGAGATTTTTCCATTGGCCTTCGATTACGTCCCAGTTCATAAATCCTCCTTAGTTGAGCTTATCAGGCTCCTTAACTGCCACTGCTCTCTTACTTCAGGATTCGTGCCAGTGTCGAAAGCTTGAGAAATGGGCTCATGCTCGAGTATTGATGTAGGCAGAAACCTACGCCCAGGAGGTTTTTTTGACGGGATGCTGTAGCGAAAAAGTTTCAGAGATGAGGGTGGAGATAGAGAGAGGAGACGCCGGGCAATAATGCCCAGAATTTTGCTTCGGATTCAGTTTCCAAGAGTCTGATCGGCTGCCATGACTAAATCACCACTCACGAGTTCTAGACGCATCGAACGAAGGAGCAAGCTGTCATAGAGCGTAGCAGGAAATAGAGCTATGTTAGCTCCTCTCACGAATATCTGATAATTACCTTTGGCAAGCGTGACGGCTCGAAGTGAAAAACTATTTCTGTCATTATCCAATCTTATTGTGTGTAAAGAATCTGCGACACCTGTCGCATTGATCTCTATACTATTGCGATTTATTATCGCGGGTCGCGCTCCACAGACGCCATCGACATCTAAATTAAAGGTCGCAAAATCCGATTTTACTTCAAATGGCCAAGCGTGTTGGGTACTGAGACTCTTCGGGAGTGGAGCGCCCGCGATGACACAATTAGAATCCGACGGACCAGAAGGCCACTGACCAATCTCTCCTACATAGCCGCCCTCGGGACCAAGAAGAGAAATAATCTCTTGGCCACGAACCTCGACAGAATCACGATACTTAGCATGGGGATCTTTCGATGTATCTGTGACCTCGGCAAAGACCAAAGGCCCTCTGAGACCAATTCGACTAAAGCGGAACGTGTATTTCCACATAGAAGCCACTTCATCGACCTGCATCCCGTCGCTCGAGCTGATCATGAGCGGCAAAGCGCTAGACCGTGAAGTACCTTGCGAGAAAGCGAAGGTAATGCTTGCGGGAGAATCCGGCGAGTCTTTGGGATCAAAGTTACAAGCGATTTGTACCGTATCTTGCCCGGGCGCTGCGCCTGAGGTGCTACAGGTAAGGTAGGTTCCTCCTACCGATGTGGGCTCGGAGGAGATATCTTGAGCCTTCTCCTTTTCTTTCTCAACGGGAACATCAGAATGCTCCTTTTTCTCTGACGCCTTCGTAAGCGATGCGGTCGCGGCCGTAAAGCTTGGAGCAAGGCCACAGCCGCTTAAGCCAAAGCTTAAGAAGAGTAGTCCAGTCCAGAGTTTATTCGCAGTCTGCATAGCAGTCCTCACGTGAGAGAGTTAAGAACTCTATCGGGGGATAATTTATGCAGCTAAACCTATGCCATTTTAATCTTTATAAAAAGGGGCTTATATGGCGCATTTAAATAAAATACCGAGCCTAGAAAAAGCAAGTCCATAACTATTTGATTTTAGATGCTTTTTTGGAAAGCCTCGTCGAGGGCGCGACGCACTTCGGCTGCAAAATGAAAGATAAGATCCCGTCTTTCCTGGGAATTTCGGCCATCCTCGATGAGCTTAACGATCGCACTACCGATGATGATCCCGTCAGCGAGAGCAGCGGCGCTAACCGCCTGAGCCCCATTCGTAATACCAAAACCCAGCATGATCGGCTTTTGGACCTCGCGCCGCACGAGACGCATTTCGGCTTCCAGAGTATCGGAAAGCTGCGACTGCATGCCGGTCACACCCATCCGTGAGACGTAGTAGACGAATCCGCTCGACTGTATATTCACCTGTCGCAGCCGCTCGAGATCGCTAGTCGGCGAAGCCAAAAAGATAGTATCGAGACCAGACATTCGCATTTCATGGCGGAAAGAATCAGCCTCCTCAGGAGGCAGGTCGACGACTAGAACTCCATCGATGCCTACCGCAGCCGCTCGCTTGCCGAATTCGTCAAAGCCCATCTGGAGAATAGGGTTGAGATAGCTGAAGATAAGCAGAGGAATCTCGGCGTCCACCGCTCGAATTGATTTAACCATCTCGAGGATTTTGCTGAGACTCGCGCCGGCAGCCAAAGCTCGTTCGGCAGCCCGCTGGTTGACGGGACCATCAGCTAGCGGATCCGAGAAAGGTATCCCCAACTCGATGACGTCGACACCCCCGTGAATCAAGGCTGCGACCAGCGCTGGGGTTTCCTCGAGGCGAGGATCTCCAGCGGTAAGATAGGCGACAAAGCTCTTCCGACCTTCGAGCTTTCTCTGCTGCAAACGCTTTTGCAAGCGACTCATAGACTGACTCCTTCGAGATCTTTGTCACCGCGGCCCGAGAGATTGACCAGGAGAATTTGCTTTTTATCGAGCTGTGGCGCTCTCTTCACAGCGTAGGCGAGAGCGTGCGAGCTCTCGAGTGCGGGTATAATACCCTCGAGCTTGGAGAGCTGGCGGAAGGCCTGCAGAGCTTCGGCATCGCTTGCATAGGTGTACTGCGCACGACCCTCTTCGTGCAAATAAGCATGCTCGGGTCCGATGGCCGGATAATCGAGACCTGCAGAAATCGAATGGGTCTCCTGCACCTGCCCATCCTCATTCTGCAGCAGATAAGTCATGGCTCCATGCAGAACACCCAACTTGCCCCCCGCAAAGCGAGCGGCGTGCTTGCCCGGATCGATACTTAAGCCTCCGGCTTCCACTCCTGTCATACGAACTTTTTCGTCGTTCAAGAAAGCAAAGAAGAGTCCGATCGCATTGCTTCCACCACCGACGCAGGCGATAAGTTCATCCGGCAAACGACCCTCCGCGGCGAGAATCTGCTCGCGCGCCTCATCGCCTATGATCCGATGAAAGTCTCTCACCATCTGCGGATAAGGGTGGGGCCCAAGCGCTGATCCCAAGGAGTAGAAGGTATGATGAACGTGAGTGACCCAGTCGCGCATCGCTTCGTTGACGGCATCCTTCAGCGTCTTCGACCCGCTTTCAACCGCCTCGACCTTAGCGCCGAGGAGCTTCATGCGTTTGACGTTGGGAGCCTGTCGGGCCATGTCTACGCTGCCCATATAAACGACGCATTCGAGACCGAAGAGAGCGGCAGCTGTCGCCGTCGCCACTCCGTGCTGACCGGCTCCCGTTTCAGCGACGATGCGGGTCTTACCCATTTTCTTCGCGAGCAGAACTTGCCCGAGCGCGTTGTTGATCTTATGAGCGCCCGTATGGGTGAGATCCTCGCGCTTGAGATAAATTTTTGCGCCACCTAAAGCTTCAGTGAGACGCGCCGCGTAAGAGAGCGGTGTCGGGCGTCCCACGTAAGTCTTAAGAATATGCTTGAGCTCAGCTTGAAAGCTTGGATCCTTGCTGTAGCGCGCATAAGCTTCTTCGAGCTCGACGACAGGCTTATAGAGAGTTTCTGGAACAAAGCGACCACCAAAACGACCAAAATATCCACGACGATCAGGTTGTGATTGCATGGGAAGCTCCCACTTCGTTGAAGAGACTTTTGAGTTTCTGAGGATCTTTGACCCCAGGACCTTGTTCGACACCAGACGAGAGATCGAGAGCATAAAAAGAGGGATGGGACGCAAAGCGCTCTAAGGCCGCCCGAATGTTTTCTACTTTGAGCCCACCGGAGAGTAGGAAAGGCTTAGGACCTTTAATTTCGCTGAAGAGGAGATCCCAGTCCGCCTGATGTCCGGTACCCCCATAGGCTCCTGGGACCGCAGCATCGAAGAGAAAAGCTTCAGTATGATTCTCAAAAGCAGCAAGGCCCTTAAACTGCTCGCGCTCTTTAAAGCGGAAAGCTTTGATGATAGGCCAATCTTTGAACGCGCTGAGAGTAGCTGCCTCCTCATCGCCGTGCATCTGAATCGTATCCACGCCGCTCTTTTTGAGGGCTGCCCGCATCACCTCTGCTTCGCTGTTCACGAAGACGCCGACCGTCTTAGGTATGCGGTAACCTTCGGCGCGGAGCTCGCGGAGGATCCGCCCCACTGCTTCAGGCTCGACATAACGAGGACTGGGCGGGTAAAAGATAAAACCCAAAGCCCAGGCCCCCAAGTCAATGGCCAGCTGCACATCTTCTTTGCGGGTTAAACCGCATATTTTAACTCGAGCCCTAGCCATGAATAAGCCTCGCCAGGGCCGGTCCAGGTTCGCCGGTCTTCATGAGACTGGTCCCAACCAGAAAGCCATCTGCCCCCAGCTGACGGAGGCGAACGAGATCATCCTTTGTTTCCAGCCCACTCTCGCAGATCATGCGTGTGCCAGGAGTCTTCTCTTTAAGCAGCTTCACCGATACGTCCAGCGAGATAGAGAGGTCGTTGAGATTGCGATTATTGATGCCTATGAGGCGAGCTCCAACCCGCTGGGCAATAGCCAGCTCGGCTGCGTCGTGCACCTCGACCAGCGCTGAGAGACCGAGGCTTTCGGCAGCCTGCATCAGCGCCAGCGTCTCCTCTTCCCCCAGCAGAGCGACGATGAGGAGGATCGCATCAGCTCCAGCGAGAGCTGCTTCATAAAGCTGGTAGGTATCAATGATAAAATCTTTTTGCAGCAGGTAAGCTCCAGGATTGGCGGCGCGAATACCTCGCAGATACTCGAGACAGCCTTTGAAGTAGACCGGCTCGGTCAGGACTGAGAGAGCCGCAGCACCATTGCGCAGGTAGCTACTGGCCACCTCCAGCGGCTTGAGCTGGGGCGCGATATCGCCGACCGAGGGACTCGCCAGTTTAACTTCAGCGATTATCTGTAAGCCTTCGCGGCTGAAGATAGATCGAAAATCGTGCGGACGCCGCTGATCTTCGTCCCAGGCATCGATCAGACTTTCGAGTGGAATGCGGCTCTGAGCGAGAGCCACTCTCTGCTGCGTACTTTCCGCGATTTTATAGAGTACGCTCGATGGTTTTGGCTTCATCATACAGACCTCAACTGTTCAAGTTTAGCGAGAGCGCGACCTGAATCGATCAGAGCCGCAGCGATAGCGGCTCCATCCCGCCAGGTTTGAGCGAGGCCGGCGACCACCAGAGCGGCCCCTGCATTCATCAGCACGATGTCGCGCTTGGGGCCCGCTTGGCCCTCGAGTATTTCTTCGATCATGCGGGCGTTCGCTTGCTTATCGCCACCCTTTACTTCGCTCAGAGGCTGAGTCCGCAGTCCAAAATCTTGCGGACTCAGGGCGATGCGTCGACGCTGACCGTCTTTGAGATGGACGGCATGAGTGACCCCACCGAGACTAATCTCATCGAGTCCGTCACTACCCCAAACTACTAAAGCTTCCTGAGTGCCCAGATTTTGCAAGGCTTCCGCCACGGGATCCAGCCATTTTTCAGCAAAAACGCCTACAACTTGACGCTTCACTTGAGCCGGATTGCAAAGGGGGCCGAGTATATTGAAAAGGGTTCGCACGCCGAGACTCTTTCGTACAGCGGCAACCGACTTCATTGCTGGATGGTAGAGAGGAGCAAAGAGAAAGGCGAAGCCTTTTTTATCGAGACAGTCTGCTGCTTCTTCAACGCTAAGGTCGATGCGTATCCCCAACGCTTCCAAGACGTCAGCGCTGCCCGCTCGACTCGAAACCGCACGATTACCATGCTTGGCAACACCCAGGCCGGCAGATGCGAGGATAAGGGCGTTGCAGGTCGATATATTAAAGGTGTCGGCACCATCACCACCGGTTCCACAGACATCGATGAGGTCTTCGCGCTCGAGCTTGAGCAATCTCCCTTGGCGACGCATAGCACGGGCGCAGCCGACTATTTCAGCTACCGTCTCGCCGCGACTGGCAATGGCTCCGAGAAAGCCCGCCATCTCCTCGGGGCTGGCTTCGCTTCGCATCATCGCCTGCATGGCGGCTTCAGCTTCTTCGATGGAGAGAGTCTCGCCCTGAAAAAGCTTTTGTAAAAAAACTTTCACCCTCGCCCGCTCCTTTTACCGCTCGCCGCTTTGAGAAAGTTCTCCAGCATCTGCATGCCATGCTCAGTCGTATAAGATTCAGGATGAAACTGCACGCCTTCGACTAGAAATTTTTTATGGCGAAGTCCCATGATGAGCCCGTCCTCCGTCGTCGCTGTCACTTCGAGGGTCTTCGGCAAGGACGATCTTTCAACAATCAGTGAATGATAGCGAGTGACTTCGAGTGGGTTCGGGAGCGACTTGAAGACGCCGATACCTTTGTGTTTGATTACAGAGGTTTTGCCATGCATCAGTTTGCCTGCCCGGACTACTTTGCCACCGAAAGCCTGCCCTATCGCCTGATGCCCAAG
>JBGSTX010000382.1:0-5587 GCA_041736305.1 Oligoflexus sp. | reverse complement strand
TTCAGCCAGCGATGCGCGTCCTCTTTGACAGCATCGACCGCATTATTGATAAGGTTTATCAAGACCTGTTCGATCTCGAGTTCATCGCAGGCGATGGCAGGATCTCCCTCGCAAACGAAGTCGAAGTCACATGAATGGCGACGAACTTTGGCGCCAGTCATCACGATGGCCTCATCCACTATGCGCTTGAGCTTATGGGTACCGCGAGCTTTTTTGTCGGAAGTTCTCGAAAATTTGCGGAGGCCTCCCACAATTTTAGCTATGCGCTGGCTCGCCTTGTCAATGGACTCGATCCTACTCTTGAGCTTTTCAGGGTCAGGAGAGCCTTTTGATAAGAAGTGGACAGCGCCCGAAATGATCGTGAGAGGATTGTTGATTTCGTGGGCTACACCAGCTGACATTTCACCTAGCGAAGCGAGCTTGGCGCTATGAATTGCTTTTGCGCGTTCTACCTGTAGATTCTCTTCCACTCGGACCAGTTCTGTGACGTCCTGGCAGGTTCCGCCAAGGGATATGATTTCGCCTTCGCGATTGCGCTGGACCTCGCCCAAGGCTTCTATCCACTTGAGCTGCCCGGCTGGAAACAAGAGGCGGAAACGGGTTTTGTAGGGTGTACCCTCGGTGAGTGCTGTTTTTTCGTAGTCCTGCATAATCACCTGATCATCTGGATGCATGGATGCTACGCGCTGATCAATAGGTGGAGGTGCTTCGGCAAGCCGCTCCTGGAAGAGTTCGAACATTTGCGCCGACCAACGGATTTTCTTATTTTTTGGATCGAAAGACCAACTCCCGATCTTAGCTACTCGCTCCGCTTCAGAAAGAAGGCGTTCTGATTCTCGCTGCTTCGTAGTGTCGAAGCGAATAGCCATATAGCGATCAATTTTTCCATTGATGCCGATGAGAGGAGAGATTACCGATTGAACCGTGTAGAGACTTCCGCCCTTAGTTCTGTTGACGATTTCCCCTGACCAGGCTTTTCCAGAGGAAATGCAGCGCCAAAGGTCGCGAAAGAATTCGCGGCTGTGCAGTCCTGAGCTGAGAATGGTATGGTCTCTGCCGAGCAGCTCTTCACGGGCAAAACCACTGACCTGACAGAAGTTGTCATTGGCTTCGATGATACGACCGCGCTGATCAGTCACTGCTACGATTGCACTTCTGTCAATGGCGTCCATCACCTGACGAAGCTCAGACTCGCGGGTCCTACTTTCGGTAATGTCCCGTGCAGCCGAATAAAGAATTCCATGCTCTCGATCGATAGTCGTAGCCCAGCTTAAAATCCTATATCTGCCGTCTTTCGCGCGTAGCCGGTTTTCAAAACGGGTGGTTTGAATGCCCAGGGAAAACTTCTTCGCCTCGTGTTTCGTAGCCTCAAGATCGTCGGGATGGACGAGATTTAGAATAGGCTGCTCGAGGAGCTCCGTATCGCTATAGCCTAGTACCTGCGACCAAACGGGATTCAGTTTTCGGAGGTTCCAGTTGCTATCGGTAATGCAAAGCATTTCTAGAGCAACTTTGAAAAACCCCTCGAGCTCTTTCGAGGTGATGGTCTCGTGGAGTTGTGAGACTTGGCTGAACTCAGGCAGCTGCAGATCTTCGACGGCGGAACGAACCTGTGTTTGAAAGTCATTGACCCGACTTAGCTCTTGAGCTGAAAATTTTACAAGTTTTTGAAGCTGAGGCGTTACAGGTGCAAGACGAGCCAATTGGCTAATGAGGTCTCCCAGCACAGCCAAGCTTTGCTCGGACTGGTCTAGATAGTGGCTAATTTTTTCGAGCGAGGCTTTTTCTTCACTCATTGGGGCTCGGTGCTTTCGCTTTGCTTAGTTTGGGATTCTGTATACCTATCGGTTCTCAGTTCATGAACTTGAGGTTCGTTCGAGACACAAGTGTTCGGGCGATCGTAAGTCAAGCTTCCCTAATATTTGACGCATTAGCTTATTTTTGCATATTCGAAAGCGGAGCAGGAGCTGAGATAAAGAAAATTTAACCCATGATGTGTAAAATTGCCGGCATGTGTGAGTTAGTTGCTATAGATTTGGCATATTGCTAAGACGCTTATGGAACCCCCCAAGTTTTGGGTACAATAACGAGTCTGCTCTTTAACCTCCTCGTACGGATTTTATTGATGGCGATGCAATTAGCCGAATCGAAGGCAGCTCAAGCTGCCCTTAGTCTAGTAAAAGAGCTTCAGAGTATGCTGGTCGCGGAATTGGACCTGCTGCCGCCTTCTACAGCTCACGGTAGGTTTCAAGAAGTTGAGTGGTTGCGCGCACAAGGAAACTTTGGGGGAGGCCAGCGCTTCATTGCAACTGATAGCACGTTATTCAATCGAGCCTCTGTCAACGTCTCACAAGTTCAGTATGAAAAAGACCCGAGTAAAAAACTGGCTTCGGCCTCGGCGATTTCTACCATAGTTCATCCGCGACATCCTCAAGCTCCTTCCATGCACATGCATATTAGTTGGACCGAAATGAAGGGCGGCAGAGGCTACTGGAGGATGATGGGAGACCTCAATCCTAGCATTCCGAATGAGCAGGATCGTGCACGTTTCGAGGCTGCTTTGTTGGCTGGTGTGGGGTCTTCTTCTTTATTTGAGCAGGGAAAAAAACAGGGCGAGCGCTATTTCTATATTCCTGCACTCGGACGGCATAGAGGGATCGCTCACTTTTATTTAGAAGACTATGCGAGTCCCGATGCGGAAGCTGATCGACGCTTGGCGCTTGCGCTTGGATCGTCGATTGTTAAGACCTATGCGGCTATTGTGAAAGATGTGCTGCTAAGGAATACGCCTATAAGCAAGGACGATCAGGAAAAGCAGTTAGCCTATCACAGCCTCTACTTCCTGCAGGTCCTGACGCTCGATAGAGGGACGACCTCCGGCCTGCTGGTCCACGATGAGAACGATAAGGGCATCCTCGGCTCGCTTCCCTCTTACGTTGATAGAAAGCTCTTGCTATCGTGGGTGGAGAAGCTTCCTGCTCTGCAGCAGATTCTTTTTCGAGCTTTGATCGACGCTCTGCCTGAGACTGAGCTGGCCTTGATCGATGATGAAGTGAAGATTCGATTGGCTGCTGTTAGCCGGAGGTTTTACCAGAAGCATCCTGAGGCTCAGGATCTCCTGGCACGCGGCGATGTTGTACCCCCTACTCAGGCTAACCATCGCTGACGTGAATGACTCAATGCAGGCTTTAGCATTCGATTCGTTTCTGCGATTTTCGCAGGGTATATCTAGGAATTTCAAAGATGTTTAGTTGCTACGGAAAACTCTCAACAGAAGTTTATGACCTGGATAAACCTGTAGGAAGATCATTTGGTGAAATAGAATTTTATAGTAGTCGACTCACGAAAGTTGAGGGACTGATCCTTGAACCTGCCATCGGTTCTGGTCGAGTGCTTATCCCATTGCTTAAAGAAGGCTTTAAAATCGAGGGTTTCGACATTTCTGCCGAGATGCTCGAGTCTTGCCAGCAGCGCCTGCTTACCGCTGGTCTTCAAAGCCGCTTATGGCTGGCAAACATGTCTGATTTTGAGAGCGAGCACTCCTATGAAGCCATCATAATACCTACTGGCTCATTTCTCTTGATCGATTCCAGAGAAGAATCACTTCGGGCGCTAGGTAGATTTTACGAGAAATTGCATCGGGGCGGGCGTTTGCTTGTCGACGTCTTTTTACAGACTGAATTTGATATCGGAAGGGTTAAAACTAAGACCTGGAAGACTGCTGAATCAAACATCATTACTATGGAATCGAAACTCGTTGATGTTGATTTCTATACGCAGCAAAGCGTGACCTACCTGAAATATGAGAAATGGAATCAAGGGCGCTTAGTGGATACGGAACTTCAGAAATTTGCTCTCCGCTGGTTTGGTATCGAAGAGTTTCGGGCCATCCTCGAGAAAATTGGTTTCCGTGATATACAAATTTTCGTCGACTACAAGCACGAGACAAGCGCTGCCACAGATTCAAGCGTGTTTACCTTCGAAGCCTTTAAACACTGAGAAGTCGAAGCAGACCGGCCCGCTAGGGCCGGTTTGATTAGGCTTATTATCTGGCTAATTCAAAAGCATCATCTTTTGTCGTTGGCGTTTCTAAACCCTTAACTTGCCTCTGAGCAACAGCTCCCTTCATCAACTCCAGGGTCTGCTCATCGCTCGTTGCAGCCGATCGAGCTACTAATTTACAAGTTGCATTCGATGGACAAGCCGGAGGAGGAGAAGCAGCAAACGACATGAAATATACCTTCGGCGCCCACACATGCCTCATGCCTTCCTGCACGAGATAGTTTTTGTCGGCGATAAAGCTTGGAATATAAGTCGAGTAGCCAATGAGCTTCTCAAGGGGTAAGTTGGTATCACCCCCTAGCTTGAGCAAGGCCGATGTCTTGTACATCTCCCAAAGCAAACCCCCCTTTACCGTCTTTTCTGCAATACCGCGAACTTCGTTACCAGGCCATGGTTTGCCTTTTTCGCCCTTGCTCCAGTACGGATCTAGCTGCGCTAGTCGCGTTGGACGGAGACCCGCGGGCAAGTTCTTGCTTTCTACTCCCCCTAAGAGCAGGAAGGATCCACGCGCCGCTACCTGAGAACCTAGACTGTGACCCACTACCCGAAACTGAGGACCCTCAAAACCATCCATAGCCTCCTCCACCGAACGGTAGAAAATATCGGCTATGGAACCACTCGGAGCACCCTCAGTCGCTAAGGTGCCGTCACACTTCTTCCACTTAAGCTTTGCAGTCGCTGGAGACCAAATTTTGCCTTCGGCTACCGTGACATCTTCTTCGTCCGCAAACTGATTCCAGTAGAAAACCCCAATGTTCCAGTTTGCATCAATCCACGAACTCGCCAAATCCTCAGTTTTGCCCGTGAGAGGATTCGTAAACAAGAAGTTTTCCCGAGATAAATTCTTGTGGGAATCCTTCTGCCAACCGTGAACGTATAGGACCGTTGGACGCGTCTTGTCGAAGAAGCGATTATTTTGTGAGGGTTTAGCCTTTTGAGCTACATTGCCCTTGCCGTACCAGTAGATGCCGTAATCTAAGACACTACAGTCGAACTTGTCTGCTGGGGTAGGCTTTACTTCCTGCTCGGGCGGCGAGTCTTGAACTTGACTTACCTCGCCTGGGCCGGAATTGGAAGTTTTACAGCCGATAGCAACTATTGTCGCTGAAATGTACAATGCCCTACGCAGACAGGTGCTTGCTCTCATCGAGGCGGCCCTTTCGCATTCAATTCTATTGCTTTGAGATGCTTCAATTGTAACAGGGCTATGGGGGGAATATTTACCTAGCTGGCGGTACTGGTTTTTTGGTTTTTTGGTGGAAAGAGGATGGGATCGGATGGGATCGGAAGTTGATAGCTGTGAGACGATAGAGAGTGCTTTTCCTTTGGAAAAGCACGGAGAAGGTGGGATTCGAACCCACGAACAGGTCGCCCCGTTACTTGATTTCGAATCAAGCTCCTTCGGCCACTCGGACACTTCTCCCTACGAAACGTACCCTAAACTAAAGCAAAAACATTTTCAAGCACGCTGACGCTGAAAAGCCTCAACAATCCGGTCAGGAAGCCTCATCGGCCTATTCTGCCT
>JBGSTX010000362.1:0-23901 GCA_041736305.1 Oligoflexus sp. | reverse complement strand
AGCAAAGCTTTTATCATAACCGTCGGGACGGACAATGGGGTCGTAGCCAAAGCCTCCGATTCCGGTGGCCTCAGACAGAATAGTGCCTGAGCAAGTTCCCTCAAAATAATGAATGCCTCCATCTGCGTCCATCAGGCAGAGAACGCAGACGAATCTTGCACGTCTCTCTTGCTCAGGCAGACCTTCGAGGACCCGCAAAAGCTTTTTAAGGTTATCTATATCTTTGGCATTGGCACCTGCATAACGAGCTGAGTAGATGCCTGGTGCGCCGTTTAGTGCGTCAACTTCAAGTCCCGAATCATCCGCTAGTACCAGCTCAGTCCGCATGGATCGCAGGGCTTCGGCTTTGATCAGAGCATTGGCTCGAAAGCTGCGGCCAGTCTCTTCCCAATCAACTTCTGCAGGAGCTGGAAGCAGAGTCCATTCCGAGCCTAGGAGGGCCTGTAGCTCGATGAGTTTGTGTTGATTTTTAGTGGCCAAGGATATGGTTGGCATGCTAGGAGGCCCCTTTGTAACTCAGATTATTGCGGAGGTCCGACGTGAAGGCAGAAGATATCGTTCAGCGCATCCAAACGACGTTACCCGGCGCTCAGATCAAGGCTTACGACATGACGGGAGGCGGTGATCACTGGCAGTTAAGCATTGTCGCTGCTGAATTTCAAGGTCTCAGCCTCGTCGAGCAACACCAGCTGGTATACAAGGCTTTGGGTGAATGGATGCATGGGCCGATCCATGCGCTAGCCCTCACCACGAAGACTCCGAGTTGAGTTTTTTTTCGGATTAATCAGTCGGCTCGTCGGCTTTGCCTGCGTAGCTGCTCTTGAAGATCAGCTTTACGCACCAGCTGGAAGATCTCTGGAGAATTTTTTAGCCAGTAAATGATCGTTTCTTTCAGCTCAGCCTCCATCGGCGGCAAGACCGAAAAAATACCCATTTCTTTGAAGTAGTTGACGATAATTTTCTGCAGCTGGACCGATTCTACTCGCCAATTCTCAGTAATACTCGTGACCGACTTGTCAGAAAAGCGGGTAATAACAAAGAGTTCTATTGGTAATGGCTCGGTCAGCATGGCGATTCATCCTCCCTACTGTCTCTTCGGCATAATTCTCTAAGAAAATGAGTTACAAAACAGGCTTAATCTTCGCTCAACCCCCGACTCCAGATTTGTCTTTCGCTTCACTTTTGTATAAGACTTCAGCAAACAGTTGTAATAGGGGGAGACCATGGGCACACGAGCAGAGAAAAAAGCTAGAACCCGCAAGAACATCATACAGGCGGCCCTGACTCTGAGTACGAGCAATGGCTTTGCGTGCCTGAGCCTACGTGAAGTGACGCGGAGCGCCGGAATCGCACCTACCTCGTTCTATCGTCATTTTAAAGATATGGAAGACCTTGGGCTGGCGCTGGTGGACGAAGTCTCGTTGACCTTGCGGCAGCTGCTTCGGCAGGCACGGCGGCGTGCGCGAGTCCGTCGCGGAGTTATCAGGACCTCAGTCGAAACTTTTATGGAATATCTAGAGCACAATGAACAACACTTTCGTCTCCTCATGGGTGAGCGACTCGGCGAACAAAAAGGCTTTCGTAAAGAGATAAAGAAAGAGACCCGTCGCTTCGTCGAAGAGCTCGCCGAGGACATCATCAAAGAGTCTGAGGCCTCGCAAAGAGAAATAATCAATTCTGACTTGATCGCTGAGACGATGATCACGGTAGTCTTCAACCTCGGCGCTGAAGCTCTAGAATATCCAGCTAAGCAAAGAGTGGAAATCGCTGAACGGATGGTACAGCAGCTCGAGGTGATCCTTGTGGGGGCTGAAGCGATATCGAAGGGCTGGAAACCTAACAGCGGTGATCGACTTCCTCACGCCCTGAATCCAGAATTTTCAACGATGGAAGACTATTCACCTGTGATCGTAACGGCAGCAGTTCAATGAGAACATAGTCAGACTCTCTGCTCAGCTCTCAGTTCTTCTAGATAATCGAGGTTGCACTTGGTGCGTCGCACATGCTCTGAGAGCAGCTCTCGATCGCGATAGGGAGCTTCAGCCAGCGCTTGATGGTAGCGACGTCGCATAGATTTTTCGAGCTGAATACATGAACTCAGACAGGCGCGGCGTGCGACAGATAGTGGAAGATGGCGCCCAATACGGAAGGCCATGAGCGATAGCTCGGATGAGAAAGCGAAGCCTTTCTTGAGGGGAATACCGCGATTATTAATAATCATATTTACCAGATTTTTGGCTTGTTTTCTATGCGCTTCGGCCAGGTTTTCGAGCTGACAATCGCTCAGCTCGTGGCGACAGCCCGCATAGAGCTCGATACTCCCTAACTCGAGTTGAAGAAGCTGATTCAGCAAGCGAATATAGTGATTATTTTCAAAGAGGCTGGCGTAGGAAATCGATCGTCGGTTAGGCAGTTGCAGCTGCATGACTGACATCGATTCGTTAGCAAGCCATCGCAACGATCCCATGATTGTCCTCCAAACTACGCCTTCTTATATACCAGCCCCATACTTGAATGAAACAGGATAAAATATCATGAATGGCGGCATCTTGCGAGGCTGCTACCATCTTAATACGTCGAATTGGCTTTCTACTTTGTTTTAAGACTTCACTAAACTCTAGACTCTGACTACCGATAAGGAACTTGACTAAGGTAAACAGTCATATTTTACGAGAGTTGCTTTCCGTATGGAACGTATTTGCATACTTCTAGATCTCAACGCTCAAGGACTTGACGAGTCTTGGTCGGAGCTAGTCTCAGATCAGAATTATGCCCTAAAGCTCAACTACATATCAATTGAAGAGCTGGCGCCGATGCTCGAAACGGGCACTGTAGTGGCCATGCTTATTTTTGCTGAAAAATCTGGCCCACAGGTAGCTAATAGTCTAAATCTATTTAGGAAATATGTGGGGCCTCTGCCTGGATTTCAAGCGATCGTCGCCGAAGACCCGGACCCCTTTCTCATCTCGCAAGCCTTTGAATATGGGGTCGAGCAGTTTCTCACCCAAGTGGAATGGCCTCTGCAGCTGGTGGGTTTGACCGAAACGATAGCAGCTCTCGCTGACGATAAAGATAGCATTGAGGCCAAGACGCTGCGTCTGAACTGGTCCATTGTCTATGGAGATCAGGGGCAAATCCTGCAATCGAAGGAAGCCCTCGTCGAGGCAGCTTCTTATGACTATGTTGCAGCTTATGCCAAAGCTCATGCTCTCCAGGCTGTAGGACAGTTTGGAGAAGCCATCGAAGCTTTCCGAGCTTCTGAAAAACTCAACAAGACCTTTCGCCCAGCTTCGACAGGTCTGGGGGAAAGTTTGCTCGTTATGGGCAAGGTCGACGAGGCTATAGCTATCTTCGAGAAACTCGAACGCCAGAACAATAAAAGTGTCGAACGCAAGACTAGTCTGGCTACCGCCTACGTTGAAAAAGGCGAAAAAGGAAAATCCGATGAAATGCTGCGCCAAGCCGAAGATTTATCGCCTGGTCACCCCCGCATACTCGAAGCACGCGCCGAAATTCTGCTGGCCGAGGGCAAAGTGGCCGAAGCTTTTAAGATGATGGATGATCTGCAGGATGTCGGGCCATCGTTCGCCGCCCGACTCAATGAGATGGGCATTAAGCTCTCGCAGCAGGGCAAAGGTAAAAACGCTCTCGCTCTGTATAAAAAAGCCCATAAGATAGTTCGCCACGAGCTGCGGTACAAAATCAGCCTTAACGCTGCCTTAGCTTGCTATAGACTGACTGAATATCAAGTCGCTTTGCAATATCTGGCCCGTTGCGAAAAAGAATTTGGCGGTGTTTATGAAAAAGTTGAAAAGGTAAGGCAGGCTATCAAGAAGATCTTAGCTAAGCCAAAAACTCAAAAAGTAGGTTAGGACCAAAAGCTGTGACAAGCGGATTTGCTAAAGGAATAACACCCCATACGGTACTCTTTCTGGTCGATAAACCAGAACGAACGATTGCGTTGGCTCCGTTATTCCAAAAGCTGCGCTACAAACTGGTCACTTCTACCAGCCTCTACGATAGCCTGCGTTTGATCGATCAAGAAATGCCCCATCTGGTGGTATCGGACGCCATTCTAAGCGACGGTCATGCCGGCAATCTCTACGACCGACTCCAGCAGCAGCCGATCTTTGCGAACATTCCTATTTTGGTGATGATTTCTGCGAAGACCAAGGAGCAGCTCAATCCTTTGAAGGGGCGAAAATTCGCGGGCTTCACTCTCGGGCGTCCTGATCCGGCTGCCCTTGTACAAAAAGTCAAAGAAACTCTCGAAAGCTATGCGGATATTTCACCATTTTTTCTCAGCACGGCAAGCGGTAAGCTGGCAGCCGACTGCACTCTGTCCATCCAGGCCAAAGTTGTAGGCCGGATCGGCGAGCAGATGGTTTGCCACTCGGACTCTGAGGTGAATTCAGAAGCTATGCTGCTCTGTCAGCCGCAAGATAAAGCCAAAGGTCCAGCCGTACTCAGCCTTGGCAGCAACATGAGACGAGGCGAGAGTATTTATAATCTCTTCCCTATGAATCAGGTCAAAGGCAGCGGTAAAGCCTGGATCATTGAACTTCCAGAAATAAGTCTCGAGCAGGTCGGAAAAACAGCGAACCGGCGCATTTTGTTCTACGATCCTAAAATGGAACGCTTCGAGCAATTTAAGCGCGTTCTCGAAGGCTACGATATCGAACTGGTCTATGCTCCTAATCTCCAGGCAGCAGGGGCGCTGATGATGCGCGACTCAGATGGGTCTCTTGGCTGCATCTATCTCGACGAGCTGCCGTCCAATGCTTCCGGTATCGCTTTGAAAGAAGCCATAAACAAGATATCTGAAAAAATTCGGCCGCCTGTGATTGCGGCTACAACATCGCAGACGATTCGTTCAACGCGGGAGATTCAGTACCTCAAAAAGCCTTTCGGCCTGGGTACATTGATTGAAATGCTTGACGCAGCCGTCAAGAGTCGCACGCAGTTCTCAGAGGCTTCAGGTACCGGACATGAGATCCAATACCAGACCCCGGCCAAACTCCTGGGCCTGGATGAGACTGGCGGTATACTGCAGCTCAAGTTTCCTGTGACTGTTGGTAACAAGCTCAAACTACAGCATCCTGATCTAGCCCGTTTCTGGGAGGGTCAGACCGAGGTCCGCATCATCAATCTGTCCCGACTCGAAGGTTCGCCTAATATTTGGCAGGCGAAGTTCGAGGCTATAAGCGCCCAAGGCAGTAAATCAAAGTACTGGGAAAAAATTTCGCGTCTCATCTCTGCTTAGATTCTGCTTCCTGAAAATACCGCGCGGCTCCCTCCATTATTTGCTGAAATTTTTGCTTATCCCCTTTGGCGATCACTTCCGAAAAAGTGGCGAGAGCTTCAGAAAGTACCTTTATAAGCTGAGGACTGGCCTTATTGAGGCTTTGAATGTCGAAGTAGAGAGCTTGATTCTCGGCTACGACTCGACTGCTTACTTCGAGCTGCTTGAGAAAAGTCGTGCCTCCAAACTGCTTGAGTTGCCCCATCGTGTGGCCTGAGCGACTGAGTACCTGCGCATAGATGAGGTTGATCAGGTGCGATGCACCAAGAATATAACTCATGAGCTGATCGTGCTCATCGAGAGGCAAGAGGAGGAGCTGGGCTGAGGTCTGCTGAAAATGCTGCTGCAGGATCTCTTCCGAAAAGAGGCCCGGAGCTGTGCAAAAAACGATGTTTTTTCCCGCCAAGATATCCGTATCAGGGCCGAACATGGGATGGATCGATGCTATTTTCAGACCAGCTTCCCGAAGCTTTTTAATGCCACTTAACACGGGGCTTTTGAGAGAGCATATTTCGACGATCAAGCCTTTTACTGGTAAGTCAGCGAGCTGCAGGAGCAGAGTGTTAGTCTCTTGCATCGGTGTCGCGAGGAGAATGAGCTGGAACCTGTCGATGCCTTCTTCCAGCCGCGGATGGGTGCGGTATTCCGAGGCACCGGTTTGAGGCTGCTTATCGTAAATTGAGACTGCGAATCCCATCGATTCATAATACTGTGCAAACCAGCGGCCCATCAGTCCCGCACCGCCGATGATGAGAGCCTCTCGTTTAGGATCTAAGGGAGGAGCGATGCCTTCCCGAGTAAGTTCATCCTGCCGCAAAACAGAGTACTTAATCAGGGTTGTCATAAGTTCTTCGGCCAAGATCGGATAGAGGCCGAGATTCTTAGCCGCATCGCGAGCTTTCTCGATGACCTGCTTTTCGACCTTGAAATCCTTTACCGGCAGCTGATGCTTTTTCTTGTAGTTGCCTATATTGAGTGCGAGCTCCATCCGCCTTTTAACCTGGCGAAGTATTTCAGCGTCGATTTCTTTGATCTCGCGACGCCAAGTTTCGAGCTCCTGATCGGAAGCCATATGAGGCCCTCCCTGTTGCTGCTCCATGCAGTTAGCTAAAAATTCGACAGCCGCCCTATCTTTTCACGGTAAGTGACGAAAATCAATGAGCACTCCTGAGCCTTCTCCTGGCCTTGCTTTTGCAGATAGCTAAAGGCTTCCTTCCTGAGGAGAACCCAGATGTGGAATTGGATAACAATAGTCGCGATCAGTCTATCGCTTGCAAGTACTGTCGCAGCCCAGAGCAGAATAGATGAATGTGAAGTAGCCAAGGCTTCGCTCTTGAATCTTATGACGATAGAGCCTACGCCACCCTATGCCAGTTCAAAAGGCGAATCAGGATATTTCCTCATGCGTGATTTATTCGCCGATGTTCTTGGTAGCTCTGGTAAAAGCTACATCATCAACGACATCCAGGAGCTCCGTTTTCTGGCCTCTACCCTCTATCGAACGCCCATTCTCCTCGTGAGCGGTCGCACGGAAGGATTCGATCTAAAAAAGCTCGGGAAGGTTCTGCCGGTCGCTAAGCTCCAAGAAATTGCTGTTTCTCTGGTTTGGACCGCAAATTCCGAACCCTCACCAGCGCTCTTGGAGCTGGTAAAGTCGAGCGGCGGAAAGTTTTGGACCCTCGCTGAACTCAAGCAAAAGATTGATGCCTATGTCTGTGCTCCGGCGCCTTGAGTTAATTGCCACTGCATAGCCGCTGCAACGTGCGCACTTTGTACTCCTTCGCTCTCATCAAGATCAGCCAGAGTGCGAGCAACTCTCAAGCAGCGGACAATCGCCCGGTTGGATAGGCGTCGCCGATTAAGCTCTTCAATTGTGTTCCGATACATATTTTCAGAACAAGCTAGAATCCCTGGCATAAGTTCAGGTCCAAGCGAACTGTTGCTGACTTTGCCCCAGGCCACGTTACGTTTGGCGGAGAAATCAGCGCCAGCAGCAGCGCGTGCTCGCAGTCGTCCCGTCTTAGGAGTGCGACGAGCTTTCTCATCAAACCAGAGCCCACAGTCCGTTTCAGGCATAGTGTAGTGGATATCGATTCGGTCGAGCAAAGGTCCTGATAGACGTTGCGCGTACTTTAAAATTTTCTGGCTTGAGCAGCGGCAGAGGCGTCGTCGGCTACCTAACCATCCACAAGGACAGTTGTTGCAAGCCGCGATAAACTGGACTGCCGTGCGCCAACTGGCTTTGCGCTGAGCGCGTGAAACGTTGATAGTACCTTGTTCCAAAGGTTCCCTCAGGGACTCGAGAAGATCGCGACGAAACTCCGGGAGCTCGTCGAGAAAAAGGAGCCCACCATGGGCAAGAGCCAAGTCTCCAGGTTCTTCTGCGGTCCCCAATATCGCTTGGGGACTGGCGCTATGATGGGGATGCCGGAAGGGTGGGCGGCCCTGTAGAAGTCCTGAGGGAAGAATCTGATGCTGGAGGCTGTAGACCTGTAGAGCTTCGAAGTGAATTTTCGCTTCTAAAGGCGGAAGTATACTCGGCAGGCGTTGCACGAACATGCTCTTGCCAGCGCCAGGCGTACCCCTCAGCAAGAGACTATGCCGACCGACTGAGCAGGCGAGAGCCAAGGTCTCCAGCTCAGGATCGAGGTGCATGTCGTCGAAGTCGGGCTGCGACTCGAGCGGAGTTTCGGGTTCAAGAGCTCTATCGCTGTATTCAGGCGTAACGCCTAAAAAAAGCCAGTTCAGCACATCTTCGAGTCGATCGAAAAAGAGAGGCTGAAAATTGCCATGGAACGCCGGCAGCTTTTTAAGAGTCGCCATTTCCATCCGGTGGGCGCCGGCTAAGACCAGACCTTTGAGCCCCGCCTGCAAAGCCGCAAGCGCCATGGGGATGAGAGCCTTGATGGGGCGAAGTCGACCATCGAGACTCAGTTCAGCTGCGAACAGCCATTGATCTGCCTCGTGAGCCATAGGCTCGTCTCGTTCCAAGGCAGCCAGGCTCACAGCGATAGGTAGATCAAAGTGATTACCTTCTTTTCGGCAGTCAGCTGGCGAAAGATTGATGAGAACCCTCTTCTGCCCGAATTTTAGACCAAGCTTTTCTAGGGCTGCCTTCGCCCTCTCTTTCCCATCGCGACAGAGATCGCTCGTATTGCCAACCAGCTGGAGGCCGGCAAAGCCACTGGTGACCGAACACTCAACGGTCACGAGGACCGGCTCAGAACTGTCTATCGCGGCAGTTCGCGTAAAGGTTTCCATCAATATTCCTTTCCCATCTCAAGGCACGAGCGCAGCTTGCCTGGCTCGCAAAAGGAAAGAGAGCGACATCTGCCCGAGGCTCGTGACATCGAATTAGGCTTTATGCTAGCCTCAGAACTCGAGTTCGACCGCGTTTTTTTGACAGGAGAAAGGCTGAGCTATGACGGCAAGCTTTAACGAAGATCAGCAATTAGATATCAGCCGAGCATCTTTGGCTAGTGCCCTAGCTCAAGCCTCTGAAAAACTGGCAGGGGGAAGTGAAGGAGCGGTGGATGCAGCCAGTCTCTATAGCATGTTTGAGCGTCCCCCAGAGTCTCAGCGCGGGGACTTCGCCCTACCCTGCTTCCGTTTGGCCAAGGCTCTGCGGAGAAAGCCACAGGAGATTGCTGCCGAACTGGCGGTAATTCTGGAAGGCATGCATTCACCTTGGATAGAAAAAGTGGAGGCAGTCGGACCTTTCCTCAACTTTCAGCTTAATTCCGGAAAGCTGGCGCAAGAGCTCCTGCCACGCCTGCGCGACGGTAGCTATTTCGAGCGACTTAAAAAACTGCCTGGAGCGCGGCCGCGGGTGATGATCGAGTATTCGCAGCCCAATACGCACAAGGTTTTTCACGTCGGACACATTCGCAATGTGGCGCTCGGTGACTCCCTCGGTCGGCTTTATGAAGCCATTGGCTACCCGGTAATCCTCGCCAACTATATCGGAGATGAAGGGGCGCATATTGCCAAATGCCTCTGGTATATGCAGAAGACGAAGCAAACGGAGCCTTCTGAACATCGCGGCGCCTGGCTCGGCGATATGTATGCCGCTGCCTCTCTCCTGCTCGAAGATGCCAAGCCGGAGGAGCTCAAGGCGTATCAAGCAGAAATTTCCGGCATTCTGCGGGCTATCGAGTCGAAGCAGGGTTCGACTTACGATCTCTGGCGGACGACGCGCGAATGGTCTCTCGCCGATTTCAACGAAATCTACGCCTGGATGGGTGCCCGCTTCGACGAAGTTTTTTATGAATCGGAAGTGAGCGAAGCGAGCCAGAAGATAGTCGACGAATTCCTGAACCGCGGCGTGTTTGTGGAGTCGGATGGCGCGATCGGACTTGATTTAAAAGAGGAAAAGCTAGGCTTCGTAATCGTCCGTAAGTCAGATGGCAACACCACCTATGCAACCAAGGACCTGGCACTTGCACGGGTGAAATTCAGTCAGTTCCAGATCGAAAAATCGATCTATGTGGTAGCCTCGGAGCAAAACCTCCACTTTAAACAGGTCTTCCGTACCCTTGAAAAGATGGGTTTTTCGCAAGCTGCCCACTGTTTCCACCTGAGCTACGGCATGGTCACACTCCCGGATGGGAAGATGTCCTCGCGCAAGGGAAATGTCATCACCTTCGAGCGTCTCAGAGAGAGTCTCGGAGTTGAGCTCGATAAGTTTCTGGAAAAATATCGCGGTGAATGGTCTGAAGAGGAAATTGCGGATATCCGCCAGCGCTTGTCAATCGGCGCGATTCGCTACGGAATGATTTGCTCGGATCCGGGGAAAGACATCGTCTTTGACCTTAAGGACTGGTTGAGCTTCGAAGGCAATACGGGTCCCTACCTCATGTATGCCTATGCGCGAACCCAGTCGATTTTAAGGAAAGCGGCTGAGCAAGGATTCAAGGCTTCTTTGGATCATCTGCATCTTCTGAAGGCCCCTGAGGAAAGAGAACTGCTCCGCTACCTCAGTGACTTGAATCTGATGATTCAGCAAAGCTGCGAGAGCAATCGGCCTAGCACTCTCTGTCATCATCTTTTCGATAGCTGCAAGGTCTACAATCGTCTTCTAGCCCAGATTCAAGTCCTGCGGGCTGAGACCCCAGAGCTGCGCAATGCGCGTCTTGCTTTGCTCGAAGCTTTTCGCACGGGTTTAAAAACCTGTTTGAGTCTCCTCGGAATAGTTCCGCCTGAGAGGATGTAAGCCGATGGATCTATTGCGTATCGCCGGTGCCAGTATCAATCAGACCCCGCTCGATTGGGAGGGCAACCTCCAGCGACTGCTGAAACTCCTTGCCGAAGCGAAACGCGAAGAGGTCCAGCTCCTTTGCTTCCCCGAGTTAGCCCTTAGTGGCTACAACTGCGAAGATATGTTCATGAGCGTGCACACGGCCCGCCAAGCCTTGGCTTCGCTCGAACGCCTCATGGCAGCTGCTAAAGATATGCTGCTGATCGTGGGAATGCCGATCTATCACCGCGGGTCCATGTACAATTGCGCGGCCGTAGTTCAAGACGGACGGCTGCTTGGAATCAATGCCAAAAAAATCCTGCCGCGAGAAGGCGTACACTATGAGCCACGGTGGTTTCGACCTTGGCCCTTCGGTCGGACTGAAACGATCCATATCCTCGGCCAAGACGTAGCTTTTGGTGATTTGACCTATGAGCTAGGGAACGTTCAACTCGGTGTCGTGATCTGTGAAGAAGCTTGGTCTGCTGAGGGCTCGGCCGCGGATGCAGCTCTTGCACGCTGTGAGGTGGTGGTCAATCTCAGTGCTTCTCATTTTGCCTTTGGCAAGGCTAAGGTCAGAGAGACTCTGGTGGCCGATGCGAGCCGCTCTTTTCAAGCTTACTATCTCTATACGAACCTCTTAGGTCTCGAAGCCGGTCGTCAGATCTATGATGGAGAAATACTCCTCGGTGCTTGTGGACCTATTCAAAGTCGCAGTGAGCGATTTCGGCTACACGACGGCAGCCTTTTGATCAGCGATGTGGATCTCGATCTGGCACGTGTGGCGAAACTAAAAAATCGCTCCGTTCTTGATAGTAGCGCCGACCGTGAAAAAGAATTTAGCGTTGCAGGTCAGGCTTTCAAAAAGCTCGGTCCAACGTCACCACAAGTAAGCCAGGCTTTTCGCGGTGTCACGCATGACGCCTATCAGGATAAGGCTGTTGAATTCTTGCAAGCCGAGAAGCTTGGTCTCTTCGATTATTTACGGAAGTCCGGTGGCCAAGGCTACATGATCTCGCTGAGTGGCGGCTGCGACTCGAGCGCGATTGCTGTGCTCTGCGCCCACACCTTAGCTGAGGCTCTCCACGAGCTTGGACCCGACCCGCTAGCCGCACGCATGGGCTGGACTCTCCCAGAAGGCGACGCAAACAATCCGAGGGTCTGGATAAAGGAGCGGATCTTTACGCTCTATCAGGCCACGGCACAAAGCGGACAAATTACACGAGCCGCCGCCGCAGGTCTCGCAGCTGCTATCAATGCCAGCTATGAAGAGGTCTCGGTTGAGGAGATGGTGCAGGCCTACCGAGGACGTGCCGAGCAGATTCTGGGTCGTTCGTTGAGTTGGCAGGCCGACGATATCGCATTGCAGAACATTCAAGCTCGTGCCAGGGCTCCTATGATCTGGCTCCTTGCCAACCTCAAAGGCTTTCTACTCCTCGCCACGAGCAATCGGAGCGAGGTAGCGGTCGGTTATGCAACTATGGACGGCGACACGGCCGGCGGTCTTGCTCCTCTTTCCGGCATTGATAAGCACTATCTTCGCTCCTGGCTCGTTTGGGCTGAGAAGAGCTGCAGCTTAGGTCTTGGCAAAATTCCTGAGCTTTCTCTGGTCAATCAGCAATCTCCGACCGCTGAACTGCGTCCAAGCGGGAGCGGGCAAAAAGATGAAATCGATCTGATGCCCTACGATTTGCTAGCTACCATCGAAACCGCTTTTATTCGTGATAGAATGGAACCAGAGTCGATTCTCGGGCTCCTTCGTCAAAAGTTTGGCGCTTTTAGTGAAGATGACTTGCGGACTTATCTCGCTCGCTTCTATCGTCTCTGGTGCCGGAATCAATGGAAACGTGAACGATACGCCCCTGGATTCCACGTCGACGATTACAGCCTCGAGCCGACTTCCTGGTGCAGATTCCCCATACTTTCAGCCGAGCTTCTCCTGCCACCTGCAAAGAAAATCTAAAGGGCTTTTTTTGGCCTTTTTTAACTCACTGTAAAAACTGCCGATTTGGACGGCAGGGACAGATTAATTAATAGGTCCTTAAGACTGGCACTTCTCGACCGAAAAGAAGAGAGCAAGGTCTGAGAGGGTTCTTAAAGATAATTTTGAAAGGTCAGGTTCAATGAAGAAAATTATGGCAAACAAGAGTGAAAGCGGTTTTAGTTTAGTAGAACTCATGATTGTTGTCGGTATCATCGGTGTTTTGGCGACTTTAGCGCTTCCACGTTTTAAGCAGTTCCAAGCAAAAGCGAAGATGGGCGAAGCTAAGAATATTCTGTCTCATCTCTATACTCTCGAGCAGTCTTATGCGCTAGACAAGAATGAATTCATAGCTATTACGGCTACTGTTGGTCGTTTGGGCAATGGAGGTCTGACAGCAGGCAGCTGCACAAATTTAGACGCAGGTGCACGGGCACTCGGCTTTAGAATTGATCCTTGCGATGCAGGAAATAACGCATCACCTACACCCCGATATGGGTATACAGTACCCGCTGCCTCTGTTTCATCGAGCACATTTACCGCTACGGCAACTTCTGGAAACCAGGCTAACAACCTCGTTTGCCCAGGTAACCCAACTCATACTTTTACTGTCGATCAAGCGAACCTAACCGTTGAACCAGTAGTCGGTACCGCTTGCGCTCTCTAATATTTTAACTGTTAAAGAATCGGCCGCCTCTTTCCAAGGGATGGCCGTTTTAATTTGGCTCAAATAAGCCAAATTCCCGGGCCAGCCCTTCCTTGAGCTTTTCGCAGCGTCTCGGTATACCTGCCAAGGGCGGTATCGATGCCTCATCAGCTTAAGGAGATCTCAACATGGCCCTTATTCCTCTGCGAGCCCTGCTCGATCACGCGGCGGCCAACAATTTTGGTGTTGCGGCTTTCAATGTCAACAATATGGAACAGATTCAGGCCATTATGGAAGCAGCCCGCGAGACGGATAGCCCCGTCATTATCCAGGCGTCAAGGGGTGCACGCAAGTATGCGCAGGATCTATATCTCGTGAACCTTATGCGAGCTGCCGTCGAACTCTATCCTGAAATTCCCATCGTTATGCACCAGGACCACGGCAATGGCCCTGAGACCTGTTTTTCCGCTATTCGTCATGGCTTTACCTCAGTGATGATGGATGGCTCGCTCAAAGAAGATGCTAAAACACCCGCAGACTTTGAATATAACGTGCGCATCACTCGCAAAGTCGTCGAGGTGGCTCATGCCTTTGGCGTTTCAGTTGAGGGAGAGCTTGGCGTGCTCGGTTCGCTAGAGACCGGCATGGGTGAAAAAGAAGATGGGCATGGCTTCGAAGGTAAACTCGATCACAGTCAGCTGGTGACAGACCCAGATGAAGCGGTTCGCTTTGTAGAACTTACGAAAGTCGATGCCCTTGCGATCGCGTTAGGTACGAGCCACGGCGCTTACAAGTTTACCCGCAAGCCAGATGGAAAAATTTTGGCTATGGACCGGGTCCGTGAGATTCACCGTCGCTTACCGAATACCCACCTCGTGATGCACGGTTCATCTTCAGTGCCGCAGGATCTGCAGGACATCGTCAACGAATTCGGCGGTGCGATCAAGCAAACTTGGGGTGTGCCGGTTGAAGAAATTCAAGAAGGCATACGCAATGGGGTCCGTAAGATCAATGTCGATACCGACAACCGACTCGCTATTACCGGTGCGATTCGTAAGGCTTTCGGTGAGAAGCCAGCTGAGTTTGATCCTCGCTACTACAATACTTTAGGTCGCGAAGCGATGAAGAAAGTTTGTAAAGAACGCATGGTTCAGTTCGGTCAAGCGGGCCAGGCTCGTAAGATTAGGCAAGTTACCTTAGCGGAAATGGCGAAGATCTACCTTTAATTGCAAAACAGGTACGAGCACAGCGGGAGAGCGTGGATGGTCTGGACGAATTGGGTTGGCATTGGTTCCCTGTTTGCGGCTTTGGGCGTTGGGCTTGGGGCTTTCGGTGCCCATGCCCTGAAAATGCGGCTCAGCCCGGATGATCTCGCTATTTTCGAGGTGGGCGTTCGTTATCAGATGTATCACGCTTTGGCTCTTATCGCGCTCGGGCTCTTTGCTGCTAAAATTGAATCGGGATTGATCAAGGCCGCGGGTTTTCTCTTTGTAGCGGGAATCTTGATCTTTTCCGGAAGCCTCTACACGCTGGTCTTGAGTGGCGTGCGCATCCTGGGAGCAGTTACTCCTATCGGCGGTCTCGCTTTCATTGTCGGCTGGTCCCTGCTTGCTCTGGCTGCTTTTCGCAGTCAGTTCTCCTCTTAAAACCGAGGCAAGCGCGGGCAAGCTCCGCCGAAATTTCCTTGATAGAAGTGATCTGTCTTCTTCAAAGACAGTCACTGATTAAGGGAGTTCCGAATGGAAGAAAAAGTACAAAAGGTCAAGTTGCTTCCCGCCGCTGTCATCAAAGAAATTGAGCAGCAGAACAAGGCCCGCCGCCTCATGGGCCTCAGTCCCATAGACATCAAGGTTCGCAACTGTCTCAACTGCGGAGGCTTTTTTCAATCTGCCGGCCGTCGCAGCTGTGGATGCAACACAGTCCATACCTCTAGTCTAGCCGGCGTCGAACTCATCTGATCTCTTCCTCCAGCAAAACGTAGACATCGTCATCCGCCCACGCCCCCTTAAACCATTGGCTCTGTCGATAACTGGCTTCCAGCCGGAATCCTAGAGCTATGAGGAGGCGGGCGGACGCCACGTTGCGGGGATCGAGACTCGCTGTAAAGCGCCTGATATGAAGCTGTCTCGCAGCCCAGGACAGAATAGCTAGCAAAGCCTCGCGCATATAGCCTTGCTTTTGATAGGTGGGATCGAGTGAATAGCCCACTTCTGCATCATAGGACGGGCCGTTCTGCTTTCTGCGAATACCGATATCACCGATGAGACATCCATCCTCTGCCAGTCGAAGGCCAAACTGATACCAGGAATCGAGGGACCAAGGATCTGACTTCTGCATGCTGGCGATCAATTCTCTAGCCTCAGGTTCAGAGTAGCTTTCCCAGCTTTGATAGCGAGCTACCTCAGGATGCTGGCGATATGAGGCGAGACGAGGAGCATCTTCTTCTTGCAGGCCAGTGAGAATGACCCGCGCAGTTCTAATGACGACGCTTTCGTTGGACATCGTCGGCTCCTTTCGTAATATAGGCCTCTCAAGCGCTGGGGCTTGCAGGGCAAGGGGAGAGAAATTGAAAACTTGGGATTTCGTTGGACCCCCTGACACGGCCTGGGTCGACCTGCCGGCTGCCTCTGAGATTCAAGCACTGCCATATCTAGCTGCACCCCTTCGCGAAGAGCTGACAGTTCGTCTCAAGGATTATCATCGCTTGCCCAAAAGCGTCTCTGCTTATCTGTCCGATCGCAGCGAAAAGCTAGCCGGCATCCGGGACTTTTTGCGGATGCAGGAGCTTGAAATCAGTCTCATGGACTGCTTGCTCTGGCTCGCCCGCCTGGCTGAGGCTAAGGCTATTTATCTAGCTAGTCTTCGTCAGATTTTTAGTGAGGCCTGGGATCAGCCCGAGCAAATTCAAAGCTATCTCAATCTTGCGGCGCCTAGCCCTTGGCAAGCTTTGACGCTTACCCGTGAGAGGTACCTCTTCCCCGAGCGCGGCGTTTTCTGGGGAAACTATACAATGGAGTGTCTGGATCCCTCGCACCGGCAGCTTCCCGGCTTTTACAAAGTCTGGGAGGGCCTGCCTAATCCAGATAAGCCCCACTATTTACTTTGGCTCGAAGATTTTTCTAGCTTTAAGCACGAGCACTGGGTGCGTTATCTGAGCAGGGATGAAGCCGACGAGCTGCTATGCCGGAGCGAAGGGGGACTTTTGGTGAAGGCCAGCGGTAGACCGCTCAGCTGCCCGGAGCGGCAGCACTTCCTCTTTGTGATCGACCTGGAGAAAAAACTCTTTGTCAGCCGGGCGGAACCTCATCTCTGCCACGCAAGCTACACCCGAGGCCAGCCGGTGCTGGCAGCAGGAGTTTTGCAAGCTCGCGAAGGTCGGGTCACTCATCTGAAGTTCGAAAGTGGACACTATCTTTCGGGACCTCGTGAATGGTGGCAGGCCATCACTCTCTTGCACGAAACTGGGATCAACCTCGACAATCTGCGCATTACGATTTTTGATCGCTACCGCTATCAAAGTCGAATTGTTGCTCGTGGAGCTCTGCTCAAGGCAGAAAGCTTTTTTGGAGCATTGGGCGTAACGCCGCCATAAAAGCATGTGCCCATAAAAATTTGAAGATGGAGCGCTCTCATCCTCCCTCAGGATCCTAAGCAAGGATTGACCTCCACCATCACCGCAGGTAGTATTCCGGCTCCGAGGTCGCGTAGCTCAGTTGGATAGAGCACAGGATTTCTAATCCTGCGGTCACAGGTTCAAATCCTGTCGCGATCGCTCTGCAAATACTAAAGATTTTAGATCTTTTGGAAATTATCGAAGACCCCTTTGCCGGCGTTATTGGCGCAAGTAAAGGGGTCTTCTGCTTTTTGAGCATGTCATGCAGTCGCGAATATTATTGCCATTCCCCTATCTAATCCGTAACATTTAACAACAACTAAATATTCTATGCCTCGATTGGTGAAAAAATTCACTGTACTCGAGCCTAATTTACCAAAGGAATGACGATGAAATTCTTGCTCGTAAGTATTGGTCTACTGAGTTTATCGCATTCCTCTTGCAAGCCCACTACTCCTCAAGATTCGGAAGCTAAGCTTTTTAAAAATGATTCCAAACCTGACTACGATAAGGCGAAGGACTTGGGATTGAATGAAGAGTATATCCCAGCCAACGAGGAAGCTTTTCTCCGCGAAACAGCGGATCGATTCTTTGCGGTGCATCAGGATCAGCAGACGAAAAACCAGAGCAAGTATAACGATCAAGTAATTCGTCGCGGTATGCATGCCAAAGGACAAGGTTGCCTCAGCGGGCAGATGACCGTCAATAAAATCGATCCTCGCCTGGCCCATGGCGTCTTTAAGAATCCAGCAAATTATGATGTGAAAGTGCGGCTATCAAACGGATCAGGAATCGCCCAGGGTGATGCTGAGCGTGATCTGCGGGGATTCGCTCTGAAGGTCATGGGAGTGTCGGGGACTAGTATTGCTGATGCTCCGGAAAGTGCTACGCAGGACTTTCTTATGACCAGTGCCCCTTCTCATCATGCAAAAAATATCGTCGAGCTTATGGACTATATCGAGGCATCTAACGCAGGAGGCGTTAAAAATGTGGCTTTTCTTGCTACTCACCCCCGACTTACCGTCACACTTCTCAAGCAGACGTCCCGCAAAGTTGAGAGTTTGATCAAAGAGTCCTACTGGAGCCGTACCGCTTTCCGACTAGGGCCCCAACAACTGATGAAATATTTGGTTGAGCCCTGTACAGAGCGGCAAGCTCTGGCTAGCAAAGACGATGGCGAGGAATACCTTACGAAAGATCTCGATCAGCAAGCCCAGACCGCAGAGATCTGCTATAACTTTATGGTCCAGCTCCAAACCGATCCGAAGCGTGAGCCTGTCGAAGATTTTGCGGAAGAGTGGAAATCTCCAGCCCAGCTGGTCGCCACAATCAAATTCCCCAAGCAGCTACCTGATCGGAGCGAAGTTTGTGAAAATCTGGAATTCACACCCATAAATTCCCTCGTCGATCACGAGGGAGTTGGTAACTTCAACCGAGCTCGCCGCTTCATTTATAAGCGCGCCCAGGAATTTCGCAGGAGCGCTCCGACCAGACAGTAAAGGCGCCGCGAGCGCAGGGATTGCGGGGGCAGCGTTTACAGCGCCTCCTTCTTCCCTGCTCGGCTAAGGTCCGAGGAATCACGTGCTAAAAGGTTCCAATAGTGAGCTGTACCCTGCGTACCTTTTGCTAGCCGCTCGCCTAATTCTATCCCTGCATTGCCCCCGATCTGCTTGATCGCATGCAGGATACGAAATTGGACGAAGAGCGGCTCTTGCGCAGGGTTCTTGGACGATTGAACTCGACGATTTTGCTGCACGGCGTACGCTGTCGACAAGAGGCGTAGCGCCGGGAGATGCCCAGTCCCCGCAAATCTATCACCGAGACGAGCAGCTGTCTCCGCTCGAACTACGAGCGCGCGATCGAAAAGGCCTTGCTGCAGAAGGATCGAGCACCAAGCCTCGTTACTAGCGGCGCAAGCCCTCACCCAACCCAGGCGCCATTCCCAAGCTAGGGAATCGAAGCTAATTTTCTGCTTTTGCATGTTATTCCAGAGGCTAGCCTTTTTCTTGAGGGGCAGGCGCACAAAGCTCTTCCAAGCCGCTTCCGAGGGCGATTTAGTCCAATCCAAAGCAGCTTCAGCTGGGCCAGCTAAGACTAAAGTAAGAGAGGTAAGAATTGGCCACAAAAGGCTCTTGCAACGCATTTTTTCAAAAAGCCAAATCGTAAGCATTTTTTTCCTTCTAAATACATTTTGCTAAGTTACTGAGATTTATTGCCCTACTCATGACATTTCAAGTTCGGTCTAAAGGCTTTGCAGCTTATACCGATAATTAGGGAGTCTGCTTCGATTCGAATGTCCCCTCAGTAGAGTGGACCGCATAGGGAAAGTTTATGAGCGAACAAGCTTGGTATCTGTATCAAAACGGGCAGCAAGAGGGTCCATTCGATGATGAGCAAGTAACTCAGCTCTTCCTAACTAACATGATCGCTAAAGATGGCTATATTTTCAAGATCGGTTGGAAAGACTGGCGTCCCGTTGAAGAAGGCTACGAGATTCTCGGCCTGCCAAACCCTAGTAAGGCAAGCATGAGCCCCGTAGAATACGAGGCCCACGTCGATAAACGCAAACTGAGCGCCCCCCGCGCGACAATCACTGGACGCGCTGTGGTGCACAACAACGGTCAGGTATCAATAGGACGAAGCGTCAACATCTCTACTGGTGGCGTCTTCATCGAGACAGACGATCAGATCTTCACTGTCGGAGACTTGCTGAAGCTCTCGCTTCGCTGCGAGGGCCTTTCAAAAGCATTCAATGCCGAAGCCAAGGTCATGCGGTTCAACCGCGATGAGAAGTATCCCATTGGCTATGGTCTCATGTTCACCAGAATAGATCAGAGCATTCAGGATAGCATCCAGCAGCTTGTAAATGAATCCAATTCACGCGGCGACCTAGGCCGCTTCGCTTCGCGCTGAGGAGAATCGAATGTCGAACGCAAACGACGAAAAAATACCGATGTTGGAGACGATCCCTCAAGATATCGGGTCGAGTTGGAAGATCTTCGAGACGCTAGACGATGCGAAAATGCTGGTGGACGCTGGGGTGCTCTTGACCTGGAAGGATTTCAAACACTTTCGAAAAGTGTTGGATGACGCGCAGATCAAAAGCTTTGTCGGCTTTTGCGCTCTTCGATTCGGCGAACAGGTCGAACGTCGTCTACCCAACGAAATCCTCATCGAGACTCTGCTCGTCATCTTTGCAAACGGCCAGAACGAAGACATTCTCATGAGCTTTTTGCATGATTTGACGAATCAGCCCAATCGGCTGGAAGCATGCATGCGTTTCGTCGAACTATCCATCGCTTCCGAAGTCTCTGAGACTGAGCATATGGATGAGATATTTTCGATCGCCGTAGCCCTCATCTGTGAGTTGGGCAGTATCATTCGCGTCCAGCAGCAGGCGAATTCTAACGAATTTGGACCTGCCGGTCAAAAGCTTCTCGATCACATCTCGACTTATCTGCTCTCTGTGAGCAACAGCAACGACAACTGCATCCGCCTCAGCCTCTTCCATTATTTCGGCAAGCTCGACAAGGGCAAGTCGAATAAGGTTGGGTTTAATCGGATCATGGGGCGCTTTGGTCACACCGTACTGGAACATCTCTTTACGCTCCTCTTCAATAAGAAGACCGAAGCGGTAGCCCTCCAGTTCCTGCTGGAAAACCTCCCCAACATTTTGGAAGCTGATGCTCATGCCCAGACTATTCTCCAGGAGACCTGGCGGCACTACCTGCTCAAGAAGCCGGAGCGCTTTGCTCTCTTCATCCAGGCATTGAGCCAGTATCTTTTGCAGCTACCGGATCAAGAATCTCAGCTTTGCCGTAAAGTGTTCCTGCAGCATATAGCTTTGCTCCTTAAGAAAGTGGCTGAAGTCGACCATAAAGAGCTTGGCCGCGAACTAATCACCGCCATGGCCGGTTTTTCCAAGGAGCCTTTCTTTGGCGATTTGATCCGCATGATCGCCCGAGATCAAACTATTCGCGAATCGTTCAGGAACCTCGTGGCGAAAATGGCCCAATCGCTGGATATGGATGCAGCTCTTGGTGGGAGCGATGAATTCAAGTCTTCGAAGAGAGGCAGAAAGCCGAGCTTCAATAAGGGTGATAAGACCCGCGTGATTTTTCAGGTGAAGTTTCTGGGACAGCAGGCGCCAGCGAAGGCTTCGTAAAACAAAAGTATTTGAAGCACAATGAGCAGGAGGATAGCCGAAAAAGGCCTTCCTCCTGATTTTTTTTATTCAAGCAAGCGGCACGGGCCAGGCTTTTGAGCCGACTTGCAGCTTTTTCTCTTTTTCTGCTAAGACTGCTGTGGAATTTCCAGGCCACGAATATATACGAGGGATTATGCGCTCAATTTCTGCGCTCATCTGCAGCAGCCTTTTTTTAGCGTCCGCCTGCGGAGACAAAAATGCGGCTGAAGTAAAAGTCACCAACGGCACAGTCATTTTGGAGAGTGATCGCCCGGAGGTAGTGAACATCTATCGTCGGGTTTACGAAAACGGCAAGCTCCAAGGTGGATCTGCCTGCACCGGAACGTGGATCGGTCCCAACACTATTCTTACCGCTGCGCATTGCACAGGCGAAGGTCCATCAGACGCCGAAGGTCGCGTGCAGGATGTGGAGATCGTGGTTTTTGAAGTCACCGACCATAGCACCATGCCCAAGAAGACTCGTCTTGTCACCAAGGTCCTAGAGACTTGGCGTCAGAAGCAGTGGGAAGCTAAAAAAGGTTTCAACCGCTATGATCTAGCCATATTGAAAACAGCCGAAGCAAGCGAAGATGAGCGCCCCCGTGGCCAGGCCAAGCTCAGCAGGGTCCCAGCTGTGAGCGGAGAGGCTATTGAAATTCTCGGCTACGGCTATTACGATATGTCGACTTTCGGCAAAAAAGGTGACGACAAGAAACGGGTTGGGCGCAACACGATTGCTGCCGTCCAAGACGGCTTCATCAACATCGTTGGCCTCGTGAAAAACAGCAGCACGGGAGAAAGCGGAGAGAAGGCATCAGCCGGTAATGGTGATTCAGGTGGGCCCATGTTTCGAAATGGCGAACTGATTGGAGTTGCCTCGTCCGGCGGATCATCTGGAATATTCAGCCGGGGTGAAGCTTCGTACGTCGACCTGAATTCTTCGGAATCCAAGGCATTCCTGGCCCGTTTTGATTACTCAGAGCTATAGTAGTATTGTTTGGAAAATGCATCGCTCCAAAGAAAAAATCCCGCGCGGCGCTGGCTTTTTTCTTTGGTAACGAGAAATTTGAGAAGCTACGACGCTGGCAACATCTCGAATTTTCAAAGAGACTGCAGGATGCCTCAGGGAGCGAGCGCTATGATATCGCTTACAGCTTTCTTCACTCCTAAAAGATTTGCAGCTTTGACAGCAGAAACTAGGTTGGCTCCTCCTACGTTAACCGAGCCTTTGGCACCATTAGCTCCAACGGAACCCGAGATCTTAATCTCGAACCCTCCTCCTCCAGCGAGCATTTTATCGAGATTAGCTTGGGCCTCAGCGACATTAGCTGCAGTACCAGATTCCACGGCTTGAATGAGGTTCTGTATTGGGCCTTTCAATTTTGATTTTCCAGCCGCCGTCAACTGAGAGGCCTCTATGGTTTCTATAGCTGCACTCATCATGGGACTCAAGGCAGCGGGGACTTTTGTTGGCGGGACTGAGGTGTCCTGACTCGAAAGAACCACACCTTCTACGTTCGTAGTAGACGTTTCGCCAGCAGATTCCTGCGTTTTTGAAGGACTTGTGTTAGCAATGTTATCGGCTGAAGAAGCAACGGAAACAGGAGAATCTTTTGCAGTCGACACTTCTTTTGCGACAGGTGCAGAGTAGTAGCTAGGACTCTTTTCGCCACAAGCAACAGTCCCTGTAAGAATGCTGATGCAAAGTAAGATATGTCGCTGCTTCATTGCTGTTCCCTCTTCGAATGAAAGTGATTTCCCTTAGGATTGCAGCGGCTATGCCAGTCGCAAACTATAGTAATGACTTCGCTAAATGCTTCTTACGCAGCAAAATGTTTCTTGATTTTTTACAATGCTGGAGCGAAGAAACCTTAAAGAGAGGATCTTTCACGACAAAACTGGTGTGTGCAGGGAGAAGCCCTGATTGTCTAAGTCTTAGAGCGTGTATTGCGAAAGCTTTGTGGGAGTCCTCCTCCTATCAGCCATCGCATCATTACAGACAATCAGGTCTTGGCTGGACCTTATAAGTTAACGTTCCACAGCCGTCCTAAATTTATCAACCTCCCAGCATTTCCTTGAGTAGAATCGAGGTTAAATCGTCAGTAGTTGGAGGCGCAACCGTGATGGAGATGGGAGTGTCTATAAGTTCATTGTTCAGACCGGTCACCCGCAGAACGAAAGTCCTGCTGTCCTTAAGCTGCAAGTCTTGAGCTCCGGCGCTGGCAACTATTTGCGCGCGATCGCCTATCAGCTCAACTTTTGCCGATTGTGTGACTTTCCAGTAAAGGGTAGTTTTGCCATCCCACTTGATGGATGGCGATGATGCAAAGAAATACTCGATAATAGGGGCTGGCTGGAGGGGTGCGCTCACGCTCACACTAACGCTACTTCGAAGCTGTTTTTGACCATCGCTGCTGTAAGCAGTCAGATTGAAGATTTGAGAAGCGCGTGGCTGAACAACAAGACTTCCCTCGCATGGTAGCACAGCGTTCGTTCCATCCATGACGATGCTACTGCAATTTTCAGCTTTCCAGCGCAACGTGGTGGACTCACCTGAACTCACGATGGAATTGTCGGCATAGAAGTACCCAATAGTCAGAACCTTCTCCGGTACTCCCACTGTTATATTAATAATTTGGTTGTTCAATTCGCCATTAAAGCCTGTAGCTACAATGCTATAGTTGGTGCTTTGAGTGGGCGTTACGGCCCACGAACCTGTACAGGGAACCGGTATGCGGCGGTCGGTAACTAATTCTGCTTTCGCACAAAAACCAATGTCCCAGCTAAGAACAGCCTTCTGTCCGGGCAAAATATCGGTCTGATCGGCCCAGAATTGCCGAATTTCAGGGAGACGGGATTTGACAGTAATGGTTAGTCGACTTCTGACTACTTCTCCTGTGACGCCGCGTGCTTCTAGAGTATAGGTTGTGGTCTGCA
>JBGSTX010000335.1:0-12831 GCA_041736305.1 Oligoflexus sp. | reverse complement strand
GCTCGAATCGTGCGCCTAGCATAGTAACTAGTGATAAAGTTATATTGACAGTGTGCCCTGGGAAGGTTCTCAGGAGCAACAAAAATCTTGCCTTTTGAGAAACGACTGGGTAGGCTCCTGCCTCTCGTCACTAACCTTTAGCGTGTGGAGTGAACATTGCACGGCTCAAGACATAAAAGAAAGCATCCCAAAGGTCGTCGTAAGGTCGGTCGCAAGAAGCGTCGCATGATGCGTCAGCGTCGGGCATTGCGCTCGAAATAAGTGACGATAAGTTGAGAGGGAGTTGCAAGACCCCTCTGTCGACTGTTTCATTTATTGTTCGTGAGACAGTCACTACGAGCGGTTCTCACTTCAGTGGAGTTCCGCCTCTGTTTCTCTCTGGCCTCCATCCCCATCTTTTTCTCCTCTTCTAGCAAATATCGATAGCCCAAAGGCTTCGCGACTCCACCCTTTAAAAAAAAAGTTCAACTTGCAGAAAACCAAGGAAGGATCATTTACTGTTCAGCTTCCACAGAGATGCCGCAACCTACCTCACTCCGGCTGCGCCAATCTATTCCAAAATCTTTGCAATTCCAACCGCTCCTCAGTAAGCTATTTCAAAGAGCAAAATTAAGAATTTCTAAGAGCTTAGTTCTCGCTTATTTCCTTTTTTTCTAAGGGGGCGTTGATGCTGGATTTTATTTTGGATTTGGAACGCGCGCTCAGAATTTGGCCAGATGGGGTCAAATGGAGCTTGGTCCAAATCGCTGAACAAACGAGCACTAAAGTGCCCCACGTAGTGGAGGTTCTGACAGAGGCTATCAGCAAAAATCCAGATGTCCACGATCCTTTGAGCTATAACGAAGTCCACAAAGCTTATATGGTTCTCCGCGATCGCCACAAAGCTGCGCTTGAAGCGTTGCAGGAACGCGAGCGTAAGGCTATCGTGGCAGCTATCGGTGCTTACGAGCAGGTGATGGATAAAGTCCGTAGCATGGAGATGTCCAAAAATCGTCGGGGCGCTTACCGCACCTTGAATTATACCTACGGGAACTATATCAAGTTGCTCCCTTGCGACATTAAAAGCCGTATCTGCAATGACTGCCTGCGGATTGGCATCAAGGAGCGCATCAATTTCCAAGAACTCTCGCAGTGGTTACAAAGGGGTATTCAACACCTCATGGACTCACCTAGTCGAGAATCAGTAGAAGACGCGCTTGACTTTCTTGATGCCTATGGAGACTATTTTCTCACGGAAGCAAATGGCAAAGGTGAGAAATTTCTAACCAACCTTTTGCTGAGATTGAAGCCTGCGGCCATGGAGTTCGACTTGTCTCCTAAGCTTAATGAAGTGGCAGGAGACTTCAGACTCACCGAAGTCATGGATGTATTTGTTTAAGACCTGAGCTGAGCCCCAAGATAGGGACCGGCTTCAGGTCGTAACTCGGAGAAGTATCGAACTTGAGCCGCTCCCCCCAAAAAAAATCAAAACCCAGTTCCAAGTCCCGCACTTCGAAAGTCGCTACATCTCTTCCCAAGCAAGTAAGCCAGTCCTACCCGGAAAACCCTATCCAGTATCCGGCGGAACCGCTTGATGCCAGCCAGGTATATGCCAACTGTGCGAGCGACAATTTTCAGTTTAAGACGACTCAGGCGCTTGAACCTTCGCATGACATCATTGCGCAGGATCGAGCTATCCGAGCGATCAACATGGGGCTGTCGATCCAGCGGCCAGGCTATAATATATACGTTGCAGGAATTGAGGGCACTGGCAAGACCAGTGTCATCAGGCAGTTCCTCGAACGCTGGTCAGCGCATTCTCAGCAACCTAGCGACTGGATCTACATCTACAACTTCGCCGATACTGAAGTGCCGAAGATCATCAAGCTACCGCGTGGTGAAGGCCGCAAACTCAAAAAGAACATGGAGCTGCTGGTCAAAGCTCTGCGTTCCGAAATTCCGGTCGCTCTCCAGAGTGAAGACTACGAAAATGCCGTCAATACCTACATATCCTCAGCTAACGACATCAAGTCAAAGCTCTTCAGTGATCTAGAGAAATCGGCCAAGACCAATGATTTCGTCATCAAGTCGACCCGCGTCGGTATCGAAACCATCCCGGTTATGGACGGCAGGCCTCTGACGGAGCGGGATTATTCCAAGCTCAACGAAGACGAGCGTCAGGAAATCGAAGGCAGACGATCAGAACTCGAGCCCGAAGTGCTCGACTTCGCCCGCAAGGTCCGGGCTATCGACAAGGATATGAGCGAACAGCTGGAGAATCTGCGCAACTCCATCGGCGAGCAGATCATCAAGGCTCTCATCCAGCCGCTGGCCGAAGAATATGCGGAATTTTCGGATATTCTCGAATATCTGGATCAAGTTACGGAAGACGTTAAGGAAAACCTCCTCGAGTTCGTCGAAGAGGACAGTGGCAGCGCCACTGCCGAAGACGCTCTTTACAGTATTGAAGACAAAGATAAGTTCACCAAATACAAGATCAACGTATTCGTCGATAACAGCAAAACCGAAAAAGCTCCGGTCATCATCGAAAACAATCCCACCTACTACAACCTCTTCGGCAAGATCGAAAAAAACGTCGAACATGGCATGTATCTCACCGACTTTACGATGATCAAAGCAGGATCGATCCACAAGGCCAACGGTGGCTACCTCGTCCTCAACGCTATCGATATTTTTCGGACTGGCAATATCTGGGAATCGTTGAAGCGCATCCTGCGCAATCGCAAGGGTTTCATCGAAGATATGGGCGAGCAGTATTCGCTGCTGCCGACCTCTGGTCTACGGCCTGATCCGGTGCCGCTCGAACTTAAGGTTATCCTGATCGGGACTGACGAGATCTACCACGTCCTCTATCAAGAAGACGAAGAGTTCCAAAAGATATTCAAGATCAAAGCTGATTTTGACTTCAAAATGGAGCGCTCTCCCGAGAACGTTCACGCCTACGTCTCCTTCATCGCAACCCGCGCGCATCTTGAGGAGCTCTTGCCCTTCGACCGCTCGGGCGTGGCAGCGATCGTTGAATATGGCTCGCGCTTGATCGAAGATCAGAATCTGCTCTCAACCCAGTTCGGCGAAATCAAGGACTTGACGATCGAAGCCGACTTCATCGCCAAAGAGCAGGGGCATACCGTCGTCAAGCGCGAGGATGTTGAGCAGGCGCTGGACCTCAAGTACTATCGACTCAATTTGCAGGAAGAATATCTCTTTCGTCTGATCAAACAGCAGGACATCCTCATCAGCGTCGATGGACTGCGCGTGGGTCAGATCAATGGTCTGGCTGTTTACGACTACGCGGACTATTCCTTCGGCAAGATCAGCCGGATCACCTGCACCACCTGGCCCAGCAAACGCGGGATCATGAACATCGAGCGTGAAGCGCGGATGTCGGGCAAGCTGCACGGCAAGGCTGTCATGATCATCGGCGGCTTCTTCAAAGTGCTGCTGCCGCGCGAGCGGGTCTATAGCTTCGGCGCCAGCGTGGCTTTTGAGCAGAGCTACGGTCCGATCGATGGGGACAGCGCGACTCTTGCCGAGGTTTTGGCTATTTTGAGTTCGCTTTCCCACATTCCAATCAAGCAAAACCTGGCAATTACGGGTTCAATGAACCAGTTCGGTGACGTGCAGACCATCGGTGGTGTGAACGAAAAGATCGAAGGTTTCTACAAGATCTGCGAGCTGATTGGTAAGAGCAAGGACTATACGGTCATCATTCCGCATGCCAACGTCCAGAATCTCATGCTGCATAAAAAAGCTAGGGAAGCGGTGGCGGCGGGTCGCCTCAAGGTCGTACCTGTGCGGCATATTTCCGAAGCCTTTGAGATAGCGACAGGGACTCCTCTCGGCATCAAAGACGTTCATAAAAACGACAAAATTGCTAAGGGCAGCGCTCTGGACAAGATTGTTCGTTGGCTCGACAAGGTCAAATCCGTCGAGCACGACTGAGATTGAGGACGCGATGCAAACTCTTCGAAGCGTCCTTGAAGCGCGCCAGCTCCTTCAGGACGCTATACATAGTTTTCTCAGGGCAAGGGGGTATCTTTCCATCGATACCCCTATCGCCGTTCTGAGCCCAGGAACAGAAGTTCATCTTCGCTACTTTGCGAGCGACTGGGTGGATTTTGCCGGAAAAAAGCATCCACTCTTTCTTCGCTCAAGTCCCGAACTTCATCTGAAGCAGGCTCTAGCCCAAGGACTCGGCCGGGTCTATCAGCTCGGTAAATGCTTTAGAAACGGGGGTGAGCTGAGCCCCTGGCACCATCCCGAGTTCACTATGCTCGAATGGTATGAAGCAGGCATTTCTCTGCCGAAATTTATGGACCTTACCCAAGAGATGGTTTCTGAAGTAGCGCAGACCTTGAAGCGTTTCTATGCCGACACCTGGATACCTCCCGCTGAAATTTCTCGCATTTCTATCTTCGAAGCTTTCACGCGCTGGGCACGCATCGACCTCGTGGACGGTGACCAGAATCTAGCCGCCAAAGGTCGAGCGCTCGGCTATGGCTCGATTCGGGAAGACGACAGCTTTGAAGATGCTTATTTTAAGATCCTTATCGATGTCATCGAACCGGAGCTTAGAAAGCTCGACGCGGTCTTCCTCTACGATTACCCAGCTTCCCAGTGTGCCTTGGCGCGGGTTCTGGATCAAAGGGCGCAGCGCTTTGAGCTTTATTTGAAGGGTGTGGAACTCTGCAATGCCTTTGACGAACTGACCGATCCACAGATCAACGTCGAGCGCATTCAAAAGAGTCATGAGCAGCGAAGAGCTTTGGGTTTAGCTGCTGTACCTGATGACCTGGATTTCTATGCGGCTTTAGCTAAAGGTTTGCCATCTTCCTGCGGCAATGCTCTAGGTTTCGATCGCTTGCTGGCCCTCCTTCTCGGGCACTCATCGCTCGATCACGTGATCCCCTTCCGTTGGAATCAACCTTATCATGAGCTCAAGGGGCAGCAGACTCCGCTTTAAGGCGAATCTGGCCCAGCTCGTCGATTTTTGTCTGACTTTGATCGAACTCGGCGTTCAGGCTGCGCATTCTGACAAAGAGCGATACCTCACTCGTCGCTTTTTGATCGACGCTCCAGCGAAAAAGAGGTCCCAGAAAAGGGATCGACACGAACCAAGGGAGCGCGGAATGTTCTTCACCGTCCGTACGAGCTTGAATCCGGCCTACGAGCTGCCATTGCTGGAGTTTCAGCCAGGTCTCGGTCTCGAGACGGCTCATGTCGAGGTTCCCCGAGCGGGGCCGACTCAGCTGGAGTTCGATCTTCACGTGAGCCTTGTCTTCCCTCTGTTCGAGATAGGCACAGCGGAGGGTGAAGCCCACAGCTTTCCAAGCACTTTCGCTTCTGCCGTCCGCATAGGCTAGAGTCTGGATTTCAAAACCATCAGAGATAAGAACTTCCCCCCCTTCGCTCAGCTGCACCAAAGGCTGGGCCAAGATATGTGCGCGACCCGATTCGGAAAGACCACGAATAAGCGCTTTAAACGGCAGTTCAGGAGGCAAGGCAAGACCCTGCCAGTCGAGAGGATTGTCGCGCTGGGCACCGTCGCTTCTTTGGGCAAGGGCTACGATATCCAGAACGTAGGCCTCCTGTTCCTGTCGGCGACAAGGCTGGATGAAGGGTGCTCCGTACCTTGTTGCCAAGAGATTTCTAAAGCTTTCAACGGCGGTCTTGAGGCTCGCTGTATCGTCTTTTTTGCAAGAGCTGCGGCTGATAACGAAACCATCCGCAGCAAGCTCGAGCGGCCCCTGCCCCCACTCCTGCTCGAGAGTGTCTCGCCATCGATCCTGAGCGGCGGCGCTCAGCTGAACTTCAAAGCGGCAAGGCGGCTCTTTTTCACAGCGTTTCCGCATGCGGTGCAACCAGGAAAGGGACTCGGTTTCACCCCTTACAGTTCGACTTGTTCTCACGCAGCTGACACCTTTTTCTAGACAGAAGGCCGCATACCATTCCTCCTCATTTTCTTCGGCTTTTAGCTCCTGAGGAGAGGGAGCTTCGACTTCCAGCAGCCAGCTGCGAAGGAGAAGTCCTTCGGCACTGAGCGCTCGTAGGTAGACGATACCCTTGCGTACCGCCAGGAGCCGAAAGCGCTCTGGGCTCAGCGTTTCTATTTCTACTATTTTCTTCTGACTGAGACGGAGAGAACTCTCGGGAGCTAACTGAATCTCCTGGCTACTACCTAACTGGAGCAGAATTTTCTCGTGGGGAATGTCTTTTTTAATGGTATTTTCGGCGAACGAGCCCCGGGAAAAACAGCAGAGCTGCAGCATGAATGTAAACAAGCGAAGCCTAGTCATAGAACACCTCAGCGGTACAGGGCTGAAGTTTGCTTGAAGAGGGCTTCAAGATTAACTGCTTATCTTCGAGGAGGACGCGTAGAACCCCGATAGCGGCCTTCTCATGAGGTATCTGCAAAAAATACTGGGGCTTTACCCCAGGAGAAGCCCAAATCTTATAGTCCTCCGGACTCAGGCGGCAGCCCCCTTGGCCTTCACTTCTAACGAGGGTGAAAAGAGGGCTTTTAAAGAGGTCGAACTTCAATTTACTCCGCGCTAAGATACGCTCGGCGGGAACGAGCAGTTTGGTGCCTTTCTGTGGAAAGGCTGAGTCGACGTTGGGCTGTGGCCGCAAGAGGAGGGTGCCTGCGAGAAATGCAATGCTGTGGCTCGTCAGCGGTGGCAGTTGCTTCCAGCTCAATTGCAAAGATAAGTTCTGCCACCATTTTCGGGCGGCGCGGATCTGAGATAAAAACATAGTGCTTCAGCTTCTCCCTCACGTTTTGTAAAAGCCCCGAAGTCGATGCGAGGGGGCAGCTCGGGCCATTCTTGACCCCAGGCTTCGAAGTTTCCCGGGAGTTCCTGGTCTAGGTCTTGGCTTTTTTGATTCAGACTCTGGTAGCTAGCTTCCCACTGCTTAAGAACGCTGCGGGAGACTAGATAATGGGTCAGCTCCAAGCTGAGAGTGAATACGAGCAAGAGGCACGCTGCAATGTGCCCTTCTTCTGGAGCGCGTGCGTGCAACTTATTCATGTGCGGGAACGCGCCAATGCACCCACCAGTTGGGATAGTCCGCAGCCAGTTCAGGATTAACTTGCCGGTAGAGCTCGAAGCCCTTCGAGGGCCTTTCCAAACAGGTGGACGAGAGGGCTTCCTGCCAGCCCGCAAGGGCCTCTTCTTCAAGCTCTTTTAAATGCATTTCATAGGCGGCGCGTGGGTGACGGCGGACTAGAAAGTCCCGTCCTGTTTCGAGATTTTTCTCCAGGGCTGCGAGCTGTCCACAGGCTAATTGCTGATAGTCCTCTTCCCAGATCTGTCTGAGGTGGAGGCTGAGGTTTTCCCAGGTTGCCCAGGCCTTCAACTCCAGGCCTAGCCAAAAAGCAAGAAATCCCCATTGGAGCCAAATTTGCATAAATCCTCCTCTTCCTGGCCCCCAAACTAGCTTTCCCCCTTTTTGCCAGCCAGTGACATCTTTCTCTGTTAGAATATTAAAATTCGGTTTGCGTCAGGTATTGCATCGAGGATTTTATGAGAACCCAAGTCCTTTTCATCGCTGCTCTTGCTCTCAGCTGCTGTAAAACGGTACGAAAGACGCCTTCACCGGGTCCCGCGGACCAGGGAGCAGCGCCCACTCAAAATCAAGCCTTGGCCGATTCGGAGGGTAGCCCCGTGGAGCAGGGAAAAACCGCAGACGCGTCTGCAGTAGCCACCAGTAGCGAACTACTACTGAAGAAAGTCGTGGGAGCATTGTCCAAGGAAGATCCGAAGGCTCAGCACTATGAGTGCGTGGTGACGAGCGCGGACGTCGCTCAAGCTGATCAAGTGAAAAAGTGGATTGGCGAGGTCGCGAAAGCCCCTATCGTCGAGGCCTATCATTTCAGGGCCACGGTTCCCTCGATTCAAATCTTTGCTTACAATGAGGGCCAAGAGATACTGGTCTTCGAGTCTTATTCTATGGCGAAGTATCGTCGTCCAACGGATGAGAATGCTATAAAAAATGAGACGGCTGAAGAGCTAATGAAAATTGCCAACCAAAAGTGCACTTATCCCTGAAGGGAACAGTCGATGTTGGGCGACCTCCGCATCCTGCTACTAGGCAGCTTTATTATGAGCTTGGCACTGTCTTGTCGGACGCCTCGCGAAGAGGTGGAAATTTTGGCGCCGAGTGTTTCTAAGCCGAATACTAGCGACGATCCGAACAAGGTCTCGATGCAAAGCAACCTTAGGATCAGCAAGCTAGACCCCAAGCCAAAATCCTTCAACAAAGTCAAATTGACATTGCGCCTGCTGGATGTCTGTGGCAAGTCGATCAGCGCGAAATCCTATGCTGATTACACGGTGGATACCGCTATCGGGATAACGCCGAATGCCTGGTACAATGCTGAAATTGAGGTTTATCAAAACGATGGATTGGTGGCAGAAAACAAGAGCTGCTGCCGCATTATCCGCTTTAAGTCGGACTATGGAGAGATCAGTAAGATAGGGAAACTTTGTCCCTTTGATAGTACTAGTGAGAGTGAAGGAAGTGCTTGCTCGTCGCCTCCTCCTGATCGTATGGCTTGTAATCTTAAGAGCTAAAGCCGTCTCTAAGATCAAGCACCGAACTCCCCGAGCAGAGTCGCATAGCCTTCCCGATAACTCGGATAACGGAAGCTATAAGCATGGGCCAGTATCTTCGCGTTGCTCACGCGCTTATTACCGCGATGCTGCACCCGAGCAGTATCTTCAGTTCGTGGAATGTCATGAGGATTCAATCCAAGTTGCTCAGCTAGCCACATTATCACCTCATTCCGATCTGCACTTTCAGAATCGACTCCATTGAATATTTGCATCCCTTCCCTAGTCTGCACCGGTGAAAGCAGATGTTTAATGATGCCTACACAATCATCGCGGTGAATTCGATTAGTAAACTGCTGAGATCCCTCCAGGATCACTTCCTGCCCTTCTTTTACCCGGCGCACAAAGTAAGTTCTACCCGGCCCGTAGATACCACCGAAGCGCACAATGCCGCCTGACCAGCCTCCTTCGATAAGGAGTCTTTCGCCCTCGACCATGAAGCGACTGGACCCGTCCTTCGTCAGCGCCGCTCCCTCTTCACTGACCCAAGCTCCCTCTCGTTCCGCATAGACCGAAGTACTCGATGTGTAGATGATCCGAGGATTCTGCCCCTGCTTTTTCAGCGCCGTAAGCAGATGCATGAGCCCATCTCGGTAGATGCCCCGATAAGCTTCTTCACTCCCACCATCCGCTGCCGCCGCGTATACAAGATGCGTGCAACGCGGCAGTCCTTGCAAAGTCTCGGGTTTCAAGAGATCAGCCTGAAACAGCTTGCTACCCGGAGGATGCTCAGCCCTACGCCGTAAAACATGCACCTCGGAGCCCGCGTCGAGCAGCTCCTTAGCCAGAGCTCCACCCACGTATCCAGCACCCGCGATGAGAACTGAGGCTTGCATCAAAAAACCCTCTCCGTTTCCGTGCGATACTTGCGAAGTACGTACTTTAACTCGCCGCTGCTCTTATAGAGACAACTTGGATTGGACGAGAGCTCCCCACTGCTGCAATAGCTGGTCAAGAGACGCTGTCCTAACCTTTTTTCCTGCTGCCCTAGCCACTTCTCACAGAGGGCCAAGGCTTCCCGTTCGGAGCTCTTCGAGCAGAAGATTTTGACTTCCGTCTTATCCGCTTCTTCGACGATTTCCGTCTTATTCGTGCTCGTCGCTGACCAGGCGTTGGAAGCCAGTATGCAGCAGAAGCTTGCAAAGATTATGCGTAGCATCGTGGATCTCCTATCAGCTCGCTTTGCGAGCCACTTCTGTGGTACATCCTCCGGGATCAGAGAAGGAGGTCTGCTTGACCGGAACGATGGATCTTATCAAACTCGATCGCCCCCTGCCATGGATCTCCCAGTCGGGTCTTAGCGGCTGGGTAGTAGGCCTCGGCAAGGAGAGCGTACTCCTGCAATTCGGCGATTCCACCTTCGAAAAGCCTCTTCCCCAATCCGTGGCTGTACGCCTCGATGAACGTCAGACCTTCCACTTCGAAGGTCAGTGGCAGCGTCATTCCGACTCTATTTCCTGGCTCCTCTTACTCTCTGCAGCCGCTCCGCGCGAAGAGCTTGAGCGCCTACTTGGCCAACTGCGCAAAGGCCAGCATATCGGGATCTGTCGTGACAGCGATGTTGAAGCCAGTGATCGCTTCACTGGCTTCGATCAGATCAGTCTCATGCCCGAAGCTCTACCTCTGATTGAATCAAGTCAACTTGACACCAAAACATCTATATTTGGACGTACTTTTGATTTGCCGCTGCTGATAACCGGCATGACAGGTGGCATTCATGAGGGCAGTGAAATCAATCGTCGTCTGGCCTTGGCTGCATCGCGCTACGGTATTCCCATGGGGGTCGGCTCGCAGCGTATTGCACTTGATAATCCGGAATATGCCGCTATTTTCAAGGTCAAGAATTTCGCGCCGCAACTTTTTCTGATCGGCAACATCGGGATGGCTCAACTTACCAATGCCGAAGCGCTGGATCGCTGTCAGCGCGCTGTCGACATGATAGAGGCCGATGCTTTGGCCATTCATCTCAATCTCGTTCAAGAGAGCGTCCAGGTTGAAGGTGACCGCCATTTTACAGGCTTTATGCAGCAGCTTGAGCGGATCTGCCGACATCTGCGCGTGCCTGTCATGATTAAAGAAGTGGGTGCTGGAATCAGTCCCGGCAGCGCGCGTCGCCTTGTAGAACTAGGCGTTTCAGCCATCGATGTCGGCGGCAGCGGCGGTACTTCCTGGGCTCATATCGAAGGTCTGAGAAGCCGTTCACCGCTCGTCCAGGAACTGGGGCAAGCGTTTCGCAACTGGGGAATTCCAACCGCATACAGTCTCGCCGCCGTCCGCCGTAGTCTGCCGCATGTACCGCTCATAGCTACGGGCGGGATCCGCAATGGTGTGACAGTTGCCAAAGCTGTGGCCCTCGGCGCTCAGTGCGCAGGCATAGGTCTGCCCTTGCTGCGGGCGGCCTTGCAGAGCGAAGAAGCTCCTCTCGAAGTGCTAGCAGGATTTAAACGCGCTCTGGAGATTGCGATGCTCGCGAGTGGTGCCAGGACCTTACAAGATCTTCCAGAGAGACTGCTCTTTGGTCGGCCGCTCGAAAGAGAGTTTTTTGCTGCGTCCCCACGGACTTTTTAACATATCGTGAACTAAGCTTTTTCGCCGAGTCTTATAGACGATGTAGCCTATGACACGAGACCATTCGTCGCTGTCACTTTAAGTAGGCACCTGGTTCAAGAAAACTTGAACTGACCCCGGCTTTCGTGCATTCTGTCAACGCTGTCGGTTTAAAAGCAAACACCCGAAGCTATTGGTAAGAACATGACGCGTGAGACAAGTTTCCATTTCCAAAATCGGATACAGGCCCAGCGCGGGCGCCTTTCGTCTCGTCTCCCTGGTTTTTATGAGCTGCCTATCGGCCAGCGTCGCGAAATTATCCGCGGCCTCAGTTTGAACGAACAGGCCGAAGCAGAAGCACCCGAGTTCGGCGACTTCAGCAGCTTGAGTGCTGAGCTGGTCAACGTATTCATTGAAAACGGCGTCGGGACCTTTGCCTTGCCGCTCGGCATTGCGACCAACTTTCAAATCAATGGCCAGGATCTTCTCATACCGATGGCGGTAGAAGAAACCAGTGTACTGGCTGCAGCCAGTCACGGAGCCAAGCTTGCGAGAGCCGGCGGCGGATTTCAGACCAGCAGTACCGCACCAGTGGGAACCGGTCAAATCCAGCTTTATCCAAGACTCGGCTTCGACTTTGAAAGCGTACTCAACGCGGAACGTTCCCGTCTCATCGCCTTTGCCAACGAAGGTCAGGATCGACTCCTGAATCGCGGCGGTGGCGCTAACAATCTCAGCTGGCGCTATATCGAACCCATCCGTTCCCTCGTACTTTATCTCGATGTCGACACCCGGGATGCGATGGGTGCGAACATGATCAACACGATGTGCGAAAAGCTTGCGAAGCGTATCCAGGAGCTGATTCCCTGCGAAATGGGTCTGCGCATCCTCACCAATCTCTGCGACAAACGCCTAGCCCGCGCTCACTGCCGCGTCCCTAAAGAGAGTCTGAGCAATCGCGAATTTAGCGGTCCTGAAGTTGTCGATCGGATCGAGGCAGCCTATCTTTTTGCGGCCCACGATGTCTACCGAGCGACGACGCACAATAAGGGTGTGATGAACGGCATCGATCCCGTTGTGATCGCTACCGGCAATGATTGGCGAGCCGTTGAAGCTGGTGCTCATGCCTATGCTTGCCGAACCGGAATTTACCAACCGATGACCCGCTGGTGGAAGAATGAGACGGGAGATCTCGAAGGAGAGATCGAACTGCCGATCGCGGTCGGCACAGTCGGTGGGGTAACAACGCTGCATCCTGCAGCCCAGGCGGCGCTTCGTTTGCTGGGTCAACCGGCAGCTCAGGGGCTCGCCGAAATTATCGTTGCGGTTGGACTCGCTCAGAATCTTTCAGCGCTGCGCGCCCTAGCCTCTGAAGGCATCCAGCGGGGACACATGAGTCTCCATCAAGGCAATATCGCTTTAGCAGCGAAAAAGGGAGAGCATCAGCATTGAAGCACGTGCCTGTGACAGCGCGAGTTCCTGCTAAAGTCATGTTAGCTGGCGAGTACGCTGTATTATCAGGTGGGCGCTGCTTGGCTGCCACTCTCGATCAGTGGCTCGAAGTCACAGTCGCTCGAGCTCCCGAAAAAAGTGGTGTTTGCATCAGTTCAGATATCTGGCCGGAAGACCTCAGCCTAGCTGAACTAACCGCTGAACAGTGCGCTGCAGAACC
>JBGSTX010000267.1:0-14721 GCA_041736305.1 Oligoflexus sp. | reverse complement strand
GCTCGACCGCATAACGTAGGGCTTCAGCCTGGCTGCACTGCGAAATATAGGCAATGCTAGCCAGGTCTTTAGGATAGCGATAGTAGTCGGCCATGAAGTGGAAGATTTTCGAGTTGCCGTTGTCGCTCTCGTTCCGCTGGTGGTCTTCCATCACAGGGCTAAAGATGTTGCGATCTTCCTGACTCGTATAGCTGAGGATGGTCTTGTAGGAAGGAAAGCTCTGGAAGCCAAACTCAGAGAGAAAGCGGTAGTGATGCTTTCTGAACTCGGTGTAATTCTTCCGGCCGTGCCACACGGTCCAGTCATGGACGTCGCCCGCGGTCGGGTCGTTGGGATTTTCGAAGTGGCCACCTGATGAAGGTGAGGCCGGCCAGTAGTCGATTTCCGGACAAACTTCCGCGACCAGGGCAGGGAAGAGAACCTCGTACTGCTTGATATACTCGGCCCGGTTCTCCTTGGTCTTGGGAAAGGTCCAATCTTCGAAAGCCCATTCCATCTCGTTGTTGCCGCAGATCAAACCGAGACAGGCGTGATGCCGCATGCGCTGCAGGTTGTCCCGCACTTCGTGGGTGATATTGTCAAAGAAGACAGGATTATGAATGTCGTAGATCGAGCAGGAAAACATCAGGTCTTGCCAGATGATAATCCCAGCCTCATCGCAGATATCAAAGAAATCGTTGCTCGGATAAATTCCACCGCCCCAAACGCGCAGGCAGTTGAAGTTAGCATCGACGCAGCTCTGCATGAGCTTCTGGGTCTTCTCGTGAGTCACCCGATTGAGGTAGACATCTTCAGGAATATAGTTCGCACCGCGGGCAAAGATAGCGATGCCGTTGACGTTGAACTGAAAGCTCTTGCCCCACTCGTCTTTTTCCTGCTGAAGGCGTAGAGTGCGCAAGCCTAAACGCTGGGTTTGACTGTGAAGCATGCTCTGTCCGGCTAGCAGCTCGATTTCGACAGAATAGAGATGCTGCTCACCGTAGCCATTGGGCCACCAGAGCAGGGGGTCTTTAATAGCTATAGTCTTCTCGGCGTCGCGGGCAAACTCTTGGCTGATGGTCTTGCCTTTAGGATCTTTCACCGTGACCCGCAGGCCCTGCTGGTCGGCTGAGCCTCCCCAGGATTCGATTTTGCTGTCGATCGTCAGGGTCACCAGACCTTTATCGTGTTTCTGCGTGATATGCAGGTCCTGAATCCGAGCCTTTTCATAGGCTACGAGACGAATGTCGCGGAAGATACCGATATCGGGAATCTGCGGACCCCAATCCCAGCCGAAGCTGCAGTACATCTTCCGCAGATGGTTGGCACCTTTTACAGGAGTGCCGACCTGCCAGAGCTGGCGTTTCTTGTCCCGTTCCGTAATTTCCTTAATCGTGTCTTTGAAGAGGATTTTTAGCTCGTTCTGGCCTGGCTTCAAGAGCGAAGCGACATCCCAGGCCCAACGCCGATGCATGTTCTCAACCTTAGCGATTTCTTTGCCATTGAGCATAAGCGTCGCTAGAGTATCGAGACCATCGGCTTCGAGATAAAAGCGCGCATCGGCGGTCTTCAAGAAATCAGGCGTGAGCTCAAAGGTCTTCTCAAAGAGCACGTCGCGAGCCGCGATCTCTACGCAGCGCCGGTTGTTTTCCCGGTAGAATACATCGTGCTCGCCCCAGTACTTGGCTTTCTCAAGTTCGTAGAAGACGCTGGTCGGAACATTACCTTCGAGCTTAAAACTGTCGTCGACTGCTTTGATTTGCCAAGGGCCTTGAAGCGAAATCGTTTTCATCCGTAAATTCCTTCTTATGGTTCTCGATTAGCTAAGGAAAAAAACTGCGGCCTTGCCTCTCATCCTCCTGGGTAGCGGCCCTTAGCCGGCTGCGGAGAGGCTCTGACGTTTTTCTTCGAGAGTGGCTTCCGTTTCTCCGTCGAAAAGGTGCATTTTCTCGTGCATGACTGGCAAGCGGACTTCTTGCCCTATGGTATAACCTGATTTTTCCACGCGCGCTACAAAACTGCCGGCACCGGTGTCGATGTAGAGGTAATTTTCCGAGCCCATGGGTTCGATAACTCTGATGCGGCCACCGATTTCTGGCGCTTCTTTTTGCAGCGTGGCCTGTAAAGAACCAATTCCCTCAGGGCGAATTCCTAGATAGACGCTTCGACCGATGTGAGACCTGGCCTGCAGCTGGAGACGCGGTGGGAGAAGCAGCTGAATTCCCTTGTCCTGCATGAAGAAGAGGCGTTCGCCCTCAGAGGTAATTTGCCCAGCGAAGAAATTCATAGGCGGTGTGCCGATGAAACTGGCTACGAATTTGTTGCAAGGATGATTGTAGATTTCCAGCGGTGTGGCGACCTGCTGGATGACACCGTCCTTCATCACGACGATGCGATCTCCCATCGTCATCGCTTCCGTCTGATCATGGGTCACGTAAATCATAGTAGAGCGCAGACGGTGGTGCAGGTCCTTCAGCTCGACCCGCATCTGTACCCTTAGCTTCGCATCGAGATTGGACAGCGGTTCGTCGAAGAGAAAGATAGCCGGCTTCCGAACGATAGCCCGGCCCACGGCCACGCGCTGGCGCTGCCCACCGGACAGTTCGCGCGGCAGACGTTCCAGAAGGTGCGTGATGCTGAGGACCTCGGCAGCCTCTTTCACGCGCCTATTGATTTCAGGTTTGGGAACTTTCCGCAGCTTGAGCCCGAAAGCCATGTTGTCGTATACGCTCATGTGAGGATAGAGTGCATAGTTCTGAAAAACCATGGCAATATCCCTATTTTTCGCGGGCAGATCGTTGACCTGATGACCGTTGATTTCTAACGAACCCCGCGACATTTCCTCAAGGCCGGCAATCATATTGAGCAAGGTGGACTTGCCGCAGCCTGAGGGACCGACCAGAACTACGAATTCACCGTCGGAAACTTCGAGCGATACGTTCTTGACTGCTTCGACGCTGTTAGCAAAGACTTTGGAAACGCCGCTAAGACTGAGATTGGCCATGAGTGCTAACCCTTCTTTCCGCTTATTCTTTGAGTCCGCTACTCGCGAAACTGTTGACGATTTGCTTTTGAAAGACGAAGAAGAGCAGCAGCGCCGGCAGGATGGCTAGCAGCGATCCGGCCATCTGCACGTTCTCCTGGTTACCAAAGCGCCCTTGCAGCATCGAAATCACTAGCGGCGTCGTGTAGGACTGTTCATCGAGCAGGTAAATCATCGGCCCAATAAAACTGTTCCAAGCACCGAGGAAGCTGAGAATGCCGATCGAAGCCAAGAGTGGGCGGCAGCAAGGGAGGATGATCTGAAAGAAAATGCGAGGCTCCGAGCAACCGTCCACGCGCGCCGCCTGAATGAGGTCGTTCGGTATCTTCGAGATAAACTGCCGTGACATGAAGACGAAAAACACGCTGGCCAAGCCAGGCACTATGAGCGGCCAGTAGGTATTGATCCAACCCAGGTCGCGGGCGAGGAGGAAATTGGGCACGAGCAGAATGGATCCGGGAATCATCATCGTCGACAGCAGGAAATAAAAGATAGCTTCTCGACCCGGGAAACGATGCTTGGCAAAAGCATAGCCAGCCAGAGGACAGAAGAGGAGATTACCGATGGTGATAGCTCCAGAGACCAAGAGACTATTCCAAACCGAACGCAGGTAGATCGTCCCATCCAGCAGCTGGCGCAGAGCTTCGAGACTGGGATTTTTAATCCAGAAGCTCAGCTCCAGAGCAGCCAACTCTTCTACCGATTTGAAAGTCGTGAGAACCATGTAATAAAAGGGTAGAGCCAAGAGCAAGGCCGAGATCCCGAGGACTGCATAGACCCAGCCCATCTTCCAACGATGAACGGTCTGACGGGTAAAGGTCTGATCCTCGGTCTTGTCGCGTTCTCGGCCCTCTTTGTCGAGGCCTTGGAGGCGACGATCCCCAGCGAGAAGGGGGTAGGTTTTGATTTTTTGTTCTGCCACTTCTGCCATGGCTGTTCCCTTTAGTAGAAGGCTTTATAGACTCAATTCTCCGGCCGCGCCTGACGGAAGAGGCGCATCTGCACGAGCGTAAAAGCGAAAATTACCACGAAGAGAATGTAGGCGACCGCGGAGGCGCGGCCCATCTTGAACTGCTCGAAACCAAGGTCGTAAATCAATGGCACCATGGTCTTGCCGGCATCGTTAGGACCGAACTTCGAACCGAAGTAACCGGAACCACCGCCAAGCATATAGATCTGCTCAAAGACCTGAAAACCCCCGATCAGACCCATGACCGCGACGAAGATGAGCTGTGGTCTGATCCCTGGGAGCGATATATGCCAGAACTTCTCGCGCCAGCCGGCGCCATCGATTTCAGCCGCCTTATAGAGCTGCTGAGGAATCTGCTGCAAGCCAGCTAGAAACAAGAGGATGGTAAACGCCAGCCCGTGCCAGATGGCCAAACCCATGACGCAGTAGAGAAAAGTTTTTTCGTCCTTTAGAAACTGAATGGGGTTGTTAATCAAATGCAGCTTCATGAAAAACGCATTGAGCCAACCGAGGCTCGACTCTCGATAGAGCTGAGTAAATATCAAGGCCACTGACACCGCGCTCGTGATGAGCGGTGAAAAGTAGAGAAAGCGCCAGAACCTCTGGCCTTTGAGCGGATTGTTGAGGAGGGCGGCGAACATGAGAGCCAGGACTATGCCGAGCGGCACTGTGATGGCGACGTAAACGAAGGTCTTGCCTATGCTGACTATTACATTGTCACTGTCACTGAGCTGGAAAGACTCAATATAGTGCTTCAGCCCCACCCATTTTGCAGAGGCTAGAGGCAGAACTGAGTGGTATTCGGTGAACGAGAGGTAGAGGGAAACGACCATAGGAATCAGTACAAAAACTAAAGATAAGGCGATAGGCACCGCGATGAAGAGATAGGAAGTTGCGTTGCGTCGCAGAGGGCGTACCGTTGCGATTAGTATAGCGGCGGCGAGAAAAAGCAGGGCCAGCACCCACTTCATCTGATCGAGAACGTTGGTTTTGCCCTCGTAAACGGCGAGATTGTCCACTATAGGAGCGTAGTCCTCATCGTAGCTTTTCATCGCATAGCGAACCTTGGCCAAAGCCAGCGGCGTCTGAGCGGCATATTCCGCCCGTAGACGCACCCTCAGAGCTTCGAGTATAGACTCTCGTTCACCAGGAAATTTACCCTGCGCCAGAGCTCGGATGTAAGGCCAACGCCGTAGATTGTGCTCTTCAGCCTGGCTCGTTAATAGCTCATTTGCATAGGTTCCCATGCGATCGAGGATTTTCGATTCGATATGGTCGACATCCTGCTTGCCCTTGAGAGACTCAACTGTCACGAAAGTATCGGTAATTTGCCGGGCGACATTGATTACTTTTTCAGCTGACTTGAGCATTGGTTTGGCCCAGAAAGCTCCCTGCTCCTCAGACCAGACGCCGCGTACCGGCGGAATGTTAAACGCAGATGCTTGACCGACTCGCGCGAGACGATGCTCAATCATAAATTGTTGTGAAGGTACGGAATTAAGAAAGCGCAGCCATGCGAAAGCGGCATCTTTACGAGGCGACGCTTCAAAAATAACGTAAGATGTGCCGCCAATCACGTTGACTGCTTTGCCTTCATCCGCCTTTGGCCAGGGTACAACATTCCATTTTTCAGCCGCCCCAGGTGCGAGATTTTGAATGGAACCGGCTAACCAGTTGCCGTCGACCATCATCCCTATCGACTGATCGGGCTCATCGGATAGAAAGCGACCGATGGTACGATCGGCTGAACCATCGCCGAAGGAATCGTGCAGGTGCCAGAGATCGATCGCGTGGAGAACGGCTTCCTGATAGGCTGGGTCAAGCCAATCAAGCTGGGGTTCGCCCGCCGCATCGCGATACAAACCAGATTTTCCAAAGGGCAAAGTGTGATAGTAGAGCGCCCACTGTTCACCGCGCGTCCAGCCAAAATTGAAGTGATATCCGGCGGCTTCGAGCTTTTGTATCACGCGGTCCAGCTCACTCCAGGTCTTGGGGGCCTTGAGCCCTAGCTTATCGAAGAGGTCTTGCCGATAGTAGAGCATCGCCGTCACGAGTTCGGTGGGGATGCCGTAGAGATGTCCGCGAAACTCGAACTGTGGCAAGGTTCCAGGAAAAAATTGCTGACTCAAGACATCGAATTCCGCGCCGAAACTCTTGCGAAAATCAACGACCCCACCCACGGAACCCCATTCCATCGGTGAGCCGAGGTTAGCAACACCTGCATCTGGCGGCATTCCGGCTGCCATGGAGGTCATGTACTTCTGACCAAAGTTACCCCATGAGAGCGGAGTGACCTGCACATCGATCCCGCTTTCGCTCTTGAAACGCGCAGCAAGTTCCCGAAACATAATCGAATCTTCAATTCCATTGCCGACGGCCCAGAACTGTACAGGTTCTGCCTTCAATGGCGAGACTAAGCCGAGCGCCGACAGAGTAAAGAGGGAAGCAAGCATCGCACGCCGAAAAAACGATAGTAAGAACCCGTTCATCTTCACCTTTCTGCTGGGAGCATTCCGCAAGTAATTCAGCCTAGCTCGCATCTCGGTATCCTAGCCTCATAGCGGCCTCTGACACTGCGTTGTGGGTAAAGGAAGAGTGCGCATCAAAACAGCGAAGTCGAAAAGCAGGAGATCAGAAAATCGCAGCTGTCGAAAGCTTGTTCGCTCATCTGATGAAACTATATATCGATCAAGATTCGACTAAAGCAAGGCAAAGCTGTCTCTTGTAATAAAATTACTTTGCGTTTGAGGAGCCCCTCTGTTCAAAGGCTATCTCAACCGTTTGCGAAATTCAAGATTGTAAAGCGAACGCAAAGACGCGCGGAAGTATGTTGTTTTTTTACAAGATTTATCGGCACTTTTGATGACTTCTACCCAACGCGACTAGTCTGAGTGTAATTTTATTTTATCGCTGACTTTTCCTAGACTCGCTAGTATCCATCAGACTTGAGACCAGGCTTTGGGGGAGTTGAAGATGCGGCTAGGCATTGATCTTGGTGGAACGAAAATTGAAATTTTGGCTTTGGCTGACAGCGGTCTTGAACTGGCTCGTCAGCGAGTAGACACTCCCCGCGGGTCATATACCGCTATAATCGAAGGACTTGCCGAACTCGTTCGAAGCTTCGAAAGGGAACTTGCGAAGGAAAATGGAAGGGTCGTCAAAGGAAGCGTCGGCATCGGTATTCCCGGAACTATCGATCCTTGCACAGGACTCGTGAAGAACGCTAATACCACCGAGCTGATCGGCCATCCTTTTAAGCGGGATCTCGAAACTCTCCTCGATCGTCCCGTTGAAGTAGCCAACGATGCTAACTGCTTTGCTTTATCCGAAGCGATAGACGGAGCGGCCGCTGGTTCGCGACTCGTGTTTGGAATCATCCTGGGGACCGGCTGCGGCGGTGGTCTGGTCGTCGACGGAAAAGTGCTGGTCGGTGCCAATGCTATCGGCGGAGAGTGGGGGCATAATCGCTTGCCCGATGCTCGTGACGATGAGCGCCCTGGACCCGCCTGCTACTGCGGCAAGCGAGGCTGCATTGAAACCTTCGTTTCAGGTAGTGGTTTTGCCGCTGATTTTGCGAGAGCAAGTGGTCGTTCCTTGAGCGCTCGCGAAATTGCAAAGCTGATCGATAGCGGTGATGCGGAAGCTATTACGGCCTTTGAACGGCTTGAAGATCGACTGGCGCGTAGCCTGGCGGCCGTGATCAATATCTTCGATCCAGATTGCATCGTGGTAGGTGGCGGTCTTTCCAACGTCAAACGTCTCTATGAAAATGTGCCAAAAATCTGGGGGTCCTATATTTTCACAGATGGCCCAGTGAGGACCCGTTTCGTTCAGGCCAAGTTTGGTGATTCGAGCGGTGTCCGAGGCGCAGCCTGCCTCTGGCCATTGCCAGCGCCGTGAAGAAAGAAGAGGGATTTATGATGGGCAGATTCTGGCTATTCTACTCTTTCGCTTCGCTCATAAGCATGTTCGTGATCGCAGGGTGCCAGCCGAGCGAGACTAAGGAGATAGGTAAAGTTGCCGACTGCGGCAACGGCAGCTATTTCAGTCTGGAGGCGGGAGATTGCAAGGTGCTCGCAGGCCACAGCTTAGTACACGATCAGCTGGGTTTCGAGCGCATTCAGGTCGAAAACGGAGTCACAGTTCCTCAAGCAATCAATGGCCGCACTCCCTTCATCGTCTCATTTTCCTACGAGGTCAGTCGGCGCTCCTCTTTCGATCTGGTCGTGAAGCGCGTGGAATACGGTACCGTGATGAACGATAATTACTCGAACTGGGAGAAAGTAACGGTCGACCCAGGTAAGGGTGAAGTCAAAGTACGGCTCTATCCAAAAGACGGCAAAGCTATGCCCCCCGGCAGAGCTAATAACTACGTTCAGGGTAGCTGGCAGACAGACGTCGGCTATATCGTTGAAGTGCGAGGGGGCGATCGCTTTGAGGATGAAGACGCGGACAGCATCGATCTCTGGCGCGTGGCAGGTTTGGAAATCAATGAGGCGGTTCCCGATGATCCCGACGCCAAGGCTTTGATTCTCGGTGATCTCGAGGTGGCGTCGAGCTTTGTCAGCTGCGGACCCATCCGAGGACAGCTCAATGTCCTCAAAAGCGACGAAGATCTTACCCTCGTGCTCGGCTTAAAAGATCCGGGCAACAATTGGAAAACGTGGGGCGAGAAAAGGATTGCTCTAGCGAAGGGAGCGCAGGGTCCTGTGCAGTTTGATTTTACGGCAGCGAGCCCCGAGGGACAGTGTCCTCCTCCAGGGTCAGCAGTCTCGGTCAATCCCTGGAAAGCGGAACCTGGCCAGTATCTTCTGCAGCTCGATCTGGTCGCTAGTGACGGGCAGCAGATTCAGTTCGACAACAATGTTTATCAAGCCGTTCGCAGCTCAGTCGGCGTCGAAGTACAGGCCGCTGCCACGGCAGGGCTTACTCAACCACAGCCCTTAGAACCGGCAAGCGTTCCTAACCAACCCGCAGCTCCTCCCGCACCTCCTCCCGTAGCAACAGAGTCGGCCGAAGAGCAGCTCTTTCGTCTAAGCGACCTAGAACTCGCTGACGTTCAACAGTCCTGTTCTGAGGTGAAGGTCAGTATCGAGATCTATAAGACCAACATCGATCTCAGCCTGACGATGGCCCTTAAGCAGCCCGGTGATAATTGGCTCAGCTGGGGTTCGCAGACTCTGGAGGTGCCCGCGTCCAGTCGCAACGAAATTTTGAACTTCAGCTTCAAGGCCCAAGACGAAGAAGGACGTTGCGCTCCTTCGGGCGAGCCTGTCAAGGACCCAAATGCTGCAAAGCCGGGACAGTATCTCATTCAACTCGATATCTTCGATAGCGAAGGCAAAAAATATGATGACCCTAACGCGAAAGCCTACGCCTTGGTCCGCAATTGGGCCGGCGTAAAAGTCGCAAAAGCCAGGTAGCCCTACGCGGTGCTGTCGGCGCCGCCCTTAGTTCTCGACAGGAAATACCATGCAGATGTGCGACAGACCTTTGATTGAGGGCTCGGCCCCTTTTCGCTTCTTACGGCTGCTTCTGGCTTTGGCTTTTGCTTCTGGCTCCATCTTTCTCAGCAGTTCGCTGAAGGCGCAAGGCGTCATTGAAGACACGAGTTTTCACGGACGATTTACGCTCGGGCTCTCGTATGGAGCCGGACGGACGCTGGCCAGCTGCTTGCGCCTGCAAACCGAGACGGATTTCGATATCGCGAGGGACGACTGCGGTATAGCCGAAGGGGTCTTCTACTTTTCGCGTAACTTCTACCGTTCGGTCGGGAATCAAGTTTGGGCCCGCGGTGTAATCGATCTACACGTCAGGACCAATATGGAGCGCAACTGGTCGGATACCGAAGCCGAGGGTGAAGACGCGCTGACGCTGAACAATCGCAATTTCTATGCGGAGACCGGTAACTACTTAGGCAAGGGCGAAACGCTCTGGGTGGGTAATCGAAGCTACGATTACGAAGACCTCTGGCTGCTCGATCTCCGCCTGCTCGACCAACACGGGCCTGGACTCGGTGTCAACCAGCTCAGCACCCCGCTGGGCAAAGTGGGTCTGGCCTTCTTTCGCATCTCTTCCCGACTCGGGGGCCCGACGCAGGATACTTTGGATTTCCGCATCTCCCAAATCCCTCTTTTTGAAGGCTTCGGCAAATTCGTTCTGATTGGAACCCAAACTGGCGAAACCGATGCCCGCTCAGGAGAGAAGAAGTTTGAATCTATGTCCGGGTGGCAAAGTGGATTTATCTACCAGTGGGAAAGCGAAAGCCTGATTCATAAGTGGGCTGTGCAGTACGGCTCTGGACTCTACGGTGGAAACGATTTGGTGGCCTTCGATCAGGGCCGCGGTATAGCTCTCAGCGAGACCGGCGACGACCGCGATCCTAGTACTCTCAGCCGCGGTATTTTCGAGCAGGAGCGAGAAGCTATACAGAAGTCGAGTTCGTTCCGGATTGCCGATCAGCTGGATCTGATTCCCGAGGAGAGCCGCTGGTCCTTGCGCGTCGCCGGAGCTTTAGAGGGTGTGGATTTCGGTGGGCTGCTCTATGAGAAAGAGGGTGTCGTCTATAAAAGAGGCGATATGCGCACCTTGGCTCTTGCGGCTCGACCTGCCTATGAATTCAGCGAGACCTACGGTCTTGATCTGGCGTGGAACCTGGTTTCAACAACGAAGGGTCTCGGCCTGAAGCATCGCGATCGGGATGGTAATGAGCAGACTCATCGCGAGCCGGTCAACCGTCGACTCGAACGCATATCCTTCGGCTTCCTCGTTCGGCCTCTCTCTTGGGGCTTTGCTGAGTTCCGACCTTACGTGGCATTCAACCGCTGGAACCGTGAAATACAGCGCGACATTACCAAAGGAGCCTCGCGGGATGATACGGAGGCAATCAGTGGTGGTCTCACGATGAATATGTGGTGGTGATCATGAATCAATTCTCTCTAGTCCTCTTCTTTATCTCTTCTCTTGCGTCTGCGACAGTGCTGGAAAGCTTCGAAGACCGCTTTTACTGGCAGATCGCTAACTGGGGCGATGAAGCCAAGAGTGGTACGAGCCAGGCCGAAGTCAGTGCCGGTCAGTACTCGTTCGAGGTGCATTTTTCCCCAGCCATGGCCAATCGCGGCAAGGGGATAGTTCTCGAACGAGATTTAAACAGTCTGGGTCAGGAATTTTCTCGCGTCACTGTCGATATCTTCAACCGGGGCCCGAGCAAAATCAACGTCGCTTTAGCTATGGAAACTGATGAATACTACGAGTCCCAGGCCTTGCCTCTGGAAAAGGGCTGGAACAAGAATATTTCCTTTACGCTGAGAACCAAGGCCTTCAAATCGAAAGCTTCCAACTGGCAGTTTGAAACCTCCGTGAACCTCGATGTGCCGATGAAAAAAATGTATTTCATCTTTTACCGGGAAGGGAATGCCGAAGGTAGTTTTTTCGTCGACAATATCCAGGCTTTTCAGGATGATCCGGCAGCTGCGGGCAGCGAAGGTGTCCCTTCGAAGGTGATCGAACGAGGCAAGAAAAACCATTACCGGCCGAGGGGGTTGCCCGTTGAGATTTTCATTCGCTCCTAAGCTCGCACTTGTCTGCCTCATGGGTGCGCTGGCGAGTCAAGCGTTTGCGGTGGAGTTTAAGTCATACTGGAAATTTAGCCTCAATTTGGGCTTAAACGAAGCTCGAACTACCTGTCGATCCTTCGAACATCCGCGACAAAGTGGTGTTTGGGTCGGCGGTAACGGCTCCTGTCAAGGAGCTTGGTCAGAGCTCTACACTCAGACCTATCTCAGAAGTCCCGAACTCGGAGCGGCTTGGGTGAGGCTGGACGCTAATCTTTCGCTTTCCTTCGATGGCGAGCGACGACCTGGCTACGGACAGAGCAAAGTGGGCAACAGTAACCTCTTCATCGAAGCAGGCAACATCATCGGTGCCGACGCCTTGATCTGGGCCGGTAAGCGCTTCTATAAGCAGGAGTATCTCTGGGTCATCAACATGAACATCGTCACCGAAGACGCCCCAGGCTTCGGCGTCTATAACATTGACCTCGGTTCTTATGGTCGTTTGGCCGCCGCCGCTTTCCATTCGGTTTCCAATCAGGCGAGTCCGCTCCAGACTTCTTTAGATCTGCGCATCGAGGAAATTCCCATCGGCAAAGGTCGGCTGCAGATTATCGACGTCTTCACCGAAACGGGAGAGGCCGATGCGCGGACGGGAGAAGCCCGCTATGCCCCTATGAAAGGCAATAAGCTCGCGGCGATCTATCGGGCCTGGAATCCTGACTCCAGCCATCAAACGGCTATCGTGTATGGCAAGGGCCTCTTTGGAGGTATGGACAGTGAAGAATACGAGCAGGGATCCCTCATCGATTCTAGCGGTGCTTGGCGCAATTATTCCGTCTTCGTCGATGGGGCGAGTCCCGAGATTCGGAGCGCCGTGCTCAAATCTTCAACGATACGTGCGGGCTATCAATTCAGCTATTATCCCAGCGGAGGAGATTGGAACCACAACTTTGCTGCGGGCTTTCAAAAAGTGCAGTTCGGTGGCCTGCGCTTTCAAGATGAGGAGAGCTACTATGAGAGGCCCGATATGGATACCTACGCCAGCGTTCTGCGCTCTGCCTACAATCTGAGTTCTACTTTCGCGATCGAGCCTTCGTTTGCCTATCTAAAGGTATTCAATGGCCTTGGCTATAAACATCGTTCAGCAGGGGGAACTGTCCAGGAGTCACTGTTACCTGTGGACCAGCGACTCAGCAATCTCGCTCTTTCTTTCAACCTACGGCCAGTCGGTCGCTGGCAGCAAAATTTCAGCTTCTATCTGGGTCGTTCCTGGTGGAATAGCGAAATCCGCCGCGATATCAGTCAGGGCAATTTTCCCAATCGGACCTCTGGCTTTTATGCTGGAATTTCTTCCTATTTTGAGATCTAGTGGGCCTCTGATTTTTTCGCAGAGGCATTATGGAGACGATAGACTGGTCCCAACTACAGGCATTGAGGCAGGCTTATCTCAACGCCCAGGGCTTCCTGCCCGACTACTGGAAGAACGAAGCTCTCCTCAAGGCCTACGAACTGACCCTCGCGCAGCGGATAGCCTGGAAATGGCAGGCCGTACTCGAAGTCTTGCGGCCCCTGCTCGGCCCCGGGGGTTTGCGTACCCCCTGTCTTGTCGACTGGGGAGCTGGAACCGGTATAGCGGCTCGCACCGTTCTCAGTTCGGGTTTGGTCCAAGCCGACGAGCTAAGGTTTTACGATCGTTCGGCAAGAGCGATGCAGTATGCGGCGCAAAAGCTCGGTGAAGTCCTACCTCAGCAGCCTATTAAGCTGGGTCTGCCGGCTCTCTCCGCTGCGCAGCCTTTTTCTTTAATCATCAGCCACGTCCTTTCAGAGCTGCCGGAAGCAGCTCAAGAAGAGCTGCTCCTCCTATGTCAGAAAGCAGAATGGGTCATCTGGGTCGAGGCTGGTCGCTCGCAGGAAAGCCGCCTCCTCAGTCAGCATCGCAATAAACTCAGCAGCCATAAAAAGATACTGGCACCATGTCCCCATCAATCTGGCTGCGGTATGCTAAGGGAGGGCGAAGAGAATAACTGGTGTCACTTTTTTGCTCCGGTACCCGATTTTGTATTTCACTCAGCTGCCTGGCGCAGTTATAGTCAGCAGCTCGGCATCGACCTGCGCAGTTTGCCAGTGTCATTTTTGGTGGCCGCAAATCCAAGTTTGCAGCTCCCCGGGGTGGGTTCAGAACTCGAGGAGCCAGTGCATGTCCTCGGTCGCAGCCGCAGCTACAAGGCTTTTGCACGCTGGACGGCCTGTCATCAGAGTGGAATTTTAACGGGCGAATTCTTGAAGCGGCGCTCGCGAGAAATTTTCAAAGACCTCGCCGAGCCCGGCCTAGGTCTACTTTATGCCCACGATCAACTTACGGGCAAGAACGATAAAGAGGAAACTTGAAAATGATGCCGGACGAAACAATCAGAGCTCAGGATCTCTATCGCGCTGTATTCATCGATCTCGATGGCACCCTCTTGGCTCCTGGAGCTAAGGTCGCACCTCGGACCGCGGCCTGTATTCAAAAGCTCGTCGCCAAAGGCATCAAAGTCGTCTTCGCCACGGGACGTCCGATCGAATCGGTTCGCACTCTGCTCGGTGAAATTCACTCCAGTCATCCCGTGATCACCCTCAGCGGCAGCATGGTACACGCATCCATGTTCGGATCAGCTCTCGAAGCCCAGTACATTCCCTTCGAAACGATGCGGAGTCTCGTCGAAGCCTGTCGGCAATTGGAAGGTGTGGAGAATATTCTCCTCGACGAGTCCGAGGGATTTTACGCGCTCCGCGACAATCCCGAACTCGACGAATTTGTAGGTATGTATAAGAAAAAACCTCTGACGTTTACCTACGATTCTGTCCCTGATGGGCGGGTTCTGTCCATTCTGGTTCACGCTAAGGCTTCTCGTCGGCAAGTTTATGAACAGCTGCAGGAACGTTTTGGGGATGCTCTCCATTTCACCTACTTCCGTGAGTACCCATGGATAGAACTCAGTCATTTCAATTCTAACAAAGGAGTCGCGCTCGAGCTCGTCTGTACTCATTTGGGCATAAAACCCGAAGAAGTAATAGCTATTGGCGACGGTGCCAACGACCTTGAAATGGTGGCGCGAGCTGGACTGGGGATCGCCATGAAAAACGCTGACGACGAGGTCAAAGCTGTGGCTGATCGAATCGCCCCCCACCATGCT
>JBGSTX010000231.1:0-8765 GCA_041736305.1 Oligoflexus sp. | reverse complement strand
GACAACTACCGAATAGTCAGCTAACACCTATGCGACAGCTATCCTGAAATTTTCCGCTTTTAGAAAGTCTCTTCGAAGATATAAGCAGCAATTTTTATAGCACCTTTTCAAGAATAAAATAGATCGACCTTCAGGCAATTCATTTGCGATCCACTTAATTCCGATACGTTCTCAATCAGAGGACGGTTCAATGCTAGACGAAAGAAGAGGAAGTGAAACTATGAGAGAAAAACGACACAATTCCCAAGTGGGTGCTACATTACCTAGTGCTGTATCCTTGCTTCTCATAGGAATGAGTATTTCCTGCTCGAAGGTTCCGGCTTCTACATCGGTAGAGGTCCCTGGACCTAAATCCCTTCATAGTCAGGAAAACTTGCAACTCGAAGGACCTGCGAATAAAGATCTTATTCTGGTTAGCGATCCCATAATACTTAACTTTGACAAGCCCTTCGTATTGAATGGACTGAAGGCCGACAAAGTTGCAAGCATCCAAAGTGTTCATAAGATAACACGTGATATTAGCTTTTTCTATGCTAGCGAAGCTACAAGCTATATGTATGATCGAACCCTTGAGAACCGAATGAGCGGCAACATTGATCTCCTTGAAAGCCTGGTAGCTGATCCAGAAGGGCAGCGGGTTTATACTCTTCAGAACGGTGCTTTTTGGAGCATTGGCCCCGATGTTTCACTTGCTCGCAGCCGCCCCCCAGAACCAAATCAGCTGACAGTACCGGTAGTTCAGTTCAAAAATGCATTCCAGAATGCTGGGATAACTAATGCCAAGACTATATTTGTGGACAACTTTCGCGTAATCAGCACGGATTCGCTAAGCATATCTGTGGTCGAAAGAAACGCACAAAGCTCCAAATTTAGCCAGTTAGATCTCAAAATACCAGGTGGCACCGAGTCGCTGCCCATATATGCTGCCGGACTGGGTTCTGAAATCGACCAGTTCTGGTTCCTTCGTAAGGGCGAAATGCTCTTCCTGCACCTCAAAGAGGGTTCCTGGATTTGGTCCAAGGCTCCTTTTTCGATTCAAGTAAATGGGGCTCCCCTGGATACCTCCCCTAAATCGCTAGCCGTAATCATAAAATTCGACGGTGAGAAACGTTCGGTGGTCGGAGGGGCTATCATCCAGACTCAGTCTGGATTCCTTAGCAATGAATCTGTGACCCCCCTTTATGTTGAGAAGTCTTTTAGGGCACAGGCAGACAATTCAGTCATGCCAGAATTCAAAGACAAGTGCGTTGCTTGTCACGCAGATCTTACAAGCATGGCCAACATTAAGACTCAAGCAAAGACGCTAGTGGAAAAGCTAGAAAGCTTTTCAATGCCGCCCGCTACCGCCGCGCAGCTAAACAACGTGGAACGTGCGGCGATGGTCCGCTGGTTGCGTGCCGGCTTTATTCAATAAAAAAGGACCCTATTAGGGTCCTTATGCTATCTTCTCGGGCCAAGCTTATAAGTTCTTTTAGCGACCTCCTGCGCTTTGAGGCCCTACCGTACTGCCAACACCAACTGCATCAGCGGGACCGCCAGAGTTATTGACGCCATTGTTGATGCCAACAGAAACAGAAACCGCTCCAAGCTTTTCACGTTGCGCGAAGGTATCACCTTCAAATCCATTGCTTTCGACACCACCCGCCGAGGGTTTTGCCTGCACTGTATAGCTATCTGATTCACTGCTCGAAGAATTTGATTTTGCAACTAGGCTGCTATGATCGGTACCTAGTCCATCGCGGTCCGTGGTGCCGTCGCTTTTAGCAAATCGATCACGCGAAGTCGAAATACTTCCTTGTCCCCCACCAGCAGCAGCGCCTGCAGCAGCCGAAGCGGAGTTGGCAGTTGCAGAAGCCGAGCCAGTGCTTGCACTCGCCGAAGCCCCCTTTCCAGTTGTTGAATTGGCTGACCCGCCGGCCCCACCTTCACCGGCACTCGCACTGGCCTCCGCGTCCAGATTAAGGCCGTTATTTTCCATTTTTGCAGCTATAGCTGCTATGCGACCATATGTCCCCTCAATCTCAGACGTCTTAAGTCTGAAAGTAAGAGGAAGCTCGTCTGGATAAGGATCTTGAGCACGGATGCATTCGCACAGACCACTTTCAGTCATCATGAAGGGATTGCTGGTCGAGAAATAGCCATTCCAGTGAGCTGATTCCGCTTTGCAAATATTATTGCAACTAGCTATCGCCGCGGCATCACTTGTGATCTTCTGGTGGGTAACGAGCAGGAATTGTGAGCGCGTCAGGCGATTAGATTTGGGCGCTGGTTCCCGGTTGCATCCGAAGGCAGAAATCAAGGTAACTGAAACGTACCATCTCGAAAGATTCTTCATAAATAACCTCTTAGTTTGATGTCTCCTGAAGCTCTAGGCGAGACATACCGAGACTACGAAAGTCTTATCGGATTACTCATGCATCAAACGAGAGAACTTATATAGAGGTTTGATATAAAAGCATTTTTGCCAAGCTATTTATTTTTGTCTGAGATCTGATTTTTGGCTGAAATGAAAGGGCTTGGAATGTCTTATCTTTTGGCCTGCTCAAAGGCAGAGCTAAAACAAGCGCGTCCGCTATGAGAAAAAGCGTCTTATTATGGCAGAGTCGGCGGAAAGAGGAATGCGGGGAAGACTGATGATGTACTTCGGGGGTTCCTTTTGTTTTTTTAGTTGATATGCAATAATTGGATATTATTCAATGGTTGTCTATCCCATGTTCATCGCGCGCAGAGCTGTGGAGAAATCGCAGAATTTAGCCATTGGGCAGATGAACCTGTAGAAGGAGTGTCTTTGCATGAATAGAATTTATTTATGGCCGGCATTGGCTCTACTCACGCTGGCCCTAAACAGCGCTTGCCGGACGCAAAGGGGGACGGATGCGGCGCTCAACGATGAGCAGACTGATCTGCTAGCGGCAGCTATGCCTCCTGGTTTGATGAGCTTGGTCGTCCCTACCGCCGACATTCCAAAATATGTTGAACCTGCTACAGGGGATAACGGGATTCCAGCGAGTTTAAATGGCATCTGGTGGACTGATGCCAAATCCATTCAATTCGTCATTTCCTTCAAAAATGCTGTATGGAATCCGAAAACGCGAACGGCTTCGCTCGTCTACATTGGGCCTGGCACATATGTAAGGCGTCCCGGAACCGAAGGTACTGCGCCCAGCAAAACTGGAGTGAGTCGAGACGATTTCAATACCTTTCAGGGGTATGACATCATCTTCAACGAGTCTCTTGACCAGGCGACCATGCTCGTGGCGCAGTCCGTGCTAGATGAGCGTCAGACCTTTCATCAGGATACCGGAGATTTTACGCTCAACTTCGTCAAGAACGGAGTATGGAGGCGGGATACTCCCGGCAAAGACAGCTACTTTCTCAGGCGAATAGTCGACGAGAAAGGCAATAAAGAGCCTGTCTTTGAAGATTTTCTTAAAGCTTTTGGACCCCAGGCCCAGATTTTTAAGTCGACCCTCAGCATGGACAAGAACACCCGCAATCTCAAAGTTCCCGTCAAAGCAGGGATTGAGACTTATGTCTCTTTAAAAGGTTGGAAAGGCGAAAATGTAGAATATCATGAATTTGAACCCTTTACCGCAACGTTCAAAGCGCCATTTCCGCTCCAAGTTCAGACCTTTGGCCGCAGCGAAAGGGGAACAAAACAGCCTGCTGCAGAACCCATGCAGGTCATCCTTAAAAAAGATGAAAGGGATAAGCCCGAAATGATAATTGCCCTTACAGCCGAGCAGGATGGCGAGGTCGAGATAAAGCTCGAAAGAGCGGCAGAGCTGCCAGTTCTAAAGGTGGGTGAAGCTACCTCCGTGCAACTCAAAGCGAACACGCTGGCATACTTCCGCTTAGAAAATAACCTTGGACCCATGACCATTGAAATTAAGGTGCAAAGTGATAGCCCAACCGACATTTTATTCAATCGGAACCGCTCAGCCGGTCGCAGCGGAGAAAAACAAAATTCACTATGGGGATCTACTTCATACATAGCAAACGCTAATACTGAGACGATCACGCTCAAGGCCCGAGAAGACTCAAAAGTTACCGTGCAAGTAGTTAAAAAAGATTTGAAAGTTAGAAATCTTGGCTCGTTGAAGCTCGATGGCTCGTGGCAGGAGGCAACCTTGGAAGCTATGGATACCGTGGACTTTTGGTTGGTAGATATACCAGAGCATGCAAATGAGAGATATGAAGTGGAAATAGAAGAAATAGGCTCGAAAAGGGCCGTGCCGGACCTCCATATGACAAACGCTGGGAGTGCCCCAATCGGTCTTGAAACTTACGTCCGCTTCGGAATCTTAAATCGAGATATGCGTCCGCAGACTATAGATCAGAAGGAGGCTTTCGCAAGAAAAGTAAAAACCTGGGGTCGCTCGTCTCTTCTAGTTTATTACGGATGGCCGCAGCAACTGGAGCGTCGTCCAAAATATCGACTTCGAGCGACTCTCTATTAAACGACCGGATTCGCAGTTAACACCATTCTTTAGAACCAAATAAAATCTATCGACCTTATACATTGGTGTGGCGACTTTGTCGCCGCTGGCCCATTAGCTGCTTTGCATCTTAATTGCTCTACCACACGACCTGCTGGTTTTGAGCTCAGTCACGGCAATGACCATCTCCCCGCACCACAAATCGAGTGGTGGTCAACTCCCTGGCCCCCATTGGGCCGAAAGCATGAAGTTTGCTTGTTGAAATTCCAATTTCTGCGCCGAGGCCCAACTCCCCTCCATCATTGAAACGCGTGCTAGCATTGATCATCACGCAAGATGCATCGATGGCTGCTTCAAATTTATTCTGCACTTCGGGATCATCGCTGATTAAAGCCTCGGTATGCTGGCTGCCGTGTCGCAAAATATGGGCTATCGCTTCATCTTCATTAGCTACCAGTCGGATCGACAGAATACGATCTAGATATTCCGTATCCCAATCTTCGTCATGGGCGCGATGCAAAGGCAGTTGCGGATAAAGTTCCTGCAACTCCTGATCGACACGAAGCTCGACACCATTTTGCAGCAAAGCCTCTAGCAGAGCGGGCAGAAACCGAGCGCACAAATCCCTATGGACTAACAAGCTTTCCAGGGCGTTACACACTCCAGGGCGCTGCGTTTTGGCGTTCAGAGTAATAGCGATAGCTTTTTCTGCCTTTGCATCTGCATGCAAATAAAGATGACATAAACCTTTCGCATGAGCGATGACCGGTATACGCGCATGCTGCTGAATCATCCGTATCAATCCCTCACCACCACGGGGAATAACGAGATCGATCAAACCCACCAATTGCACCATCGAGACGGTCAGGGCTCGATCGCTAGAGGGAATAAGCTGCACCGAGGCGACGGGCAGATAAGGTTCAATCGCCTGCTGCACGATCTCGCCCAATATTCGATTGCTATGCACGGCATCGCTGCCGCCCTTCAATAGAATTGCATTACCCGATTTGATCGCGAGCGCAGCGCAGTCGATCAATACGTTGGGTCGGCTCTCAAAAATAACCGCGATCACTCCCAAAGGAATGCGCTTGCGTTCGATGGAAAACCCGCGTGGGCTTTGCCTGCGCTCATCGACAGTTGCGAGTACAGACGGAGCCGCCGCTATCGCTTCAAGGGAACAAGAGAGGTTTTCCAGCCGCTGTGAATCAAGTTTCAGTCGATCGATCAAGGCGGCAGAGAGCCCATTTTTTTCAGCAGTGGCGAGATCAAGGCGATTAGCAGCCAATATCTCAGCACCCTTCTCTTGAAGGGCAGCCTTGATGGCAAGAATGCTTTGGCGGCGAAGCTCTTCTGGTAAAGCCCGTAATTGCACTGTAGATGCCTTAGCCTGCTTGGCAGCCTCGAGGAGATCATCCTGAGTAAACATTGAGCACCTCATGGAAATTGGTTCCGTTGGTTCCGGACAAAATATCAGTCCGCTTTCCCAATTCTAAGTATGGGCTTGCTCATAGAGGGCGAAGTTATCGCGATGCAGGACCACCTTTGCGGGACAGTAGCCGAGGATGCCACTGATCGCGTGACTCCTGCATCCCTTGATTTTTTCCAGTTCCGCTGATGAATATTCCACGAGCCCACTACCAAGAATTTCTGGCCCACAGACCACCCTCACACAATCACCACGCCGAAAACGGCCGTCAACATGGCGAACACCAGATGGCAGAAGTGAATTGCGCTGCTTCAGAGCTATCCCGGCTCCGGCATCGACGCGTATGGCCGCTCCGGCCTTGACACTGGTTAGCAGCCAACGTTGTCGTTGATCAAGCGCTGTGCTGGGGCCCGCCGCAAAAAACGTCCCCCCACCCCCTAGCGCATGGAGAACCGGGGAGGAATGCCGAAAACTTCCTAGCATGACTGGAATTCCTAAAGGCGTAAGCTTGCGCACTGCTTCCAGCTTAGTCTTCATACCCCCGCGTCCGGTGAGAGATTTTCCTGCTAATTGCAAACCTGCAAATTTTTCATCAAAAGCTACCAGAGGATAATGTGTAGCGCCTTCTGCCTCCGGATCACGATCAAAAAGTCCATCAGGTGTAGAGAGTAGAAGCAGAGCATCAGCTCCCATCATATCGGTGACCATGGCTGCTAACTGATCGTTGTCACCGACCGTGATTTCAGCATAACTTACCGAATCATTCTCGTTGAGAATCGGTGTCACACCAGCTGCAAGCAGGCGATTCATCATATTTTTAAGATTCAGCCGCCGTTGCCGGTGCAGAATATCCTCATGAGTCAGGAGAACCTGGGCACAATGCCTAGCATGTTTCTGAAATGCTTCACTGTATGCGCGCATCAGAAGCGGCTGACCGATCGCACTACAAGCCTGTAGGAAGTCGCTCGTTACCACTGGACCAGGCTTAAGATGACGACGACCAATGGCGATCGCACCCGAACTCACCAAAATGATTTCTGTTCCTACCTGAGCCAGAGTGCTACATTCTCGCGCCAGCTGATCAATCTTTTCTGTATCGGCGCCGTGTTCTACGTGAGCTAGTGCTGCGGATCCTACCTTGATGACTAGGCGACGACAAGGGCTTGGCAATTCCCGCCGAAAAAATGGAGGTGTCATAAGATTATCCTGATCACAGGCCTTGCCTGCATACAATTGAAGCCGCAGAAAAAAATTAAGCTCACCCTTACCAAGTCAGCCCGCCTTCGCGTTTTCGCAGCCATTTCCCACAAATGTGCCAGGGGAATCTAGGGAAGATCAAAGTGGCGACCTTGCACGTCAAATGTCCAAAGTTCGAATATATAGCGAGGAAATATTTTCTGCGATCTGAAAAACGGTCAACTTAGCTACGAGTTGAGTAGTCCACTACCGTGGCCTCCGATGGGAGTGCCACCTCCACTTCCGCTTCATCCACCACTGCCGCCAGCGTTGGAGCCCGTTGAGCCTCTCGCCCCTCGACGATGGTGCCCATATTTTGTCTGCGATCCATGCAAGGATAGATCATGCTAAACCATCCTCATCATCTAGTTCACGGCCACTGAGATGAACTGCCTGCAGAGCAAGCCAAGTACAGGCAAAATTCAACAATAACTTTGCCCTGAGCAAACTTCTTGATAGGTTTTATCCATCTTCCCAATATGGTTTCATTTGCTACCTTGCTGTAGAAGAATTTAACCCGGGAAGCATCCAAGGAGACACTGTATGAAAATTATGGCGGGCATAGATGAGCTAGAACGTTCAGAAGGCTTGATAAGTCTATTAGAAGCCTTAAAATTCAAGGCCTCCGAGCTTGAGCTACTGAAGGTTATCGAGAGAATCACCGAAATAGGCGTACCCCATATCCATCAAGACCTGATTGCTCGATTTCTCAAGATGCAGGAAGAGGAAGCCGAAGATCTTCTCAAGTCGGTTCGAAAATCAATGAGCAGCAATTCGGACTACAAAGTTTCTTTGAAGCTACTCACGGGAGCTTCAGCCAATAAGCTTATTCAGCATGCCGCTGAAGCTAAGGCCGATCTGCTTGCTCTTGGCTCATCCGGTAAAGGCTTGCTTCAAAGAGCTATCGTCGGCAGCGTTGGCAAGAAGGCTCTCATATCTGCTCCCTGCAGCGTTCTTATTTCTAGAGGTGCGAAGCCGCTCACTCAGCCTATCACGGCTGTGCTGGCTACCGACCATTCCGAATATGCCGAGCGCTGGCTCGATAGATTCATCTCCTGGCAACCCCAGGGCATTGGCAAACTCATCGTCACGACCGTCCAGCCCCCTGGAGTCTTCGTTAGCACGAAGGGTAGCGTCGCTAAAATTGAGCAAGAGTTCGGCAGCTGGATGAAGGGCGAGCTACAGCGTCGCAATGAGCAGACTATAAATCGTCTGAGTCAGGTGTCTAAGCAACTCAGCTCTCGCGTCGAGTCTGGAGAGCGGGTGGATGATACTCTCGAGCGGGTGATACGGGAGGAAAAAGCGGATCTTTTGATCATGGGGGCCCAGGGTCACGGCTTTATCGACCGGGCTCTTATCGGGAGCATTTCTCTTGAAATGGCTCTCAGCAGACAGCTATCGGTCCTAGTTGTCCGCAATCCATAAGTTCCCTTCTCCCTTCATTCGGGCCTTGGTAGCCGAAAATTATATTCGACCCGGCCTGGAATCTGTCCACCGCTGAGCTGATCGGCGAAGCGTCTGGTGGTTCTTCAAGCAAGAAGATTTTTAGTTTCAGTTCGAGCAGATTTTTGCCAAAGAAAACTGGGTGCAGATGAAGCTTTTGAGCTGTGCGGACTCAGCCTTTAACTGCGTTGCGAATGCCTCACTTTTTCATCTTTAGCTTT
>JBGSTX010000314.1:0-3531 GCA_041736305.1 Oligoflexus sp. | reverse complement strand
TGAGATAAAGACGTGAGGTCGTCATGGGCTAAGCTCCGCGACTTAAGTTTTCCTTGGGAGATGGATTGGACTCCATCTTACCTGGGGACTTAGGTGGGTGCCTATACAAAAAACTGCCTTACCAGATTTCTCCATTGACCTGCATTCAAAACTACAGATAATGGAGCCATACATTAAAATATAAATGGGCGGCGAAAGCTATGCGCATCGGCTATCTAGGACTGCTCTTATCCTGCACTTCTGAGCTTGCCTTGGCCTCTATTACGATCGTCAAGGAAGAAGGTGTCGAGTTCGTAAAAGAGTGGGAAAAGCCTGCTCTCAACGAAGTGGCTGTTAACCAGAAGCTCACCCAGGTGCTGATGGCAGCGGCTTCCAAAAGGGATCAGGGGCAGCGCCTTCGCCGCGACGCCCACCCTCGCGCGCTTGGCTGCATCGTCGCCAAGTTCAGTATCAATAAAGACATCGACCCCGAGTTCCGCCACGGCGTCTTCCAGCCTGGCAAGAGCTACGATGCCCTGGTCCGGACCTCAAGCGGTGCGCTCTCGCCCAAGCCCGATGGGGAGCCTGATTCGCGCGGCTTCGCTATGAAAGTTTTTAACATTCCTGGCAAGAAGCTCTCTCCCATCGAGCCGAACGCGACGACCCAAGATTTTATCATGCTGAGCTACCCTGCGTTCCCGGCGGAGGTTCCTGCGGAGTTTCTGGGATTTGTTCTGGCCTCGCTTAAATTCGGCTCGCCCGCTGCCTTCATCTTCCCTGAACTCGATCCCAAGACCTGGCGCATACGCAACGCTGCGACCTTGATAGGCGTCAACACCCGCGCTCCGACAGAAACCAGCCTGATTGCCCACAGGCAGTACTTCAGTGCAACACCTTATCTCCTGGACGAGAAGCCTATCAAGTTCGGGGCTATAAGCTGTGATTATCCGAACGATAAGATCCCACGCCCAGCCAACCCTGGGCCCGACTTCCTAAGAGAGCAGATGCGCGATCAGCTGGCTGAAAAAGAAGCCTGCTTCGACTTCGTCGTGCAGCGCTACAAGCCTGGCTATCCCATCGAGAACGGGATGGGCTGGTGGCCATCAGGCAGCGATGAAGACGCCGAGCCCACCACTTTTCTCAAGGCTGGAGCCCCTGACTTGCCAGTTTCCCCTTTCATAAAAATCGGCCGCATTACTATTCCTAAGCAGGAGCTTAGCCTCGACTATAATGCGCCTGAGAACATCTACTGCGACAACCTCACGATGAACCCCTTCCATTCGATTCCCGCACACCGTCCTCTCGGTGCCATCAACCGTGCGCGCGGTTCGATTTACGATTCGACCACAGAAGGACGTCACAAGTTCAACAAGGCTGTTGTCAAAGAGCCAAGCAGCATCAACGAATTCCTCAGCCTGAAGAAGCAAGGAGCTAAGCCACTATGAAGATTTCAAGCCTCTGTTTGCTAGCCGCCATCGCTGTGAGTTTTGTAGGCTGTAAGACGACGGATTCGGCTGTGAAGTCCGAAACCGAAGGCGGCGAGATGAGTAAGGAAGAGTTTGTAGAAGCGTGTAATCAAAGGCTGAGCGACCCTAAGGATGGGCCTGCAATTGGAATGAGCCTCCAGTCTTTCGCCCAGGCGAAGGATTGCAATGACGCCTACGAGAAGATCAAAGCTATCCTGGCTAAGACTAAAGGCTGAAGGCCAAATTGCCTTTAAAATTACCTTTAATCAGGGTCTCGGGCCGGTGAAGGTGCACCGAAATCCAGAACGAATTCGACGGGGCATTGTTCAGTTTAGCGATGAGCCCGACCTCCTGATTTAAACTTTATCGAACCTATAAATTTAGTCAATAACTATGACCCCATAGGCGTTCAAGAAAAGTTTTCCAGTTGAGGCAGCTTATGCCTTCCGATATCTGATCGAGAGGATCGTGGCTGACGAGGATAAGACTTGTCCAATTAGCCTCATCTCGAATTTTCAGTAAGCCCCGTAGATCCTTTGCCCCTACTTTCTGCGTTGCTTTGATTTCAATCGCCATGCAGTCATCAACAATGAGATCGACCTCATCTCCCTGGGCTGTTCGCCAATAAGTGAGTTCCCATCGCCGTCTAAAGTAGCTTTGGTAGGCGCGGACCTCCTGAATCAAAAAATGTTCGAAAGATTTTCCATAAAGGTCAGAATTGCGGTCGATTGTTTTCGTTCCGCTAAGGGTATGGATGACACCACAATCAAAGAGATAGTATTTTGATGTAGCCGCGACTTTACGCTTCCTACCTGACCTCCAAACAGGAAGTTCAAATCCCAGCAAAGTATCGGCAAGGATCTCGTAATAGTCACGGATGGTCTTTGCTGAAAGCCCAACGTCACTGGCTATATTCGAATAGTTAATCTGCTCAGAACTGGCGAGAGCAGCCAACTTCAGGAAGCGAGTAAAGCTCGGCAAATTCCTGACAAGTGCCTCCGCTTGGACCTCCTCTTTAAGATATAAGTCTACATAAGCAAAAAGCTCCTCCTCAGGTTTATCAGCGAGATAAACTCGGGGAAGGGATCCATAGCGAAGCACGCGGTCAAGATCAAAGGGTACTTGCTGTTGAATTTCATACCAAGTCAAAGGAAACAGGGCCGCTTGCGATGCTCTCCCACCAAGCATATTTGCGTGATGTCTTTTCAATTTGCGCGCACTCGATCCTGTGAGCAAAAAGTGATAAGACTTTTCCTCGATCAGGCTGTGCACCTCGTCAAGAAGTTCAGGGATCTTTTGTACCTCATCGATCACGATTAAGGTTTTCTCTTGAGCCTCAATGAGTGAAGCCAATATTCCGGGATTTTGGCTCAATGGCAGCGAATACTGGGCTTTAAGCAGATTGATTTGGAAGGCTTCAGCAGCCAGTTCCTGTTGAATAAGTGTTGTTTTGCCGGTCGATCGAGGCCCGAACAGGAAACATGACTTTTTTTCAATAAGTTTGGTGAGTTCCAGCGCTCTCTTGAATTCTGTAGTCATAAGTTAGATTTTCCAAGAAAATCGGAAGTATCAAGTTGAAATTGTTAATTTGCCTGATACTTTGCTAATTTTAAAGGCTTTTTATAGTGCGTTAGAATGGATTTATTGCGCGCCAAAAAGGCCGTATGGCAAGACCGGACGTACTGATGGATAGCCGGTTTGGTCTCTCTGAAGAAGATTTGGCTATTCTCGTCCGCCTTATGAGTTTAAAAAAATTGGCTTTGGTATAGTGTTCCAGAGGTTGAAGAGCGGCATTTGCGATTTCGACATCGATAACGAGGCCGGCATTAATAAGCCAGTACAAAGGTCTAGCTTCTAAACCTCATGGTTGAAGAGTTTTTTCAGCGTAATCCAATCGATAGCAGTTTAGTCCATCATCAAATGATGATGGCGATTGATCATAACTGTCAATCACCCCACCCAACCCTGAAGGGTATGGGTAGGGCTTGGAAAGGAGGAAGCAAATTTCCAAGCTCTTGATTGATTAGTCTCAGTCCTGGCGACAGGGCTACGTTACTGGTGAATGACATAGGCACCTTGGGATACT
>JBGSTX010000192.1:0-9659 GCA_041736305.1 Oligoflexus sp. | reverse complement strand
TGGAATAACACAGCGTTCTTTAGTCTTCGTTGCAGTATCATCAAATGAATGAATTCTGAGCTTTTCTATGCAGGGATTATGCCGCGTATTTCAGGCATGACGCATTGTATCCCCATGTCCAGATCCATGGGCCAGCTGCCGCAGACGCCCACCTACGGTAAACATCAAGATCCCAAAAGCTATTGCATAGGCTCCGAGCATCCACGCGATCGTCACGACCCCATTGCCCGGTACTAGGATAAAAGCAAAGCCTAAAACAATTGAGAGTATACCTGCCAAACCCATGGCCCACTCGCCTTCTATCTCTTTGCGCAGGCGCACCGCAGTGACGAGTTCGAGAATGCCCGTGGCGATCGCCCAGATAGCTATATAGGTGACGAAGACAAGCGAAGTGATGCCGGGCATGAAGAATGTCAGGAGTCCAATTCCAATTCCGAAAATGCCTTCGAGCAGAGATGACCACCAGGGCCGTTCCTGCTGGCGCTTAAAAAGCAAACTACCCAGTGCGAACACACCGTCGACGAACATAAAAGCCGCAAAGAGAGTTATGAGAGCCCCAAAGGTGACGACCGGCATCGTAAAGGCCATTACCCCAAAAATCAGTGCAATCACTCCGCGTATCATCCACATCCACCACGACTGAACCAGAGCGTTTTGCATAAAAATACCCTCCTTCTTTGTAAAAAAGCGAACTTGAGTTACGGCGCATACTTTCTCGCTCCTGCCGCGCAGCTACAAGAGAAACCCGGATCCCGTGTCCAAAAGTTTTAGTGTTTTTGAAAAGCTGCTTTCCAAGGAGCAGAAGACGGTTTAAGAAAAAGGTGAGAATACTTTCACACGGAGAAATACCTATGGACACCCGTCTATTTCGCAAAATTCTGTTGTCGTTAAGCTTTACTGTCGCCGCACCAGCTATGGCCCATATCGATTTAGACTCGGCTGGATCGCACCTCTCTCGTTACGGCCGTAAACTGATCAAGCAAGGTCCCTGTGGTAAAACAGATGGTCTACGCGGCAAGAATGTGTATACCTATGCGCCGGGTGAAACCATCGAAGTGAAGATCAGCGAATTTATTCCCCACCCAGGCTATTTTCGCATTGCCTTCGACGACAACGGTGATGATGGTTTTGTCAATCCTCAGACCGTTCTACCTCTGAATCGCGAATGCCTCGATGATCCTGCTGATAAGTGCGGAGCCACTGACTTCTTCAATAACGAAACTGTTCTCATGGATAACCTGAATCCCCATAAACGCGGATTCCCGAAGAACTACAGCTGGAAGGTTAAGCTTCCCGACGTAACTTGCGACAACTGCACCCTGCAAGTCATTCAGGTGATGACCGACGAATATCCGATTCATGCACCTTATGATCCTAATTACCTGGGCGACGACGTCTATTATCAGTGCATCGACCTCGTACTCAAGAAGTAAGATCCAGCGCTCGACGCTCGTCGGCCAGTATCTGATGCCCTCGCAAGCGGGCATCCAGAATCTTCAGCACGATAAAGACTCCACCTATTTTGCGATCCAAAAATATGATTTCGCGCGGCGGTGGCCGCAACTTGAAGGAGAAAGCGTAGCGCGTCGCCATACTTGTGAGACGGCTGGGTAGATCGCTGCGGGACCAGATATAGCGGCCCTTACCATCTACGAGATGAGCAGGAACGCGCGCATCGCGCGGATCGAGCCAAGGCTCGATAGCTAAGAAGGCTATCGCCACGAAACTCTCCCGCATCTGCGCACTGTCCTCTGGCTTCAGCAGACCTAGCGCCAGACCAGCTGCAACGACTTTCGCTGGGTCAGCTTCAATAGCTCCGCTCGCCATCATACTGTAGCTCTGCACGAAGTCCTGCGGAAAACGCCGCACGGCTCCCCAATCGAGGAGGATGAGTTGATCCTGACCATCGCTACGGATCGCTACTTTGTAATTGCCGAAGTGAGGGTCGGTCTGCATGAAACCAAATGTGAAAAGTTCCTTGAGGAACAGTCGCGCAAAGGCCTCCCCGAGCCGGGAGCGACGCTCTTCGCTCAACGCCCTCACTTCAGGACTATCGACGCTCACACCTTCCTCGTAGGAGCTGGCTATCAGGGCAGAACTCGAATAAGCAGGGTAGATCCTGGGGACCCGATAGACGGGAAGCTCGCTCAAGAGACTGGCTGCCTCGCGCGTAAAGTCAGCCTCTTTCTCATAGTCGAGCTCTTGCCGCAGCATGCCCTTGATCTCTTCAAAGATCTGGTCAAAGCCAGGTCCATGAGTCGGGGCAAAACGGAACATGGCCAAGAGAGAACGCAGCGCTTTGATATCAGTATCAATCGCTGTATCAACACCTGGGTACTGCACCTTTAGACAGATTTCTTCGCCCGTTGCTTTCACACGCGCCCTATGTACCTGACCCATCGAAGCAGCCGCTAGCGGCCGCACATCGATATCAAGCTCGGCCATGCGCTCGGGGCCAAGCCGCTTCTGTAGGAGGCGCTCGATCTCAGGCCAATGAACGGAAATGCTCTGCTCATTGAGAGACTTGAGGGTCTGGGCGACCTCGGCAGGCAGGAAGTGCTCGCCATAGAGAGCGAGCATCTGTCCCACTTTCATGAGACTGCCCTTCAGATGCCCGAGTTCGTGGGCTAGAATTTTCGCCTGGGATTCGAGCAGCACTTTGAACTGCTGATCGCGTCCCTCAGCATCAGTAAAAACGCCTTTTATACTGTTGCTGGCGAGGCTGGCACTCGATTGGACCGCAAGCTTGGTCAGGGTGAAGCCGCGCCCGAACCAGCCGGTCCGCAGCTTTTTAAGAGTCTTTTCTTCGCTCACGTCGTTCCTTGTTCGGACGCCTAGCCGCGCTTTTTACCAAATCTTCACGATTTGATCATTAGGTAGGACCATAGCGTCGCCTTTTTTGCAGGAGAAAGCCTCCGCGAATGCGGTCTGGTTTTTGACCTGCTCGTTTACGCGCGCCCAGCCGCGCGAATGCGTATCGACTTTAAGAAGGCGCTCGGTGAATTTTGGTAGCTCAACTCCGCACCAAGCTCGAGCATACTGAAGGAAAAACTTCTGTTTGTCCTCGACCTTACCCTTACCCTCAGGAAAAGCTGCGTTGTAAGCAAAGGTAACACCGGTGAGGTCGCCGATGTTCTCGCCCAGAGTTAGCTCTCCGTTGTGGCCGATTTTATTGAACTGTTCGACAAACTTGCGACCGCGCGCTTTGAAATTTTTAACATCAGCATCGCTCATCCACTGGCGCAACTTGCCTTCTGCATCGTATTTTGCACCCTGGTCGTCAATGCCGTGACCAAGCTCGTGGCCAATAACCGCGCCCACGGCGCCGAGATTGACTTCAACCGGAAGACTCGGGTCGTAGAAAGGATACTGCAAGATGCCTATGGGCATAACGAATTTATTATCGGGAGGGCTGTAATAGGCGTTCACAGTGAGCGGACCCATACCCCAACGATCGCGATTTCTCACTTCGGTCAGTTCTTTATACATGCGCTCGGTCAAAGCAGCTTCGAGACGGACCATGTTGTCCAGGGGCTTTTTGATGTCGTATTCGACTTCAGGATTGAAGTACCACTCCTCATCCGTGCGAGGCTTGACTAGCTGCAGCTTGGCCTTGGTCATCTTCTCGATGGCGCCTTTTTTGCCAGCTTCGCTCAGCCAGGTGTTGGACTTTACGCCCGCTATGATGGATCCACGGACGCTTTCAGCCAGAGCAATGAACTTCTCTTCTGGAAAGTTCGGAAACATGAGAGGCAGCACTTCGGCATCGATTTCTTTATCGAAAGCATTCATGACCATCTGAGTACAACGTTCTTCACGAGCAGGACGTACCTTGGATTCACCTAAATGCTTCTGACGGAATTCGAAATCGTGCTGGAAGAACTCAGGATAAGCATCGTCCATGATAGGGGAGAGGGCCTGATAGAGGTAAAGCGCCTTGAGCTGATCGAGATCGGCGGTCGCCAGCTGCTTCTGCACAAAGGCGAAGGTTTCAGGAATGAAATGTCGGATATTGGTCTTCTCCGGCACGCGCTCGAGCGGACCCTCTAGGCGAAAGGTCGGATATTTCTTGAGAATTTCAGCTTTTTTAATGCTCGATTTGCGGGAGTAAATTTCGCGCATTTCGGCGGGTAAGGGGGCCTTCTTCGCATAGGCTGTTTCGAGAGCCAAAACCGCAGCAGCGGTTGCCTTGGGCTTTTTATCACCGATGATCGTAAAAAATTCTTCGAGCGTTTTCGAGAAATCGGCGCTCACGTCCTTTTTGAGATAATAAGAACGCTCCGGCAAACTCATCATGTCGGTAGCGAAGTAAAAATCGTTAAGATCCGGCTGATCCTGATTGGGAGCATCGCCGATACCGACAAAGCTAAATTCGGCGCGGTCACGCTGCTGCTGAAGGTAGCCTAGGAAAGCTTCCCGGGTCTTGAGCGCCGCTACAGCCTCTACCTTCGCTTTCACCTGAGCTAATTCTTCGGCTTTCCGGGCCTCCGGATCCATGCAGGCTCCGTAGACCTTGGCCAGAGTCGCGGACCGCGGTGAAAGCTTAGCATTGGACTTGAGCTGAGCATCGAGATCTTTGAGGTATTTCTTTTTGCGCTCGAGAATTCTCTCCCGGGAATCCGAAAAAGAAAAGGTATGTGACTTTCGATCATCCCGGAGCTTGAAACTGCTGATCACGGGCGAGCAGGCATGCTCATAGAAGTTCTCGCAGGCGCTGATATTGGGATTGACCGGAAATTCCCGGCGATCCGGTATCTCGCTGGATGGTGCGGCAGAAGGGCTTGATTGAGCGAGGGCAGGTCCGGCCAGGGCACCGGCTAAGAGCACGGTGGGGAGATTGAGATGCATAGCTAGCTCCGTCAAATTTTTCTTACTAGGAAGAGTTCGTGCTTACTACCCCCTACTTCTAAAGGGGAAGTCCCCACTTTGCCAAGGACTTGTTGTCCTGAGCTGCGAGGGGATATGAGCTTTGGGGCTCAGCTGAAGGGCAACTCTGGAGCTTGCTCCGCGCGGAACTTAGCAGTAGAAATTATTCTCAGCGATTAGAATAAATAATTTTTCGCGGAGTGAAGGCCTTGATACAACTGTTCGTGACTCTTTCGAGTTATTTGATCCCCTCTAGTGCCGGGCAAGTTTGGGCGAGCTTCCCGGCCTATACTTCTTCCTCCTTAAAATCTCGAGATATTTTGTGAATATTATCAGCGCGGCACTGGCCGAGCTTGAAAAACCTATTCTGCAGAATTTGCGTTTATTCCTAAGCCGCGAACTCGAGCGGGAATACCTGCCCAAACATCGCAACAAAGCCCTCAAAATTAAGCCTGAAGCCCTGCTCGCATGCGAGCTGGACGGCGAGCAACTCAAAGCCCGCCTAGTCGATGCGGGTAAGACCTTTCGAGTCGATATCACCTTTCCACTTTTCGACCTCGCCAGTGATTTCACGCTCGTGCAGTGCAGCTGCAGCCGTGATGCGCTGAGCCTAGAGCCTCTCCGCTGTCCACACATGTACTTTGTCGAACAGCGCTTCCTTAGCGAAATCGATGAGTTGGAGCGCCAAGCAGCGACCCAGAAGAGCCCCCTCGATAGCTGGGAAGCCATATGGGGCGAGGAGGCCCCGGCAGAAGATTTGATTGATGAAGAGCGCTGGGTTCTCATTTTGGATCGAACCCACTGGAAACTGAATCTAGAGAAACAAGCCCGGGCCCGGTACCGAGAAAATCGGGACGAAGACAGCCATTGGCGCCGGGTTGATCGCCGCGATCTAGAAGCTTGGCGTACTGATCTGGATGGCCAGGAGCTCGCTCAGATCCTAAGTCGGGGTAGGGGAGTGCTTGAAGCAGAAATCTTCGAACTCCTCGCCTATCAGCTCGAAGCTAGCGAAGACTCACTTATCGCTGAAATCGTCGATAGAGAGACTCTCAGTCCTCTCACCCTGCAAGAAGGCAAGTGGCAGATTCAAATCGAAGCCGTTTCCACCCAGGAAGACGCAGGATACTGGCTGCGACCCCGAATGGGCGAGCTGCCGCTCCGTCGACTGGTGGCGGGAAAAGGTGCGGTCACCTGGAGCGAGACCGAGCCAGAAACTATTTTTATTGTCCGCCTCGAAGCGAGAGCCGAACGATTCATCAGCCAAGTCATCGAACAGGAGCGGCCGATACCAGCCGCTGAGAAAGAACGTATGCTGGCCTTTCTCGAGCGCCTCGATCCTCGGCTCCTCAATCTCTCTGCCGGCAAGGAGGAAGCTGCCGAAGCCGTCAGCGAGATGCAGGGAGTCCTCCGCCTTACACCCTTCGTGCGAGGGGGAATGAAGGTCGAAGTCCTCCTGAGGATAGCGCCGCAACTACTTGTACGAGCCGGTGAAGGCGCTGAACGACTGCGCGATTTCGGAAGCAGCGGTCAGGCTAAGCAGCGGATATGGGAACGCGATTTTCCTAGCGAACGTCGCCTAGCTAGACAGCTGAGTCGCGGCCTCAATCTCGACGCACTGCCCGAGGTCGAAACTGGCATTTTCATCGCTTACAACTACGAGAAAGCCCTCGAACTGATGCGAGAGGTCGAAGCCTATCGAGCTGAAAGCCCTTTGCTTATCGAATGGCCTGCCTCCCTTCAGAAAACGGCAAAGCCCTACGCAGTCACCGCCGAGCTGGACACGGCAAAGCTGAGTATCAGCGTCGGTGAGAAGAAAGACTGGTTTCAAGTCGAAGGTTGGCTAGAACTCGACGAAGGTACCAAGATCAGCCTTCGCGAAATGCTGGCAGCGATTCGCATGCAGAAGAAATATATTCAGCTACCCGACGGTCGCTGGGCCCTGATCAGCGAGCATTTTCGTCAGCGACTTGAGCCTCTCCAGCAGGCCGTCGAATTCTCTCCCGACGATACTGATGGTGCCTGCAGTATCGATCTAGCAGCCCTCGCCAGTCCGGAAACCAGCGCTGCACTCGCAGCTTTCCCTTTCGTCGAAGCCTCCAAGGCTTTTTGGCGTCAGGTGCAGCGAGCCAAACATCGCCCCGAGAAAAATCCCTCTTTGCCTGCCGGACTCCAGGCGGAGCTGAGACCCTACCAGATCGAGGGTTTTCGCTGGCTCCTGCACCTTTACGAGAACGGACTGGGGGCTTGCCTAGCCGATGACATGGGACTGGGCAAGACCCTCCAAACACTGGCGCTGCTGCTAAAAAAAGCCGGCGAAGGTCCAGCGCTCGTCATTGCCCCTAGTTCACTGAGTTATAACTGGGCGGCGGAGGCCCGACGCTTCTGTCCCGAGCTTCGCATCGTACTCCTGCGTGATCTAGAAGACCGAGCTCAAGGAAGAAGCTTTGGTCCCGGTGAGGTTCTGATCGCAAGCTATGGACTCATCATGCGCTATGCTGAACGGCTGAGCAGCCAGCAGTGGAACATCATAGTCCTCGACGAAGCCCAGCAGATTAAAAATGCCCAAACCAAAACCGCGCAAGCCGTCCGCCTCCTCAACGGTCGCTGGAAACTCGGTCTGAGCGGAACTCCCATCGAAAACCGTCTCAGCGAGCTCTGGTCGCTCTTCCATACGCTATCTCCTGGCCTGTTTGGGGAGTGGGAGCGCTTCCGACGTTCGTTTGTCTTTCCCATCGAACGCGATCGCTCGCCCGAGGCTCAAGAACGCCTGCGGCGTAAGATAAGTCCTTTCGTTCTCAGACGCCTGAAAAAAGACTATCTCAGCGAGCTGCCTGAGAAGACGGAAATAGATCTTTGGGTCGATCTCAGTGCCGAGGAACAGGAATTCTACGAAGCCCTGCGCGGTGAAGCCGTCGATCGCTTTGCTGCCCTCGAGGGAGATGAGAATCCAGAAACGCAGGCTAAGAAGAGGATGCAGGTACTCGCCGCCTTGACCAAACTCCGGCAGGCCTCCTGTCACCGTCGACTTCTAGACCAAGACTGGGAAGGGGGATCGACCAAAATAGAGCTTCTGCGGGAGCGCCTCGCCGAGCTGAGCACAGCCGGTCATGCGGCATTGGTATTCAGTCAGTTTACGCGCTTTCTCAAAGAGATCGCGGCAGCCCTCGAAGCAGACGGCAGAAAGATTCTTTACCTCGATGGGCAAACGCCTGTCGCCGAGCGCCTTGAATTGGTCGATCGCTTTCAGCAGGGAGGCTACGATGCGCTGCTTATATCGCTCAAGGCCGGGGGAACTGGACTTAATTTGACCCGCGCTTCCTATGTTTTTCATATGGATCCCTGGTGGAATCCTGCCGTGGAATTGCAAGCGACGGATCGCGCGTATCGGATGGGGCAGAAACAAGCCGTCACCGTTTACAAGCTGCGAGCGCGACAAACGATCGAAGAAGTCATTCACATGGTACATGGGGAAAAGAAGGAACTGGTAGAAAACGTCTTGGCTGGGCGAAGCCCCGACGAAGTCTGGTCGTGGGAAGCAGTATGGGCCATGCTTCAAGGAAGAGAGCAAAAGCTAGACTATGGGCAGGGTCAAAAACCGGGACCTTCTAGAGAAGGAGCCCGGATTTAAGGACTGACACTTAGTTCCAGCTAGTGGGCTCTTTCGGGCGAGCTACAGGATTCATAGAGAGGCTGGCGAGTTCAATATAGCCGCGGTTGACTATGTTCGCCCAGGTGCCTTCTACGGAAACGAGGACGGGGTCACCCATCTTCAGTTCGCCAACAGTCTGACCGTCTGGCTTGTCGCGGAGCGGCGCGCTGGGGACGTTCACGAAGTAGACGCGCACGCTGCCCGAAGGCATCATAGTGGGTGCGGCTGGTGCGGCTGCTGGATCAGCAAGTGCTGGATCAGCCGCTAAAGGAGCTGCTTCGCCGCCCGGAGGGGCATCTGCAGCACCGAGACCATTCGCATTGTTACCTAAGAGATCCGAAGGAATAGTTGCGTTGTCTGTTCCGAGATTGTTGCTATCGACAGGGACGTCGTTGGCTAATCCAGCCTCATTCGTCGGGAGATTGGCATCGGCTGCATTTCCTTCGGCAGTGGCCTCAGTGTTTGCTTCCGCATTGGCTTCGCCTTCACCTTCGGGCTCAGCAGCAGCATTTTCTTCGCCGTTGGCTGCCACTTCCTCAGCAGGGGCTTCATCACCTCCTCCAAAGAGGGAGCAGGCTGTTAGGCCAGGCATCATCAATGCACCAAGCAAGATCATTTTGACAGAGCTTCTAGCTTTCATGTTTGCAGTCCTTTCTCGAGACTCACGTATGTCAGTTGTCTTCTTGCTCGGTAGCTCCGCTCGTCCTTTGAGGACTCGGGACTTAAGTATGCGTAATCTAAGTAAATGAAGCATCGATCGAGCGGCAAAAGCGAGGAGTCTGATTCTTACCTTTCGGTTATTTTAGAGTTAAAAAGCCTATGAGAGAGTGGAAAGTCCGGGCATTCTCCTTATGATTTACGAGGGCTTGTAAACGACCCGCCGAAAGGGTCGAGTGGAGCGAGAGATGATGCAGTCGGCATGGGGATCCAGCGAAACACAATTTTTTTATCAGCTCACGCCCGACCGTATTCTGGATGCTGTCGAACGATCCCTCGGCGTGCGGTGCACGGGACGAAGCGTCTCGCATGCCAGCATGGAGAACCGCGTCTATGAGCTCGAGCTGGATGTTGAGGAAAAGAAACCACGATCGCTCGATCATTTGCTGATCGTCAAATTCTATCGACCTGGACGCTGGACTGAGGC
>JBGSTX010000109.1:0-4297 GCA_041736305.1 Oligoflexus sp. | reverse complement strand
TCTATCGACAAACGTATTCCCATGGGCTTGGCTTCATAGCGTATCGCTTGCGTTTCGGGCTTCAGAATCACGCTTGCACCGTAGCGAAACGGCAGCTTAAGCCCCAGCGGAAGAGGCGAAAATTCATGCAGCGTGTACTGGTTCTCTCTTACTTTATCTACCTTCTCAATAAGCGGATGATAGGAGCCGAATTTCTGCATGTCGCTCAGTATCTCCTGCACCAGCGATAAGCGACCAGCTACTCGATACTCAATTCGGAATGTTTTGATCAAGGGGGCTCCAGGAATAGGGGTTGCTTGCCAAATCCGACAGCTGCAAAGCTCATTTGACTTCTGACTCGACAACGATTAAACACAGGTGGTTTTCCTCGCACTATCACGATTCAAACCACGCAATTGACTGCGTAAAAAGGACTATCTATGAGGCGCAGGTCTTATTCTTCTTATTTTACAATAGGTTATTTGTTCGCCTGCTCAACCCTCCAAGCACAGACCAGCACTCTAACGCAGTCCGCTCCCATTCGCCTCCGGACGACTATCGACGCTTCGAGCGCGGCGATACAGAGAGGCAAGACCTTTGTGGCGAGCCCTTCCCTCCTGCCTAGCGCTTGGATCGTCAGCCCTTACGGTCTCTCTTTTGGTGCCTGGGGAGCCATTCCTTTAAGCAATCAAGACGGCCGCGATCCGGTATTTTATAAGCAGTCCGAAGGGCAGCTGGCCAAGCTCGACTTGTATCTTTACTACAAGACTCCGGGCCTGGCGTTTTTGGATGTGGAATTTATGCTCGCCCAGTACCAATTTCCGCAGAGTAACAGACTGCCCGAGTCTGTAATGAATGACGCCATTACAAAGCTCACTATACCCGTCTTCCTGCGCCCCTACGTATTTGCCTCCTACGGTCTGAGTGGCGTTATAAAGTCTGATACCTACATCGAAGGCGGAATACAGCAGGTACTGCTGCAAAGGCAGTCGCAAAGCCTCGACACCCAAGCTCTGATCACCTATCGGAATCCCGATATCGCCACACCTACCAAGCAAGAAGGCCTTGGCCACAGTCAGCTTTCGCTCGCCTACAATTATGGAGGCATTCGATTGGCGACCAACTATATTATTGAAGGTGAAAAAGCAGTGCTCAACGTTGACGAAGACACTGCTTTCAATTATTCACTCGGCTATACGCAGATCTTTTGAGAGGACTATCTAAGGTAGCGTCGCCTTCTGCGCTTCCTGATAGAAGGTAGTCATACTGGAGATGGAATCTTGCAAACGCCGGTAGAGATCGCCTTGGCGTTTGGCTATTCCCTTTTCAATCTCATAGGTCTGGATGTTCTCGGGGAGTCCCTGCAGCCATTCCTGAAATCGTTTCTGGTGACTCAATCGATAGCTGAATTCCGAAGGGAGCGACGTGACAATCTCTTCTGTACTCATACCCTTCTTCTGCGACTCCTGAATAAATGCCAGGAGCTTCGCCGATTCAGAAATGCGTTCTTCCATGTCCTTGGCGCCCTGCCGCAGTCTTTCAACCTGAGCACGAAAAACGGAATAGGGTTCCAGATAACGCTCGAGTTTCTGCATTTCTGCCGGATTCAATGCACCCGACACGCGATCTAAAATGTGCTGCCGATAGGAGTCGAGAAACCACTGGAGAAACGTAGCTTCGTTAAAAGGCAGGATATATTCGATTTCTCTCAGCGACACTATAATCTGAAAGATGCCCTGGGGATTGAGATTGAGTATGACCGCAGAATTGTCATTTCGAATTTCGCCCCAACCGAGTTCCTGATAACGCTTGAACTTGCGGAGTATCTGCACCGACTGGATCTCAAAGTCTGGCACGTGCAGAAAGGCCTGAAAAACATTCTTCACCAAATCGATATAGAAAAGCACGTCACGTGTGCGCGTCCTATCCGACATGAGGCCTGCGATCAAAATGGCAGTTTGGACCAGAGGGTTTTCGCCTGTATCCCTAGCTCTGTTCGCCATACTTCCTCACTTGTTTGACTGCCGCAAAGGCGTTTCAAGAGTAAAGGCGGGGCCTTAGAACCACCGCTAGTTAAGCATTTCGACTGCGAAGGTCAACGCGAACTTTGCATTGTGCGTTGAAAATCTTTGGCAAAATTAGTCCAGTGAGAGACAAGCCACCTTTATGTTCGCTATTCCTCAAGCCTTTATCCTCGTTATACCGCATTGACAGCTTCATTTTGTGAAACGATCTTTGCTGCATGGTCGGGAGTTTTCGGCTATGACCTTCCATCATGATAGCAGAAGCTTGCTCTAGGATGAAAATATGGACCAAATCAGTGCCTTCCCTCTCTCCCAACCTTTGACCGAAGTGCTGGAGGAACTGGGATATACGAGTCTTACTCCTATTCAAGCCCAGAGTATTCCACCTCTGCTAGCGGGCAAGGATCTGATCGGTCAGTCGGAAACGGGTAGCGGTAAGACAGCTGCTTTCTCGCTCCCCATTCTGGAAAAATTGCGTCTCTCCCTCCGACGTCCCCAGGCTCTCATCCTTTGCCCGACGCGTGAACTCAGCAGTCAGGTCGCGCGCGAAATCCGCAAGTTGGGTCGGCGTCTCGCAGGCCTTCAGGTGATCACTTTATCAGGAGGTCAACTCCTAGGCCCGCAAATCGGCAGCCTCGAACAAGGCGTGCACATAGTAGTCGGAACTCCGGGTCGCGTCTGCGATCACATTCGAAGGGGAACCCTCGTTCTCAAGCAGGCGAACGTTATCGTTCTCGATGAAGCCGACCGCATGCTCGACATGGGCTTCGAAGACGATATCAAAGCGATTTTCGCAGCTCTGCCGCCGAAACGCCAAACCGTTTTCTTCTCGGCTACCTTTCCCGATGCGGTCGAGACTCTGAGCAAGACTTATCAGCAAAACGCGCAGCGGATAACGGTTGCGGCTCGCGAACGCAGCAAGAAAAACATTCGCCAGATTCTCTTCCAGACCAAGCATGACGCTCGCCTGCTTACCCTGCAGAGAGTCCTGGCTGCTCATCCCTCCGAGTCGACGATCATCTTCGCTAACCAGCGCGCCATAGTCAGCGAAATTACCGAGACTTTACGCAAAGCAGGCGCAAGCGCCGACTGTATTCATGGCGAACTCGAACAGGACGAGCGCGATCGCGTGATGGCTCGTTTGCGCAATGGGAGCATTCGGATCCTCGTAGCGACCGATGTGGCAGCACGGGGTATCGATGTATCGGATCTTGGGCTGGTCGTTAATTACGAATTACCCTTCAAGCCCGACACCTATCTGCACCGCATCGGGCGAACCGGTCGAGCGGGCAAGAAGGGTTTGGCTATCTCTCTCGTAACGGCCCGCGACCAGCACCGCATCGAAGCCATCGAAGAGGCCGCCGGCTACAGTCTCGAGCAAGGCAAGCTGGAAGAAGGCCGAGGCCGTGCGCCTGGTGCCGCCGCCTACCAAGACGCGACTATGCAGACTTTGACGATCGGTGGAGGAAGGAAAGAGAAGCTGCGGCCTGGAGATATTCTAGGCGCGTTTACCGGGGAAGCCGGTGGCTTCAGTGCTGAGGATATCGGCAAGATCGAGATTCACGACCACTTCACCTACGTAGCCGTTTCGCGCGAAATCGCCAAGTCCGCTGTACAGCGGCTTCGTGAAGGACGGATCAAGGCTCGCAAGTTCAGCGTCGATCTACTACCCTAGCTTTAACCAGCGATATGTTGGGAAAGATCGCCTGCATCTGAATCTGCATGCGACTTACTCGGTGCCGCTGCTGCGGAAGGTGTCCATCCGGGAGGCCCAAACATGTACATGAAAGCACTTCGTAGATCCGGAGCCCTTGCTACATCGCGAGCTATCGACCGCCACTCCTGAAAGAGGATGCGGCTGATTTTATAAGTCGGCTGACGATTGACGATTCCATAACTTAATTTAACGGCTTCATCTTCTCTAGCGAATGTACCGAAGATTTTGTCAAAAATAATGAGGACACCCCCAAAATTTTTGTCGAGATAGACTTCATTTACCGAATGGTGGACGCGGTGGTGGCTCGGCGTATTGAAGATATGTTCGAGCGCTCCGAGTTTAGGGACCAATTCGGTATGAAGCCAAAACTGATAAATAAGATTGGAAGCATAGATAACACCGATCATTTCGGGTGGGAACCCTATCCACATCAGCGGCAAGAAAAACACGAAGAGACCGGATATAAAACCGGTAATCCCGAGGCGGTAGGCTCCTGAAAAAGTTATCTGCGGCAGCGAATGATGCACGCTGTGACTCGCCCAGATCCACCGCACCCGATGGCCACAGCGGTGTTGCC
>JBGSTX010000098.1:0-11594 GCA_041736305.1 Oligoflexus sp. | reverse complement strand
CATTGGGAACCTGATCCACCACTTTGATCGACTGGCGGAAGAGAGCTAGATTCGCTTTGGAGAGAGGGGAATTGAGGTCCCGCCCGACCAGGTACTCCTGTACTTTCTCAACGAGGGCGTGGATCGCAGCTTTCTGATCGCTGACGATCAGAACCCGCTTACCTGCATTGATGCTGTGGAGAAGGAGGTTCATAATTGTAAAGGTCTTGCCTGTTCCCGGCGGTCCTTCCAGCAGCAGCAGGTCGTTCTTATTTAGGCGATCGAGGAGTTTTCTGGTGGACTTAGGAGCGGCGCCTGGACAAAGCACCTGCTCGGCGAAGGGCTCCGAGGAGTTGGAGCGAAGCTCGGGGCAGAGAAACTGGCCGAGGAGCGAACGATAGAAGCGCTCAGGATTCTCTTCGGATATCGCTTGAATGTGATCCATATCCTGATGCAAGGCCCGCGTTACGGGAGAGGTCAGGTTCTGCGCTTTATAAAGAGCCACCGACTCGAGATCGCATTCGAGACCGATGACTTTGAGGCTTTCGAGTATGCCGCCTTTCCCGTTTTCGCCGGGAAGGCCTAAGAGGAGGTCACGGACTCGGTCGAAAATATCTTCGGCTACTGGCAAGAGGCGCTGAATGCGAAGTTCTGCAAGCCGTCCGCGAACTTCGATCTTCTGTGAGAGAAGGTTTCCAAAAAAAGCTTCGAGCGGATCGCCTCCGTTGGGACGGGCTGCGGAAAAGCTTTCGACCAGAGTGGCTAGAGCCAGATGGTTCAGATAGATCTCAGGCTTATGCTGGGCGGGGCTGATGTGAATATACCGTCCCGCTTCTTCGATGACGACTTTCATGTAGTAGAGAGGAAAACGATAGGTTTTCAGCTTATTATGTGTGCGAAAGATCGCGTCAATGATCTCGAATCCCAGATACAGTTCGGAGTTGCGATCAAGCAGGAAGTTTTCCCGCAGAGAACTTGCCTCCTCCTTGTTGAGTTCGCAGCGAAACGGCAGCTGAGCCATCGACTTGATATCCCCAGCCAGCAGAGGGAGGGGGAAAGTCGTGGCATTGGCGATCGCACCGCGTTTGGTTTCGTCCGAAGCGGCGCGCGGGAGTTTTTCGGGAACTGTGCCAGGGCCGTTCTGGAAAAGGGCTCCATAGTCGACTTCATAAGCTTCGCGGCCATCTTTCTGGCCGAGCTTGGATTTGAATTTGCTGAACCCATCCTTCTTACTGTCCTGAGCCTTGCTGGACGCCGATTCGCGTGGAAGGACTTCAACGCCAACTTCCCCAGGCGACCAGCGACCTTCGCTTTCGCGCGTGCGCATCGCTGGAACGAATTCATCGATCTGGGACAAGACGTCGCGGCGCATAGCCAGATCACTTGTGATGCTTTCACTGCCTTCGGTAAAGGAGAAGTGAAAGAGCTTATGATAGCTGAGAATACGATCGAAGACTTCACTGGTGTGCCGCAGAGCAGGCTGATATAGCGCTTTAGCTAAAGGGCCGAGAGCCTCGAGAGGGATCGTCAGGAGTCCGCTTGAGCCGGGCTGCTTGATGAGTTCCTGGACGACGAACTTCTGGGCTTCTCCCAGCGCCGGTCGAATGCTGTAGTAATCCAGCTCTTCGAAGTAGATTTTTCTATCTAAGGGACGGGTATCGCTCGGCGTCTGAAAGCTCAGTTCGAGCAGCGTGGCTCGAAAGCGATCAAAGAGTTCGCGCGGGATGTTGAGCTTTTCATTTCGTGAGATGTTTTCGATGACAAAGACTTCGTATCCTTCTGAGCTTCTGCTGCGCCGTATAGTAAACTTGCCGTCTCTACCGTGCTTGACGGAGACGACGGCTTCATTCGCTGCTTTAGGGATAAGACCCACTTTGGTTCTCCTTTACTTCACGAGCAGGGACACGCGCCGATTTTCGGCGCGGGCGGCAGTAAGCTCATCGCCGCTCTTGCCTTCTATTTTCGAAAGTGGACGCGTGCTAGCATAACCGACCAGGCGGACCCGCGGTTCGCCGAAGCCCAGGTCTAAGAGGTGATGGACGACGCTGCTGGCGCGACGTCCACTCAGCGACCAGTTGGTTTCGAGATTTTTCTCCTCGTCGACTTTATAAAAGCGGCGCAGGGCCTGGTCGTCCGTATGTCCTTCGACATCAATGATGTAGGGTGTCGATAGAATCTCACTGAGAAGCGGTAAAATCGGGTCTAAAGCGCCAGGCTTCAGGCTCGCTTTACCCGTTTCAAAAAGTGCGCCCGTATCGAGATCGAGGCGAACGCCGTCCGGGGCCAAATGGACTTTCACGCCGGGAATGCCAGGCTTGTCCTCGACCATCTTGCGCAGGCGAGCGGCCAGGTCGACCAGAGTATTCTTGGTTGAGCCGGTGAAACCACTGCGAATGACTTCGTACGAGCCGGTATCGATCTTGCTCATAGAGACGAGCATGAGGAAGAAGACGAGAAGCAGGGTCATGAGATCGGCTAGACTCACGTAAAAAGACGAGAGCGCGCTCTCGGATGACTCGTTAGACTGCAATTGCTCAAGCTTCATGCTGCAATGCCTCCCGATTTTTCTGCGGCACCGATCTTGCGTTCATCACGTCCGAGCAGTATCCCGACTTTGTTCAGGAGCTGCTGATGGATTTCGAGGTAAATCATATTGTGATGTTCCAGGCGACCGGCGAGGGGAGTGAAGAAGAGGGAGTTCAACGCTGCTCCGTAAGCCGTAGTCATGAGCGCTAGAGACATCGACGAACCGATTTCTGCAGGATTGGCTAGGTTGCGGAGAACTCCGATAAGACCCATGGTTGTTCCGAAGAGACCCAGGGAAGGAGCAATCACCGAGGCACGCTTCAGGAGATCAACGGCAACGCGGCGGCCAAGATACTCATCGCTGATCCGAGCTGTGACAAATTCATCGATTTCTTCGAAGAGGAGACCGCGCTTGTACATGAAGACAATGTCATTCAGGATTTCGCCATCGATCTGCAGGCCCTCTCGCATCTGCTTCAAGTCCAGCTGCTGGATGATAGCTTCATCGAGTTCTTTAATCGTATTGAGTAGCTTTTTCTCCGGTGTGCCGAGGAAGGAGCGTAGAACGAGCAAGAGGCTGTAGAAGCTGCTGCCGAAATCGAACTGGAAGAGAATACTCGCAAAGGTTCCGCAGATGACGATGAGCAGGCTGTGGAGATCGTAGTAAGACTGGGTTCCATCAGAATAGACGACGCCGTAGACGACTCCGGCCAACCCAAGTAGGCTCAACACAAGCGCGATCGGGTCGAAACGCTTTTTGGTGGTGTGCAGATATTTTTTCGAGTTCAAGCCTTCCATGGGTCTACTCCTCTACATCCCGCACGACGTGGAGGGGTTCAGCGAGTCCCTTGTCGTCGGCGGTATGGGCGATTTGAAATAGGGCGATCAGTTCTTGAACTTCGCGGGTGAACTCTTGCGGTCTCGTTGAACCGACGCCGTCGACTTTGATAATGAGGTCTTCAGCCCGATACAATATGATCTTCTGCCCTCGCTTGAGGGAGCTGAAGAGTTCCTTCTCAGTTTCATTTTGGGCGCGGAGGATGTGCTGCTTGCGCTGCGAATCTCTCACTTTGCACGCTTCGGAGCTGACCGAGAGAACTTCGGCCATATCCTTTAGAAAAGGGACTCCCCGCGATTCGTAGAAGAAGGCGCCAAGCGCCGTCCCATCGACGACATTCAGGAGGCACGTGTCCCCGGGCTTTGGCAGAGCTTCCAACAGGGCCATAGGCAGACTGATATTAGTTCGGCCTGCACGGAGGAGAACCGATCGTTCGGAAAAAATGATATCGCGAACCTGAGCCAGGCGCAGTTGCGGTGGGATAATGTTTTGCGAAGCCAAGGCCCGGTTCGCGTTGGCTTGAAACTTCAGCGCTTCTGTCAGTTGATTCGTTAAATCGGTGACTTTGCTTTGCAGACGGCTGTTCTCGATGCTCAGCTTTTCAATTTCTTTTTGCAACTGTTCCCGGGATTTGACCTTTTCGCCGTCTTTTTTGAGTTCCCCATCTTGGAGACGGGCTATTTCTTGCTCGTAGCCTTGGATTTCCGCGTAAAAGAGCTTGAGTAAGGTGCCAACCTTGGACTTGTTGGGCATAGTCAGGTGCACGCAGGGCAAGAAGTTGCGAACTAGTACGCGGCCTTCCTGGGGGCTTTTCTCTGGCATTTTTACTTTGACCCCGAGCACGAACTGGTCGAGGGAAGAGAGTATGTTCTCAAGATTGATCGCAAATCCATGGGCATTCAAGACTGTTGTGACTATATCGACGGGCTTTTTGAAGCTGACTCTGTCTATCGTTACGTGAAAGCTTTGTGTCTCAGCGTCTAGATTAGTCGAAGAAAGCTCAGGACTATAGTTTGCACGTGACAAATCCACCCTGTCATCATGAACAAGAATTTCTTCAGACAAATTTTTTTTGGCGTTGAACACCAAGCGACCAGTCCTCGCACATGAACATTTTTGACTAAGCATGCCTGCTTGTTGATCGGCTTACTGGCTCGTGACTTTACGTTTGGCTGCGTCTGCTCTTTGTGTAGTCTACAAAAAACCTGATATTAAGTTATGGGAGCGGAAACTTGCTTCTTCGAGCCTTTCGGCCTAAAAGGAGGAGATTTGTGATTTCGGACTCAATCGAAGGAGAAAACTACGTGGCTAAGAACCCAGCTTGGAAACTCAAAGTTCGTCCCCAAGGTATGATCACCTCGAGCAACTTCCAGTGGACAGAGACTGACATACCAAGTCCTGGCAAGGACCAGCTTCTCGTCAAAGTTCAATATCTTAGCCTCGATCCGACCAATCGGATCTGGATGAGCGACATGCCTCAGTATATGGAGCCTGTGCAGGTTGGTGACGTGATGCGTGGTTTGGGTATAGGCCGGGTTGAAAAGAGTAATTCGCCTCTCTTCAAAGAAGGCGATTTGGTCTCGGGACTGCTTGGTTGGCAGGCATATTCCTTGGTGGCAGCGGGCCAAGTGAGCAAACTTCCTGATCTGGATGTACCTCTCGATGCTCATATGGGACCTATTGGGATGACGGGCTTAACAGCATATTTCGGTCTTCTTGAAATTGGCAAACCGAAGCCTGGAGAGACAGTAGTCGTTTCTGCTGCCGCTGGTGCGGTTGGCTCGATTGTCGGACAGATCGCTAAAATAAAGGGAGCGCGCGTCGTTGGTATCGCCGGTTCTGACGAGAAGTGTGCTTGGCTCAAGAACGAACTGCATTTCGACGAAGTCATCAACTACAAGAAAGAATCAATCGGAGCTGGGCTCGATCGTACCTGTCCCAAGGGAATCGACGTTTATTTTGAAAACGTGGGAGGCGAGACTCTCGAGGAAGTTCTAAAGCGCCTCAACCTCTTCTCGCGCATCCCGCTTTGCGGAATGATCTCTTCATACAATGACGAGCGTCCGACTCCTGGTCCCAAAGGATTTTCGCTGATTCTCATGAAGCGTGTGCTGGTGCAAGGTTTCATCGTCTTCGACTTTGCCAAGAAGATTCCCGAAGCAACCGCCGAGCTGGCGAAATGGATGAAAGAAGGCAAGATCAAGTATAAGTCGACCGTCGTCAAAGGACTCGAGAAGGCGCCCGATGCCCTCAATATGCTCTTCAAAGGTGAGAACACTGGTAAACTCTTCATCGAAGTTTAGATTTTCTGTACCATCCGGCCCCGCCCTGGGGCCGATTTTTTATCCGCCTATCTCAGCGATATTGCTTACTCTCTTAAACTATATAAAACTTTTTGAGACGCCCTGGCCTAGCTTTTGCCTAGTGAAGAGCTGAAGCTGAGGAGAGAACGATGCTAAGATGTGAAATATCGAGAGAAGGCTAGCGCTTCTAAAGCTGCCCTCGAGAATGCCGCTTTAATTCTTTGGATACTCACGTATACTCTGCAAAGAAAATCTCTCGTTTTTGTAAGCTGAACAAGCAGCGATCTCATAAAAATGAGATGAAAAAGAGGATGCACACTATGCCTAGTCGCCCAAGGCTCTGGTACCTCGGCTTTGTGTTGGGATTTGCGAACTTCGCTTCTCAACTCAATGCCATTCCACTCAACGCCTCGCTCTTCTGCTCGAGCTATCCGGAGGCCCCTGCCTGTAGCAGCGGCCAGGCGAGCTGTCAGACTTGTCACACGGCACCTCCCACTCTCAACCTTTACGGTGGCGACTTATCGCGAAAGCTGCGGTCGTTCGCCGACTTCGATAAGAGCCCCGCTGCCTTCAGTCGTTATTTAGATGAAAGCTTGCGTGCTATCGCCACCATCGACAGCGATGGTGATGGGCGAACGAATGAGACGGAGCTTGCCGAAGGAAGCGATTTGTCGAAACCCGATCAGGGTCCCATGCCGCCTCCGCCTTCTGATCAGACTGCTTTCGAGCCAGAGCTGGCATGGAGAAGAGCTCATCTTCTCTTCTGCGGAGCCTCGCCCTCTTATCAAGATTTGGTCGCCTTTAGAACTAAATCCGCAGCGGAGCAAAAGATCGAGCTGCACAGTGCGCTCGACAAGTGTCTAGTCAGCGACTTTTGGTTGAAAGATGCCTTGCCGCGGCTTGCTGATGACAAAATCAAGCCTAATCGCGCCGTCGGTGTTGATGGCAATCCCTTTGTGATCGGTGACTATAGTTACGACTACCGGCTCTTCGTGCATGTTATGAGCGGTGATCGCGACATGCGTGATTTGCTGAGTGCTCAGTATCACATAGGCCCAAACGGAGAAAAAATCGAGGTACCTATTCCGGACCGGAAAATAGAAGGCAAGATCACGGTGGCAAACGGCCAGCCTCTCGAACCAGCCAAGCGCTATGGAATGATCACGACGCAGTGGTTCATCTCTACCAACACCATGTTTGCTGAGCTTCCTCGTAACACGGCCTCGCAGGCTTATCGCGCTTACCTCGGGCTCGACATTGCTCGGAGCGAAGGTCTCTTTCCGGTCCCGAACGAACCTCGGGATGTCGATAATAAAGGGGTGAAGGAAGAGGCCTGTGCCTTCTGCCACAGCACGCTCGATCCACTTGCCTATGCCTTTGCTCCGTACGTAGGTCTCCGCGGCGGCCGTCTAGCAGTTGGCAGCTTCGATGCGGGATTTACCCAGTGGGAAAACTGGGCTTATCTTTTTGGCGAGCCGGTTTCTGATCTTGGTGCGTGGGTACAAAAAGCCGTTCAGTCCGAGGATTTTCAAAAAAATCTGACTATGCTGCTCTATTCCTACATGCTCGGCAATCCTCCCCGTTCCCAAGCACAGCTCGCCGAGTTTGACGAACTTTGGCAGAGCCTGCCCGGGCTCAACTACAATGCCAACAAACTCATTCACGCCATGGTCGAAACCCAAAGTTTCGGAGGGAGATTCTGAAATGCGTATACTTTTCTTTCTCCTAGGATTTTCGCTTTCTATCCAAGCAGCTGCGGCCGAACTTATTTGGAAGCGTAGTCAGATTCTTGAACGCGATCTAAGCCGGGCCCTCGAGCTAGCTGCCGACGAGCTCTGTCTCGAGTTGGGTCAATACTCTTGCTTGAAGGATGTGCATCTCTACGCTCTAGGCGACCATGATCCTTTTGCCCGCGTGCAGTATCGATCCTTGCCTGAACCTTCGCAGCTCACTGCCATCGCCTTTGAGCGAGTCGTCTTAAACGCTTGCATCAATCGCATCGCCCGGGACGGCGAAGGAGCAGCCCCTACAGTGTTCCGTTTCTACCCGCTCCAGCAGAAGCTGAGCCAGCTCAATCGCCCCGCGATCGCTCAGCAGATTCGAGACCTTTATCAGCGCTTTCTCGTGCGTGATCCTTTGCCTGCTGAGGAAGCAGCGCTACTCGGACTGGCTAACGACCCCGCCTTGGGTGATGAGAAAGCCTCCATGTTCAGTCAGGCGCTCTGCCTTGCAGTAGGTTCACAGCTGGAATTTCTATTTTTCTGAGGGGAGATCGCTCATGAGTAAAAAGCTCGATCGCCGACATCTGTTAGAGACCGCCGCCTGGCTGAGTTTTTGGGGCGCTTATCAGGCCAAGGCCAGCGCCGCTGCCGGCTCTTCTGTCTCAACGCGCGGAGTCCGCCCTGAAAAACTGCTCATCGCCGTGACAGCTAACGGAGGAGCCAGCATAGTCGATTCCCTCTTACCTGTGCTCGGTTCTGACAATAATCGAAGCATTCGCAGCTACACAGCGGCGGAAATTGATATCGAAGCTGGATCTGCCTTCGCTTGCGTGCGACCGGTGCCCTATGAACTGGGAGTTCCGGTCGATACCAACTACGAAATGCGGACCTTCTTGCGCAAGCACGGGCGAGATGCAGCGGTTATCACGCATACGGGGACTAGCGTCAACCACTTGATAGCAGCCCAACGTTCCCTTAATGGCAACGGCATCAACCGTGGACGGACCTTGATGGAAGCGGCTGCAGCAGCCCATGGGCAATCAATGCTCCTGGCGAATATTAACATGGGAATGGGTGGCTATGGACTGCCAGGCACGGATCCTGAACTGCCGCGCGTCGCCAGAGCTGAAGCGGTAGCGGACGCTCTGCTCTTTCCCTTGGCTTTACATCGCGAGCAGCGGATTGAAGGTCGAGCTGACGATAAAATCTTATCGGCTGCGCGGAAGGTACGAGCGGAACTCGATAGCACGTTCTTATCCAAGCACAATGAGTCGGCCTTGCTAGCCGACTTCGTGCGCTATCAGCAGAATATACCCAAGTTGGAAGCTGCCGAACTGCTCGAGGCCCTCATGTTCTTCGACCAGGCGCGGCTAGCTCCTCCGCTTAACGCCCATTCGAGTCGTGGCTCTCTCTTGCTGAAGGTACGGACTGTTTTTCCGGCTTACGCGACAGATCCTCTAGAAGCCCAGGCTGCGCTTGCTTTTCTGCTCTTCCGCTACGGACTTACAGCTGCGGTCACGCTCGGATTGGATGACCTGGTCCGCTTCACAGAAGTCGGTGAGCAAAAGGAAATTCTTCATCTGCCCCTGGCTTTCGACTGGTCTCATAACAATCACCAAGGGGCTCAGAACAGCATGTGGCGGCGGCTCTTCTCGACGCTCGACCGACTTATACAACTACTTAAGGAAGAAGACTACCTCGGCAGGCCCGAGGAAGGCAAAATTTGGGATAGGTCGCTCGTCTATATTGCGACTGAATTCGGACGCGATCGCGAAACTAGGATCGGGAGCGGCCACCATCTCAACAACGGGAGCGTGCTTATTTCGCCGCGCATCGAAGGCAACCGCATCTATGGAGGCGTCGACACGAGTACGGGCCTTACCTATGGCTTCAATCCGCTCACAGGCGATCCCGATAGAGGGAGAGAGATGGAAGAAGCTGATGTCTACAGTCTTCTGCTGCAAGCGCTTGGGGTGAATTTTGATGGGCAACGCGACTTCGCAGGACTGATGCGCCGCGTTTAAAAGGTATAGGCAATAGAGATAAGACCGAAGATCATGCTGATCTCCGGTCTAATAAGAAAAGAAAACAAGATTCTATTTATCTTTAGCGGCTAATGATCGTTTGCCCTTTAAGGTTTTATGCTTCGCAAGCTTAGACTTTTCGATCTTAGCTTTTTTGGCATGCAGTGCAGATTTCGATTTGGCTTTCTTGCTTTTGACCGTAGCTTTTTTCGTGAACGAATTGTTCGGCTTATCAGCACTCAATCGGGTCGTAGATTTGGGCTCTGTCTCTATGGCCCTGGCCTTTACCGCTGAATTTTCACTCTGTCCTTTAGCGTGTTTCATTTCTGCTTTAACTTCGGGCTGCTTGTCGCTTTGATTCTCTGTCGTGAGCTGCGAGTTGAGAGAGGCCATAGGACCCTTTAAATCGACAAAGGGTAGGGCTCCCGCACTTAATCCAATCACGCCAAGACAAAGAAAGGCTACCCGCGCTTTGGTGCTGGTACCGCGGACCCAGCTCTTGCTCGATTGCATCTTTTCTCCTGCCCAGTCGCGGACTCCCGCAAGTGGCTTTTTCTTTATTCGAGTTTTGTTAGCGGACACGGCGTCCTTCAACTTCTTACTTTCGGTACTCTTGCCAGCCTTTTTTCTCATCCGGTCGAACTCCTTTAGGGTTCACGAACTATGCATTTCTCGGCAGATTTTCCGTGCGACCCTAGCGAGGGCGGAGTTCTCCAATAAAATCCGGAAGGGGGAAGAATCTATTTTGCAAGTCATTAGAATAAGGTATGATCGTTTAGAAATTTTCCCTAAGGCTAAATCGCAAAACACCGCGGAATCATTCCGTGAATGCTTGGCTTCGGCGAAGGCATAACGACTAGGGCTATGGGAAGGGGATCAATCGCACAGAAGGAGTAGGATCTGTGAGAGCTAGCAAGATTTTAGGCATTTTGAGTCTCGGTCTGGTTTTCTCATGCAAATCTACGGGAAAGGGAGACAAGGCCGAAACATCAGACGTTGATGTCCCCCAAACCAAGCGTAATGAGCTCGTTAGCCGCGCCCAAGTCTTCCGCGGAATTTCTAATCCTAGTACCAAGAGTGAGCTGGAAATCAAAAACGGCGAGATGCCAGCGGGAGCTGTAAAAGGACTTGACTATTTCGACTGGGACGAAACCGTCAACTGTGTATTCTCTGATAAAAACTTCGATGATCCGCCCAGTGGTTTGTCGCCAAAATTCATCTGCAACATAATCGATGAATCCGGCAAAGTCGTGGCAAAGAACGTAAAGATAAAATACGACAAGAATAATCCAGAAATTTACAATGAACCGGCGGGCTCGCGCCTGCTCTGGCTCTTAGGATTTCCCGCCGACACTTATTATTCAGTGCGTGTGAAATGCATTGGATGTCCGAGCGATCAAGATGTCTGGTCGATGATTAAAAAGGCTCGCGACGGTTCCGAAGCCGATAAGTCTAAGGCACGTGCCCTTGTCAAATCCCTCGTCGATAAGAAGCAATCGACCTCGTATACCCCAGCTGTTATTGAACGGAAATTTGCTGAGCCGATCGTTGTTGTCGAGACCAAAAAAGAGGGATGGTCATTTGCAGACGATCTCTCTATGGATAAAAGCCTGCTGTCATTTCCGCCGGACAAGGTCGACGACGAGCTAGCTAAACGTCATGCGCTCGCGATTCTCGCCGCCATGATTTCTCACGTTGATAATCAGGAGGGCAATCAGCGGGTATATTGCACTAATGTTTTGTCAGAAACTGAATGTGCTCCCGATGCCGCTTGGCTCGTAATTCATGATCTCGGGGCGACGATGGGTGGCTTTCGTCTATCGTGGGACATCCGCACTGATTTTACCGATGCTAGGCAGCTCGATATTGCGATGGCAACGTGGGCGAACAAGCTGTCTACAGGCGTTTTCCGCGGCGATAGAAGCTGTGAAGTCTCGGTTGCCTCGGCGCATCCTCAGCAAACTCTTGGACCTCTGAAAAACACAAGAATCAGTGAGGCCGGTCGTCGTTTCCTTCTTTCTCGCTTCGTAGCTTTAGGCGGTGGCACCGGAGACACCTTGACTCCAGCCGTTCGATCTAAAATCAAGGAACAGCTGACTAAAGTGTTTATCGCTGGTCGCAATGGCGATCTCTACAAGAATCCTCAGTGGTGGGTCGACACGGTCATGAGCAAACTTGATATCGTGGAAAAGCACCAAGGCTG
>JBGSTX010000058.1:0-6030 GCA_041736305.1 Oligoflexus sp. | reverse complement strand
CAATGTGGCACTTGAGTCGACGTTGCTTAAAAGTGACGAAGTCAGAACGTATACGCTCAAGCTGAGGAAAAGGTACAAAGAATTGATCGGCACCCTCCAGCTTGGGTGCTGACTTAGTGAAGCGTTGCAGAATTCGTTTCCAAGCATTCCAGCGAACAAACCGCTTAGTGAAGTAGCGCAGATAGTAGGTGCCAATCCGATACGAATAAGTGTCGACCATCGAAAGACCCGCGACGCGAGGATCGGCGTAGGCCGTATAGTGAGCCTCAATCGCTCCCGAACAAAGGCCGTGCAGAATAAAAGCCCGGTATCCCTTGCTTTGTAAGAGGTCCATTGCTTCGCGAACATCTTCGACCGCTGATACGCCCTGACCTTGGCGCGCGTGGCTATCACCTCGACCCGAGACATCGAAGCGAAACACCGGCATGCCGATTCGGGTCATGGCTTCCGAAATTTCTACATTCATCCGATGGGGACCAATGCGATGCGATATCCCCGTGTTCCAGATCAGCATGATGAGTGAGCCGAAGCGCGGGCCTCGATCGGGGCTGGCTAGTATTCCCAGCATTTCCTGTTTCGGTCCAAATCGAAGGATCTCCTGCTTCATACTTGACCCCGCACAGCTTCTACCGCGGCATTGATCAGCTCGTTGGGGAAATCCTGGATGGAAAGAGCCTCGACACGGTCCCAGTGGAGGAGATCAGAGACGACGCGCAGATGAACCTCGGTCTGGCTTTGTGAGCCCAGCGAGTGTGCCCAGGATTCCAGAGAGGGCATTCCAGCGCTCTGTATAATCTGCAGAGATTTGGCCTTGATCTCGCTCACACTCGGGAGGATGCTGCGGAGTTGGAGATCTAGCAGCAGATCAAAGGGAAAGCCGAGCAGTTGGCGCGTTCGCTCTTCCTCTGCAGCAAAAGGGGCCTCAAATGGATTACCACGGACAAACTGCCCATGCAGAGCTTTCAGCTGAGCCAGATACTGGGCGCCATCTAATATGGGATCGATCAGTATAAGTCGTTTGATGCGCTCATGCTTAAGGACCTCGAGGGCCAAAGGGCAGCTGAGGCGAAGCGCAAGCAGAGTGATGCGTCGCACAAGTCCGGAATTTTTGAGGAAACTGATCGCGTCGGCAATGTTTTCCTGTGCACTCAGTAAATCGAAGGCAGAGCTAGGACCTTCGGAATCACCGCTGCCGAAGTAGTCGAAACGCAGAGTCGTAAATCCGGCCTGCTGCGCGCGCTGAGCGATCTGCCGCATCGTCCAGTGAGTTTTCTTGACTTCATGCGGCAGCGGCGAGCAGATGATGAGCCCCTCGCGCAGCTGGGCAGCACCCTGTGGCTCACTCAGCTGCGCGAAAATTTCGCGTCCGCCTGAGCGAAAGAAAAATGCCTGAGCTTTGCTATCCATGCCGCTCGAATTCATGCCCGCCGTTCCTGCTCGTCCATTTTTTGCACGAGCTGTTCAAAGGTCGACGCCAGGAGGTCGGTAAGACTGAATTCCATACCCGTTCGCTCGCTCATCTCTTTGGCGACAACGATGGCCAAGATTGAGTAGCCACCGAGCTCAAAAAAGTTTGAAGTGCTGGGAAGATTAGCTATCTTGAGATGTCTCTTCCATAAGTCCTGCAGCCAAGCGCTCGTTTCACTGCTAGGCGCCGATTCGGATCCTCCAGATTGCTGTTCACGACAGATTTCTTTCAAACGCTTTCTGTCGATTTTGCCATTGTTCGTGAGAGGAATACTATCGATAGCCCAGATGAAGTTTGGCAGAAAGTATGCGGGCAAACTCTGCTGGAGGAAGTTCTTCAGTTCGTTTGCTTCGAAACTAGCTTGTGGCTGCTTTTCGACAAAAAGGACGATCCGCTGATCACCCGGTCCAAATTCATGGACTACGGCAGCGCTGAGGCGCGTGCTGGCATGAAGATTGGCTACTGCTTCGATTTCTCCCAGCTCGATGCGATAGCCCCGAATCTTTACCTGATCATCGGCGCGACCGAGGAATTCGATTCGATCATCTTCGCTCATCAGAGCCTGATCGCCCGTGTGATACATGCGCTCACCGGGGTGGAAGGGATCAGAGATAAAACGCTCGGTCGTCAACTCTGGACGGTTCAAATAACCCAGAGCAAGCGCCGGTCCAGCTATATAAAGGTCTCCAGCGGTTCCCTTGGCGACAGGTCTAAGCTTTTCATCGAGGATATAGAGCCGATAGCCGCGTAGGGGCTGGCCGATGTACTTATGATCAGAAACTTGCTTAAGATGTTGAAAGCTCGCCCAAACGGTCGCCTCGGTTGGACCGTAAACATTGTACATACTGCCTACGCGAGGGAGCAGTCGCTCCGCTAGATCGCGAGGAAACGCTTCTCCGCCGCAGAGGCCCTTTAAGTGGGGAGATCCATTCCAGCCGCCGTCGAGCAGAACTCTCCAGCCCGAAGGGGTCGCTTGGAATACGCTGACCTTTTCCCGCTCCATGGTATCGGCGAGGCGCTTTCCATCAAGCGCGTCTTCGGAGTCCATGAGGACCAAGCTTGCACCGGAAGTTAAAGTCAGAAAGATTTCAAGTATAGAAATGTCAAAGCAGATAGTCGTCAGTCCCATAAGAACATCGGTTCTGGCGAAGGCAATCGCCTCGCGCATCACTTCTAGGAAGTGCCCCACCGCAGCATGCGAAATCTGGACGCCCTTCGGCTTTCCTGTAGATCCTGAGGTATAGATGACATAAGCCTGACTCTGTTCGGTCAAGGTGGTGGAGAGATCGACAAGAGCCGTCGTTTGAATTTTGCTGCGTTCGCTGTCCATCTCAATCATGCTGACCGAAGCAGGCATTGCAAGAGTCTCAGCGTACTCTTCCTCCGTGAGAATCCAGTCTAAACCGGCGTTTTCGGCCATATAACTAAGCCTATCGTTGGGGTAGGCGGGATCCATTGGCAGATAAGCTGCCCCAGCTTTGAGGATGCCGAGCATACCGACCAAGAGATCGATCGAACGATCCATCGCAATGCCGATGATAGTCCCGGCTTTGATGCCTCGGGTTCGCAAATAGGCTGCCAGCTGAGTCGACTGCTGGTCGAGATCTCCGTAGCTAATGCTGCGCTGCTTATAACGAATGGCAAGCTTAGCGGGCTCGACTTTCGCAGCGACCGTAAAGAGTTCATGGAGCCCCACGATCTTGCTCTTAGACGGCCTCAGATCTAGTGCTGGATTGGTTGGTATAGGCAGTTTCGCAGCTGCTAGAATTGCGTTAAGATGAGGGGCGTTGAGAATGTCTTTGATGCTCAGCTCGCCGCCATAGACCTCTTTAAGTTTTTCGCCTAGTCGCATGGCTAGGAGGGAGTGACCACCGTGATGCTGAAAGGTTTTCTGTAGATCAATGCGGTGCAATCCGAGAATTTCACGGCAGATAGCCAGAAACTCATTCGATTCATCATTTTTAGAGTTCTGTATAGGAGCAGCGATTGGCTGGCTGACCGCCTGCATCGCAGGAGTCGGGCTCAGCGAAATTTGTGAGATGCGCTGCTGAGGATCAGCAGCTAGACTGACGAGCAGATCTTCAAACTTTTGGAAGAAAGATTGGATAGTCTCCGGCTTGAAAAGCTGCTGACTATATTCGACGTCGCAGCGCAGATGATCGCTATGATCTTCGACCCACAGGTTGATATCGGTAGCCGGTGCCGCACGGCTGACGTCTCCTTTGAAGTGGAGTCGCAGCGCCCCCATTTCATAGGTCTCTACCGTGACTTTTTCAAAGGAAAAGAAGCTTTGAAAGATAGGATTGATTTTGGGATTTCGATCGGCTTCGATATGCTTCATGAGCTCATCGAGAGGCATCTCCTGATGGTCAAAGGCACCGAGTACTGTGTCACGCAGAGAGCGCAGCAGGGCGACGAAGCTGGTTTCCTCAGATATTCGACTTCGCAAAGCCAAAGTGTTGGCAAAAAATCCTAGCATGCCTTCGGTTTCAGCCAGGGGCCGATTGGCTATGGTAGTTCCAACCACAATATCTGACTCCTGAGCAAGCCGCAGCAGTAGGGTCTGATAGGCCGCTAAAATCAGCATGAAAGGGGTAGCCCCCTCGCGTCTTGCCACATCAAAGAGAGAGGCGATGCGGTTCTTCGCAATGACTCTGATATGGACAGAGTCTATCTCGGGCTGCAAGCGAGGCCGCTCTGCATCGAGCGGGAGTTTAAGTACGGGGAGGGGGCTTCCGCCTAAGTGCTTACGCCAGAATTGGAGCTGCCTCTCCATTTCGCCACTTGCGAAGCAGCGATGTTGCCACTTTGCGAAATCGATATACTGCAGTGGATTTTTAGCTGGGCCTAGCTGCCCAGCGTTTGCATAGGCTGCCGTCAGCTCTCGAAGAAAGAGGCGAATCGATAGCAGGTCAAAGGCAATATGATGGGCGACGATAAGGAAAATATGCTTTTCACGGCTGAATCGATAGAGCCCGAAGCGAAGAACCTTGGCGGCCGCCAGATCGAAGCTCGCACGTGCCTCTAGATCGAGGAGACGGAGAAGCTCCTTCTCCCCCTCGGCGGGCGGCAAGTGAGAAAGGTCCTTAAAAGTAAGCTGGGGAGATCGGGAGTCTTCAACCTTTTGAAAAACCGTTTGACCATCGAGATGGTAGCTGGTGCTCAGGATATCGTGTCGTTGACAGACGCGCCCCAGGACTTCCCGCAGACGTTCTTGATCGAGGGGGCCTTCTATCTCAAAGTAGATGGGAATATGATAGGTCGAGGCTTTAGGCTTGACCTGAGCGTGCATCCACATCCGTGCTTGGCTGAAGGAAGCTGGTGCGTAACGTTCACCGCTCGCTTCGAGGCGTGGGGTGGTGGAGGGGGATTTCCCACTTGCAAGCGCTGAGCGTTTCGCCCCTTCAGTTGCTACATAGTTCGCCAGTTTTTGCAGAGAATTGAGAGTTTTGAGCAGCTGCGACGAAGAGAGCTCGCAAGCGTAGTCTTTCTTGATGTGAGCTGCAATGTGAGTCAGTGCGAGGGAGTCAAAACCTAAGTCAAGGAAGCTAGCGCTACGTGCGTGAGGCGGTATAGCGATGCCCGAAAGTTCTAGAAAAAGGGCTCTCAGTGCTTCTTCAGAGTCTCGAACTTCATTCTGAGTGCTCAGGACTGGCTTCTTCTCTAGCGAAGCGGCGATCGGAGTCGCGAGACTCGGGCTCGCAGATTTAGAGTCTCCCGCTGCGGGGCGATCGGCGGGGATAGATTCGAGCCAGTGGCTGACTCGCTCGAAAGAGTAGGGAGGCAGCGATACACGCTGGCGTTTTTCATGTGCAAAAAAACGGGCCCAATCGAGTTCAATACCCTGCGCCCATATTTGTCCTAGGCCAGCCAGAAAATCTTTGAAATGCCCGTCTCCCCCGAGGAGTGGAACTGCCTTGAATCGCTGTGGATCCGGTGCTGCCTTGCGCGCGAGTACGCTTGCCGTGTGGCGAGGTCCGGCTTCAATGAGGGTATAGGGGGCCTTAGTCCAGAGGAGCTTTACTGCCTCGTAGAAACGTACGGGAAAGCGCATATGCTCCGCCCAGTAGCGTGGACTCCTAGCTTGCTCGCTAGTGATCCAATTGGCCGTTAAACTGGAAACAAAAGGAATCTGCGGAGCTTTGAGCTCGATACTCTGGAGAGCTTCGACAAATGCCGGCACTATGGCGTCGACCGTGTGGGAATGGAAGGCGTGAGAGGTCAGTAATGGCTTCGAAACCAAGCCGTCTCGTTCCCATATTTTTTGCACTCTAGAGAGGGCAGCTTGCGAGCCCGAGAGGACGCACTGCCGCGGTCCATTCACAGCAGCGAGCTGCAGTTCGGGGCTCAGAAAAGGCTCTACTTCAGCTTCGCTGAGAGATACCGAGACCATGCCGCCGGGCTGCATGCTTTGCATGAGTTTACCGCGGCGAGCGACGAGAAAAAGTGCGTCCTTGATTGTCATGACTCCGCTTATAACAGCGCATACCAGTTCGCCCAGGCTATGTCCCACCATAGCCGCTGGTTTAACACCCAACTCGAGCAGCAGCTGAGCCAGAGCG
>JBGSTX010000021.1:0-9210 GCA_041736305.1 Oligoflexus sp. | reverse complement strand
CGTGAGATCAATTATGCTTTTTGATACCAAAGGCGCCGATGGTCATCCACTGGGGATTAGAGATGAGATCGTAGCCTGTGCCAAAGGCACTACAGTTGCTGATCGCTGCAGTGTGAGTAATATAGACCCAAGGAGTCGAGGCGGCTTGGGATGATCGATTTATAAGTGCTGGTCGTGACGCAGCCTGTGCTGTTTCCGGCGTCGCAATCAGCCAGAGTACCTTGGAGCCGGAGAGCGTAAGAGAGGTTTTTATCGCAGCTTTGCCGGCATCGATCGCGTCGCAGGATGAGGCCATGAGCTTCTCCCTGAGCGTCTCGTCGGCCTTTTTTGCTGGCTTCGAGAGCAAGTGCTTGATTCGGCCATGGGATAGAATCAACGCCATTAATCCATAATCATCTGACTAATTGACCAACTTGATTTCCTTGTGCCAAGCTGTTTCTTGTTAAACAAGCCGGAGGAATTTCAACAATGACCGCCCAAAAACAGAACAATTTATGGAGCGTTGGCGAAGCAAAGACTAAGTTCTCGGAAGTTCTTAAGTTATCGAAGAATGAGCCTCAACGTGTCTTTTCCGATGGAAAGCCCGCTGGTGCTGTGATCAGCGACGACGACTATGCTTTGCTTATCTCCATCAAGCAGGATCAGACCAGGAGTCTGCTCGATGAGCTTATCAAAGCAGCAGAGTCGGAGGGCTTGACTGATAAAGATTTTGAGAATCTTAAAGGCCCGACTAAAACCCTTACTATCGAGTGAGGTGGATCTAAAATGATCGTAGATACTAACGTGCTTTCTTCAGTCTTCAGTAGGGACAAGCAACGCCAGGCAATAGCCAGAGACTTTCTCGCTAAGCTTGGATTAATCAAGACGAGCGTGATTGTGATCTATCAAATTGAGTACGGCCTAGCTCGTCATAATTCACAAAAGTCTTTGGCCAAGTTCCAGCTACGCAGCAACGTAGCAATTATTAACCCATTCAAGACAGCCTGATTGGATAATAAGGCTCATGAAGAAGTTATCACATATTTACGCATGCAGATGGACGTCATCCCAAAATCTGAAACGTTGCCCAAGGATCCTCTTTCAAATCAACGAGCACCCATCCTAGCTGAGTGAGAAGCGAGGTATCGTCACCGCGCAGATGGATGACAGTGCAGTTTGACGAAGAATGTGGCAAGGGATACTGCTTCCTGTCGCGGCCTCGCTGCCTCGCTGGGCCCGGGTTTCCTAGGCGCAAGTTTCCCCCTCGAAGAGGCGGAGCTTTCTCTATTCCTCGTTTACGAACACCCTTACTGGTGCTATTGGCTCACAAAAGGAACCTGCAAATGACGCAAATGAATGTCTATCGAACGCCCATTACGGAGTGCAGTTGCAAGCCAATGACTGGCTGGCATCGGGACGGAACCTGCTCGACGGAAGATGAGGATCGGGGACGGCACGTGGTCTGTTGCGAGATGACGACCGAATTTCTGGCCTTTTCACGCTACCTGGGCAATGACCTATCGACGCCTCGCCCCGAGTTCGGGTTTCCAGGACTCAATCCCGGTGATCACTGGTGCCTCTGTCTCGACCGATGGAAACAAGCCCTTGAGGCGGGTTGTGCGCCCCTCGTCGATCTCAATGCCACCCATTTATCAGCCCTAGAGCAAGTCAGCATCCACGATCTCGAGGCTCATGAGATCGGTCGACAGTAACCTCAGGGCTACTTCGTTACATTGTCCCAGTCGCTCTTGATTCAGACTGGTAGGTTCAACTCGTAACAGAGAAGGTTTTCTTAATGACAACTGCCACTAATAACAGCTTCGTGTCGCACGGGATAAAGACAAAAAATACGTTACAATAACTGCTATGTCATAAGATAAAATAAAGAAAATAAATTTGGGGTAATTGACAAAGACACGATTCATATCAGGTCTCTCATTGTCAATTACCCCAAATTCATTTTACCGAAATCAATAACTTTGGTTCTGAGTGTTCGCTGGTCTTCAACCGCTCATAGGAAGATAATTATGGGTTTTCGTAGAGAGTCTGTATCTAGGTTCCCTCGGCTTCAAAGCTTTGAATGCATCACCATCGCGGTTTTGCTTTCGTTCCAGTCTTTGAATTTTGGCTGTCAGAGTATCAAGAAAAGCGAACTGACCCAGCAGAAAACCAAGTCGGAAAGCGCGTGTATCATCTACGTGCCCCCTTCGCTGCAGGAGCAGTTCGCTCAATCCCAGGATACCTTGAAAAAGTTTGTCCTTAGACATGGCTCAGCCGACGCCTCCTGCGTTCGATCGGACAATCGCTACAATGACCTTAGAAACATGGTGAGTGGGAGGGGTTGCATAACCAGTAGTCGTTTTGTGGTGTCAGAAGAAGGCCACTACCGAGCTGTTGAAGCCGACGGAAGCCCGGTTCTCGCACGTTTTGTCGATTTCACCGGATGCGGTAATGGCCAACTCTTTATCAGCGGCGTCAATAAGAAAATAGACAAGTTCGAAATCATCTCTTCCGATCCGATGGGTAGTACCTTGCACTTCTATACCCAAACCTCTGGTCCTAATGGCAACGCGGACTTTTCTTATCATGGGAGCTCCTTTCACCAAGCGCCAGTAGCAGAAATGAATGGGACGACGGCATCCCACCCCTGCACTCGCTGCCACGTAAACGGCGGCTTGGTAATGAAAGAGCTGCGGGAGCCCTGGGCCAACTGGCATGGACCGACTCAAGTGCAGTTTCGCATAGGTGTGGGCCTCGCGTTCAGAGATCCCGAAGTCATCATGACAAATCTTAATCAGGGGACCATGTCGGAGAAGGAGCCTTTTTTTGCCTCAGCTCTGGAATCGATGGTTAAAGCCAATCTTATAGGCATAAACAAGGAAAATATCCGCCGCATAAAAGCTGGCGAAGCGATTCACGTGCCGCAGGAAGCCGAGAAGGCCATAGAGCGGAATCTTCGCCAGCTGCTCCGTCCCCTCTTCTGCGAAACCGAAATCAATCTGGTTTCTAAACTAGACAGTGATGATTTGCTGGTGCCGAAAGATCTCTATCTCAGCCGGCTCTTGATGCCCTTGAAAGAAGGCAGGCGGGGTTTCGGTGTGCCGCCGGTCGGAGGCAGCGGAGGGGAACCAGGGGACGGAGTCGGCACCCCCCTGCTCAAGCTGACTAGCGACGACAGTTTCCGTCTTAGAAGCAGTGGCGGCCCGGATGAAGGCGACCTCGACAAGATACGCTTTACGCATGAGGACAAACCATACTTTGAGTTCAAACTTCTCGAGCCAGCTTTTATCGAAAAATATCGTGATTTTCTGGATTCTAAAGGCATCAGCACGCCGGCTGCCGGCGACCAGCGCCATAGCAAGTTCCACGGCCTCATACCCAGCCGCTCCTTTGTCGACGATGATTTCGTAAGTCGGCTGGTTTCGGAAGGAATACTGGAAGAGAAGCTCGCCCTCAGCATACTTATGGTTGATTTCCCGAATCCCGTCTTCTCTAGCAGTCGTTGCTCGCTGCTGGAGCGAATTCCGACTACTCCTCTGGCTAGATTCAAGAAGGGGGAAGACATCGACGCGGCGGCTATCACCGAAGCTGTTCGGAGCAGCATGGCTGCCGACAAGGGTGCAGGTCAGCAATTGGTGAACAACCTCAAGTCGAGCAATACGCAGCTTGCGACCCGAGTCGGAAACTATTTAGATAAATGTCGGGAGGGCTCGAACGTCCTGAAAGATTCGGCCACGGTCTATCGCCTGATGCGAGCGAAGAATCAGCGTCTTGTGGCTAATGCGGATAAATTTGCTATCGAAGGCTTCGTCATCAAGATGTTTCCTGAAGGTGATAAGCTGAAGGCACTCGCCTACAAAAGCGATCTTGAACTGGGCCTCACTGAACAGTGCACTTTGAACCTGCCGTAAAGCGGAAAAAGAGAGCTCAGGAAAGTCCACTGTATCTTTTTACAGACGACAGTGGAGTTCGCTGCTTAAATCCTGGAGGCTGCTGGTATCAACAAGCTACTCGGGGTTTTCCCGGCGAGCGAAGCTTACCGTTTGCCGCAGCGTGAAGCACAAAAACCGCGCATTTTGCAGGAAAAAACATGTGGAAGCCGAACTGACTCTTGCAGCTCACAGGCCAAAGGGATAAGCGAGCCCTTGCAATTTCTGCCTAATCCGCTCTGCTATCATCGAAGGAAGATCGAAGGAGCCCCTCAAGATAGGTAGTTAATACCGATGAAGCCTTCAAAGTTCTTGCAAGCCCTGCTCTTTGTCGCCCTTAGTCTTGGCTGCAGATCCACTCCAGAGACATCTGAGGTAGCGTTTCAGTGGATCGAAACGGATGGCAAGGGAACGGGGACAATCCTCGTCAACTGGCCCTGCGCGCTGCGGGATGATCCCGAGGGTCGTGGTAAGTTGCAGGATGAATACTGTGAGTGGGATCGCTTGCAGGCGGCCGCTGACGGAACCTTGAGCTGCGTCTTTCGCTCCAGCTTTGCCAAAGACCGTTCGCACTGGCTTCCCGAACGCTACGATCCGGCTTTTGCGAAGCTGGATCCCAAGCTCAAGCCTCGCCCTGAGTTTGAGCACACAAAGTCGAACACCTACAGAGCCCTGATCAAGCTGGTCGAAGACTGTGCAAGCAGCCTCGACAATCATATTGATCCCCGGCGCGTCGATCCCGAAAACCATCGAATCGCGACCAGCGGCAAGGTCGTCGGCGACGTCGATCGGAGCTCGGACAAAAAAATATGTTCATTGGTTCAAGACCTGACGTTTAAGCGGAAGCGAAGCGTTCGCCTCCTTCCCCTACCGACCCTGAGCGGAGAAAGCGAACAGCCGGGAGTCAGCTTCGATCAGAGGCAGGTGCTCCCCAAGGAATGCCGCGTGGCGATGGACCCGAAGCTGCAAAGTTCTCACTTCGCCGGAAAATCAGCTGCTGAGATGGAGAGCTTTGCCCAGGCTGAACGCACCTATATCGTCTGCGAGACGAGGGAAGCATCACCGGGCCAGTCTTGCGACGATTTTGCCCCCTCCATCTATGTGGGCCTGAAAGTCGAGGTCAAATAAATATGTTCACCTCCCGTAGACTCAGCCGGTCCCTCGTGCTCTTCGCTCTCAGCGCCAGCTGCAAGCATGCGGGCAACGGCCAAGTGAAAGCTGAAGCGGACGCCGAAAACGCAGCCCTTCTCCTTGGTGCGAGCGACCTTTCCATATTGTTTCCTTTGAAGCCCATTGCTAAAACTGGCGCGAGCGACCCCTTTAAGCGCGAAGGAACAGGCTTCCAAAACAGCCCGACGCTCGATAGCGGCGAGTACGAACCCATTTTGAGCCAGGGCCTTTTTCAAAGCTTCGTCGACGATGCCTTTGGCCGCAGCCAGCCTGAATTGCGAGGCAGCTGCCTCGAGCCCAGGATTGCCGACGAGCAGTTCAATGCGAACGACGAGAAGCTGCTGCTCGACTCCCAGCACGTGGCCCTGGTCCGGAGCCTTGACACGCGCGTCTGCGACTACAAGAGCTGGCGAGTCGTAGCCTTCCGTTTTGATCCCTGCCTCGAGCGACCTAAAATCCCCGATCTGCATACCCTCACTCGCTGGCCCGAGGGCTGCCGGACGGCTGAGGCGCGCCTCGTCGTCCAACCTTTTGTCTTCTATGCCGGGTCCTGGACCGCCATCGATGCAAGTATGCATCTGATCTATCACCTTCCGCATACCGAGGAGCTGGTCGACGGTCTTCGGAGCATCCAGAAGACCAGTCGCCAAGTTCTCGCCGAAACAACGGATACGCCCCCCATCCCGTACAATCCAAGGCTTCTGACCCCACATCCGGGCCTCTGGGCCGAGCTCAACCGAGAGAACGGACCGGTCGCTCAAAGCATTAGGGCCTTGCTCAGCCGCTTTACCATCGAAAGCCGCTTGTCAGGCATCGCGTGGATGAGCAGCTCACAGGGCTCGACGCATTGGAGTTTTGCGACTCGCAAGGTAGCGGCGGGACAGCTGATCCCGAGCGACAATCTCCAGGCGGAATCCTTCAGTTCCAACGTACTGGGCGAGGGGCATTTTCCCTTTAGTCCCATGCCCCTTAGTGGGCACACCCTTGAAGAGTTCTTTCGCAAGCAGCCACAGGACTTTGCTCCTGCCGACTTGTCGCGTATTCATGCCAAATTTGAGGCTATACAGGATCCACGGCAGGTTTCCCAGATACTCAGCGGACAGCATGCGAGTAGCTGCGTGAGCTGCCATATGGTGGATCAGAGTCAGAGACGCCTCGCTGATAGCCGCCACGAAGCGGACCCAACCCGCAAAAGCCTCGGACCAGGGTCGCTGGAAGTATGGCCTCCGCTCCGGGAGCGCAGCTTTACCAATCTACGGAATTTCGGCTATGGCCCGGCTTTCAGCTTTGGCGTCAGCAAGAGGGCGGCGCGCGAGACCGAAGATCTGATCGAAACCGTGCGGATTTTCTTTCCGATGCGCCCCCGAGTCCTGCTGGCCCCCATGCAAAGCCGCACTGGCAAGCCCCCTTTGCCGCCTTTGCCGCCGACGCGTTTTGGGAACTGAATCTTTTAGTCTTGAGCGACGTTAGCCAATCGGATTTAAACTGCCGGCCAGACTTCACTTCAAGCGCAATTATTTCTGCAGGCGAAGAGAGGGTCTTTGGTTTGCACTGAATCAGATAATCTGCTGGTCTCGGCTAGACCTCGTTATTGGGAACCAAGGCTGCTTTAATGGTGAGCGAATTCGGATCCAGGCTGGCTATCCAAGAGCTGAGATGAAACTCAAGGCTCTTTAGTCTTGGATTGAGTGGCTTGTCTTTCAAATAGCACAGCTCTATGCGATGACGCCCCCAATCCGGTTCACAGTCCGTGAGTTTCAGCTCAACAATTTGTACATCATGACTTTTAAGACTGGAAGCGATGCGATGGGGCAAGATGCCCAGGCCAAGTCCCGCCTCAATCATAGCTGCAGTCGCCTCAAAAGATTGGATGAACTGGCACTTTTTAAACCGAATATTCAACGTCCAAAGCAGTTGCTCAAGAGTCTGGCCCAATCCAGCTGAAGCTGTTGAGAAAACAAAGCCAACGTGCCGCAAAAGTTCGTTCCTATCAACGACTCTTGGATTGCTTGGCTGGTCGAGACCAGCAATGATTTCACTTCGTCCGTAAATGCCATAGCTGTCTTCATAGACCAATTGGTGTTCAATGCGGGGGTTTACCAATGGATCGACACACAGTGCCGCATCGAGAAAGCCTTCCATCAGCTCTTCGAAGATCATGCTGCTGCGGCCGGTAATGAGATTGATTTGCAGGCGTTGATCAACTCTTTGCAAATGCTGCAGCAACTTCGGCCAGAAATGAACCATAAGACTTTCATAGCTGCCAATGGATAGCGTCCATTCCTTTTCTGCATTGCCCTGGGTCAATTTGCTCTCGGTTTGCCTGCTCATTGCCAACACTTCCAAGGCGAAGGTGTGCAAACGCATCCCTTCAGAAGTCAGCTCGACCCCCTTTGATGAGCGGGTGAAGAGCTTGACTTCAAGTGTTTCTTCAAGGATGGCAATGCTCTGTGACAACGATGGCTGCGATATGCCAAGCATTTCAGCTGCCTTGCGAAACGAGCCATGGGTCGCGACACCAAAAAATCCGGGGATCTTCTCAAGGTGCTGATGGAGGGGCATAGTAAAAATGTCCTTTATTTCAATCAAGGCCGCCTTATTGACAATTTCTCACGTACTCTCATTCTATTGCAAGATTCTCAATGATGCCAAAGGTACCAGCGAGAGATAAGTGCATATGCTTCAGAAAATTTCATTCAGATGAGGCGGATGTTAGTCAAGTGCAGTCTTATGAAGAGCCCGTCGCAGCTATCGAGCAACTCAATAGCCAGGATGCGAGCCATCAGTTCACGAATCTGGTCGAGGCAAAAGACATTGTGCTGAGCATGAGCCGTAAGGGTGAATGCTGGGATAAAAGCATCGCGGAGTCATTTTTTGCGACCATTAAAAGGGAGCTTATTTTTGGGATTAACGGACTGTGAAGAGAATTGGGGTCGTCATCGCATAGAGCTGTGCTATTTGAAAGACAGACCAATCAATCCAAGACTGAAGAGCCTTCAGTCTCAGCTCAACTCATAGAGTGCTTGCCTGGATGCGAATTCGCTCAACAGCAAAGGAGACTTTGCTCCCAATGATAATGTCTAGGCGGGTCCAGCGGCTTGCTAGTGCTCCAATCGCTGACTCTGAGTGAAAGGTTTAAACTATCAGGCCGATATGTTTTTCATATTATTCATCTCATTCGATTAGCTCTAGATTGCATTTGATCTAGGCATCAAATGTCAATTTTTCACAAGGCAATCAGGAGCAAAAGATGAATCGAAGTGTAAGAAGTGTCCTCAACTCATTATTTTTATTATCAACTCTTTCCGTGAGCATGGTTTCGCATGCCGAGCCTCTCACCCCATGTGTCAGTCAAACCCTAACTGTCAAAAAGCGCCTAGCCCCAATATCCCATTATTATACAAAGCAGGATGGTTTTCTATTCTATAGCTACTATGGAAAATACGAGCCACCGACAGCCAAGATACAAGCCTATGTAGATTCGCTAGTTGAGGGGGTTGAGTATGCCTGTCAGACTGGATACGAAGTTAAAAACTGCGTCCCCGTAGCCGACTCTTGTAACTATTACAAAAATGTTCCTGAAATCTGGGCCAACGTTGAAGGGCCTGTAAAAGATGCCGGGAACTACTTGATCAAGGAAGACGAAAAGACGAGTTGCATTTTGAATAAAAGGCTGGACGGAACAATTGACACCAGCGTTGCCGATTGTATGACGCCTCGACAGGATCCACTTTATGGCAACTTCAGTTTCTTCGATGAAGAAAATCGCGGCCATTCGAGTCTTGGCAAATTTTGGACCGTTAATAACTATGGTAGTTATACTGACTATAGTAAAGTCTACGTGGGATATGTTGGTCGCCCACAGTGAGCGGTGAATAGCGCCTGGGCAAGGTTACTCGCAAAGCGGTAGTGTGCTTTGGATTTCCTACAGGCCGCCACTGCCGACATCACGGACTTAACCATAGTCGACGGCGATATTTCAGCCAGTGCCGCCATAGCTCAAAGCAAGATCAGTGGTCTCACCACAGATCTTGCGGGCAAAGAGCCCAGCCTCACCGCAGGGACCTCTGCCCAGTTCTACCGCGGTGACAAATCATGGCAAACTCTCGATACCGCAGCGGTGCCTGAAAAC
>JBGSTX010000368.1:0-7040 GCA_041736305.1 Oligoflexus sp. | reverse complement strand
CATGGCCATATCCGGGAAGAAAGAGCCAAACCTCGGCGCGATCAAGAAAAGCCCTATGCCTACCTAGACCGTGAAAATACCTTGAAGGTCAATGGCAAACGCTGGATTCATATGCAGAAGAATATCAAGCGCCAGGCTGATGACGGAGTCTTTGCAGTGGAGGTAGGTTGGAACCAGTATGAACGGCAAGACGACTCGGCCTGTATTGCGCCGATTCCAAAGTTCACTCACTGAATTCGACAAGGCAAGTTCCACGCAGTATCGTAGCCTAGATATTTTACGCAGTGGGAGTTGCCTGTGACCAGCCGACAAAGAGGCATGCTAGAGATTATCGCGTCAGGCGTTTGTTTCGGGTTTCTCGGTCTCTTTGGAAAATTTCTTCTGCGGGATGGAGTGCTCCCGGGAGAACTACTGACGCTCAGATTTCTCGCGGCTGCCCTTATCATGTTTTTTGTGCTGCTTATTCGTCAGCCAAGCAAGCTCCGCTACAGCAAGGATCAAATTCTATCCTGTGCTCTTCTCGGGATCTGCGGCTATGCGGTCTTCGCCTTTTGCTTTTTCAGTGCTCTGCAAGGGCTATCGGCCTCTCTTACTGTTCTCCTCCTCTATACTTATCCAGCCGTAGTAGCCTTGGGTGCATGGGCTTTCTTTGGCGAAAAAATACCTCGTGAGCACCTCCTGGCTTTTCCTCTGGCGGGCCTCGGACTTTTAGGATTGGTTTGGGGGGAGTTTTCTATACAAAGCTTGGGGGCCCTAGCTTTTGGCATCGGAGCTTCGCTCGTTTATGCCCTCTATATTCTGCTTTCGAGTCGGCTGCTCCGGAATCTCGATCCCATGGTTTCGGCGCCGGGGATACAGCTCTTTGCAGGGCTGACTTTAGGGATCCTCTACCTCCGCAGCCCAACCCGCGCCTGGGCCATACTCGAAGCGGACTGGCACCTCATTCTCGGTATCGCAGTGATTTCAACCGCACTGGCGATGAGTCTCTTTCTCGCCGGCCTACAAAAATTGCAAAGCTGGGAAGTCTCGCTGCTCAGCACGACCGAACCCTTAATGGGGGTCGCACTGGGAGCGCTGATTCTGAATGAAGCTTTGCGGCCCGTGCAAATCCTCGGCGCCGGAGCTATCATCCTCAGCCTCTGCTGGGTTTCCCTGCCCACTCGCAGCAAAACCCTTACTCGCAGTAGCGCTCAAGCCAGTTGAGGGTTTCAGCCTGCATCAGAAAAATATTTTCCTCGCTGCGATACCCGTGGGATTCAAAGGGCAAGAGGACCATGCGTGACACACCTCCTATGCCGCGCAGGGCATGAAAGAGCCTTTCGGTCTGCACGGGCAGCGTGCCCGCATTGTTATCGTCCTTACCATGAACGAGGAGGAGCGGAGTTTTGATCTTCTCTGCATGATAGAAAGGCGAAACGTCCATGTAGAAATTTTTCGCCTCCCAAAAGGTTCGCCGCTCCGACTGAAATCCAAAAGGAGTTAAGCTGCGATTATAAGCACCGCTCCTCGCGACTCCCGCACAGAAGAGCTGCGTGTGGGCCAAGAGATTCGCCGTCATGAAAGCCCCGTAGCTGTGACCCCCGACTGCGATGCGACGCGAGTCGACAATACCTGTTTGATCCATGGCAGCTACTACCGCTTTAGCATTGGAACTGAGCTGCTGAACAAAAGTGTCGTTGACCGTGTCCTTATCGCCGACGAGTGGCATCGAAGCGTTATCGAGGACCACATAACCCTGGGTAACCAACCACTGAATTCCTGCTGGGGGCGGTCGGCTATAACGCTTGTCGGAAACCCTTACCTGACCAGCTACCGAAGCGTTCCTATACTCTTCAGGATAAGCCCAAACAATCGCAGGTAATTTCGTTCCGGCCGGAATCGAAGCAGGGGCATAGAGGGTTCCGGACATGAGCAGGCCGTCGTCTCGCTTGAAGACCAGAGGCTTTTTGCTGCTACTCGTCATTGCCGGTACCTGATCGACAAAGTTGGTCAGAGCTCGACCCTGTTTTTTGAGACGATCGTAGACCCAGAGATTCGGAGGACTCTTCGGGGCTTCGCGGCTGAGCAGAAAAGTATCGGTAGTATCAGGCGCGAACTGGAAGAACTCTTCTATATGGGGAGCATTCCCATCGCTTTCAAACAGTCGTTCTTTGTCGCCGGATTCAAGCTTGAGGCGATCCAGAAAGGGTTTTTCACCACCAGCATAGCGACCCGCACCTTCCAGGAAAATACTCGTCCTTGCTTGGTCCTGAACGGCTCGAACAACTCCCCGCGCGTCAGGCGCTGTCACCAGCTTCCCAGGGTTTTGGTAGGCGTCCTTGATATCGTATGAGAGCAATACGCGCGGCGCTACCTTTCCCGCTGCACCTGCATCAAAGCGCTGCCAACTCAGACGGGTCAGATTCGAATCAGGATTGAATTCACGGACAAAGAACTGATCGGGAGCTTGAGCTATATAAAGACTGACGACGCGATCCTCAAAGCGACGCAACTCCTCCGCTTCGCCTTCAAAAGGGAAATCCCAGCGCTGAAGGCGATCGCGGAAAGGTGCCGCCTTCCGAGGATCGCCCTCATCGAGGGCTTCAAACCACATGAGTCGAGCCGGATGATCAGGCTGCCAGCTGATAGATCGTGGTCCCTTCCGCTCACCTTCAGGTGGAACATCCTCAGCTAGGGGCATTATAAGCGGCTTTTCTTCGAGCTTCCCATTTTTATCCCACACTTCGGCTGCCTGCGAGAAAAGATGGGCGGGGACTGCATAGGAAAAGGGCGGTAAAAACCGCTTCACGAGAAAATGATTGCCACCTGGAGCCTGGTGAAAGGACGAGTAAAGCCCTGGCTGACCAATTTTTCTAGCGGTGAGGTTCTCCGGCTCTACGGCTGTCCACTGCACGCTCGCATAGGCCTGAAAGAGGCCGACATCAGACGGTGATTTGAGAAGATGGGCGTAGGTACGCACAGGGACTTTTGTACCATTCGCTTCCTCGATAGTGGGAGCTAGCGAAGGCGCTTCTGCTGGCCTGGCTCTTGCGGCCCGAGCCGCTAGGTAGAGCGTGCGGCTGTCGGATGACCAGCTCATGGCATTGGTGTAGATATCATTGATGTAAAGCCCAGGAAGAGGGCGTGCCTTGGCTTGTTTGGTGTCGACCATCCAAAGCTGAACTCCTTCAGGACCATCTAGAGCAAGGGCAAGCCACTGGCCGTCGGGGCTGAATTCAAAACTGCTCACGTTTCTATCGTCAGGTAAGCGAATCGCGGTCTGTTTCTTAGTCGCAATATCGAAAAGACTGGGCTTGACCAACCAAGTGCGACGTTTGCTCGCGTGGAGTTGCGTGTCGATTTCTACCCCGGCAAGACCGACCCACGGCGCTGCTAGATAGGCGAGAGGAATAGTCGACGATCGTTCTAGAAAGAGGAGCTGAGTACCCTGCGGATTCGAGCTCTTGAGCGGGGGGAGAGGGGCTGCAATCATCCGCTGCAGCTGCTCCGGCAATTGAGGGGCAGATTCCGCAGCATTCATTGCGCGGGTGATGAAAAGAGAGCTAAGCACAATACAAAGGTACAATCTCAACGACATACAAAATATCCCCAGCAATGCAAATTCGCTCTAACTGTATTACAAATCTAAGCGTATGCCCACTCTGCAGCAGGCTTTTCATGGGTAGCCCATAATTTCAAACGGCCAGAGCTAAGCCAGCTAGATCTCACGTTTAGCTTGCAATCCCTACACCTTGCAGGCATCCATGGGGGGACAGGGAGCTTTAGCGAGCTTGTTGGAGCTCGAGCAGCTTTTCCCTCAAGCGAGCAGTCACCAGGATGGTGTCTGATCTGCCATATACCGGATGACATCAAGGAGGATAGATCATCATGGAACCACGCCTGCGTTTCAATCTCGATGACTTATTAAAGCAGCATAAACTTAAAGCCTCAGACCTTTCCAAACTAACTGGCATACCAAAGCAGACTCTTTCTGAATGGCGCTCAGGGCTAGTTCCAAAGAGCATTCTTTCACTCAAAAAAGTCGCCCAAACTTTCGGAATTTCTCTCGACGAGTTGGTTTTCCGTCCCGTTGCAGCAGCTGAGTCCGTCTATTCACAATCTCTCGCCGAAGCCCGCAAGCTCAGCGAGAGCTTGGGCGGCAATAAGGCTATGCGTCATGAGGCGCTGATCGGTCTCAGCGCCAATGGGCTGCCTCTCTTCATATCACCTGCTTACCAGGAAAGAGTCGGGTGGTCCCAGGACATCATCAGTCAGCGCTCCCTTTTTGAATTTATTCTCGGTTCCGACTGCGAGGCTTTCCAGCGGGCCTTACAGACAAGCTTAACCAGTATGCAGCCCAGCTCTCTAAGCTGTCGCCTGCTCTGCAGCGAGCTGCGCATTCTCCAGCAACGTTGTGTCCTGGTCCCCTTGGCTAGCTCCCATTCTGTGCTTGTCATCTTCTATGCAGAGAGCAGCTCGAACAAGACTTTGAGCAAAAGTACCTCTCACTACGACGACATAGTTAGCATGGACCTCAAAGTGGCTTTGGATGAAATTAGGCGTAATTTCCAATCTCTACAGCCCCATCTCCGGCTCGACCTAGCGACTTTGCCGTCGGATTTAAGTTTTTTTTCCCGCCGCAACACCTTCTCGCAGCTAGTGTTTAGCTGCCTGCAGGAAATTGCTCCCTTCGATGCTACGCAAGCAATTCCAGCTGGTCAAGTTCTCGAACTCGTGGCATATCGTGACGAGCAGGCTTTAGAACTTAATATTCGCAGCCCGGTAGCCGCCGCCTCCTCAGAGCGACAGAGTCAGCTTTCGCTAGCTCCCTTTCTCAAACCTGCTCTGGGCGCCCAGGTGGAATTCAAGGATTGGGGATCCCTTCGACAGGTAGTAATCACACTACCTATAGAGACTCCAAGTATATGAAGATCGGGATGCACAGCCAAGGGATTCGTATGTCTATCGTCCAGGATTTCAAAACGTTCGCAATGCGCGGCAACATTATTGATTTGGCGACCGGTGTCATACTAGGTGCGGCGTTCGGCAAGATCGTCAGTTCGCTAGTCGAGAATATTTTGATGCCGCCCCTAGGTCTCCTGGTGAGCAACGTTGATTTTTCCAGTTTGTCGGTGCAGCTGCGGGCTGCGGATGCAACGCACCCTGCCGTCATCCTCAGCTACGGTAAGTTCGTTCAGACAGTTTTCGACTTTTCGCTGGTTGCGCTCTGCATCTTCCTTCTACTGCGCGGCATCGAAAAGTTAAGGACTAAAGAACAAGTGCAAGCTGCTGCACCTAAGGCCCCCGAAAAGAGTGAGCTTTTGCTCGCTGAAATTCGGGATCTTTTGAAGCATTCGAATCCTCCTCAAAGCTTTCCCCGCAATTAATTCTAGCCGAGCTTCGCCTGTCAAAAAAATCGACGTTTTCAGGGGCCTCTCTTGTTCCAGGCCCCAGTCTTTCCTATTGATTCAAGAAAGATAAGAGCTCCATTTGCAGAGGTATAAGCTTTGCAGAGAAGGCGGCTGAGCCACAGGCTCAATTGCTTTTATCTTCTTATGCTCCTCTTGCTCTGGAGTCGATGATGTTGCTCCGCCTTGTGAACCTGCTGCTTATCGCATTGCTTTTCAGCAGTATGCGGCTCGGTGCGGCAGCTCCCCGGACTTTCACGGCTGCGGAAATAAATCGCTATGCGAGTCAGATCGCGCCGCTCGTCGCCGGCCGTTCTCTATCCTTCCCGGAGAGGCAAGCGATAGAAGTAGGCGGATTATCAGCCTTCACTGAGATTCTGCGCTCGTGGACCCAGAGTCCTCTTTTTCCTCGGGTAGCGAGGTCGATGATCTCTGAACTGACTCGAACCGGTGGGAAGTCTGACAGTTACGATCCCGAGCTCCCAGCAAACCTGGCTGAATATATCGCACGTGAAAAACTTTCTTACAGTACTCTCCTAACAGCAGGATCTTGTTACAACAATAAGCTGCAGCCGATTCCTTGCGACAGCGGTGCTCCTTATACAGCAGGTCTCCTGACCACGCGCGCTTATCTCAAAGCCCATGCGAGCCGTTTCAACCTGAGTCGTGCCACCTCGCTCATGGAAGAATTTCTTTGCAAAGGCTACCCGATGGAGGACAGCTTCCAGCCGCGCGATTCCATGGATAGCTTGATACCTCTCTTCGCTCGTGATCCCAACTCGCCGGAGACCAACTTCAACAGTCTCGGCTTTGGTCGATCTCACTGCTATTCATGCCACGGACAGTTCAGCGCTCATACGCAGCTCTTCGTTCGCTTCGACAGTCTCGGTCTCTACAAGGGGGATGCCGATGGCCAACAGAATGTTGAGCGGCAGCCAGGTGAATCAGGCAAATCGACTTCGCTTTTGTATACCTCCCACTTCAGAGATCCAGCCCGCTCGGGTCTTGAATCGAGCCAAATGCTCGGCATGCCGGTTGCAAATTTGGCAGACGCCGCGAAGGTTCTGGTCGCGAGCGACGCGTTTATATCCTGTTCGGTTCGACGAACTATAGCTTATGGGGCTCGCTTAGAACGCAATCAGGTCAACCGCATCAACGAAGCAGACATAGCTGAAATCGTCAAAGAGCTTAGTGAGCTCTCACCGAACCCGAGCTTTGCTGAACTTTTCTATACTGCCCTTAAACATCCACGGGTCATCGCTGCCGTGTTGAGGAACACATGAATCGACTGAAAAAATCTTTGTTCCCGCACATTCTACGCTCCGAGCGACGAGCCTTCCTGCAAAAGTCAGGGCTCCTCGCTTTACTACCGGCTTTAGCCTATGCCGACCGCCTGCGCATTCTCGACATTTTGGGTGGCGAAGCCTTTGCGGCCGAAATGCAGGGAGCCGATGACGACACGATCTTCATCGAAATCAATTTCCGCGATCAATGGGATTTTGGTCACGTTTTTGTGCCGCCTGGATTGGCTCGCTTTCCTCTATTAAAGCGCGGTAACACCGGGCAAATGGTCGCTCTCTTTGATGATCAGAGTCAAATTCTCGATGCTGGACGTGGTTTCTATCTGACCCAGGACGCTCTCCCTCTCAAGCC
>JBGSTX010000367.1:0-6461 GCA_041736305.1 Oligoflexus sp. | reverse complement strand
CGTCTCCTAGACAAAGTTAGTGAGCAGTTTGTACGCAAGCAGCACTGGCCTAAACCCCTTACACCTGTTTAACCACTTGCCGTAGAGCCCAAGACTGGAGAAGCATCCGGGGGTACCTATATATTTGCTCCTAACATAGCTCGGGATATGAATCCCTTGCTGAGTCGGGTCAACGTGAAGACTGCTTGGATTTCTCCTTACAAGCTCGCCCCTTTAGGGGCGGGTAGTTGACATTTGCCTCTTTGACTTGAGAGCAGCTCCAGATATTCGCAATACTCCCAGACTCCGTAATAATCAAATCTTTATATGCAGCCACATTGGTATAACAAGGTGTAAGATATTTAACTGAAGTAAATAGATCGAAAAATGCAGGCACTGCTCTTCCTCTACCTCTATCTCTCAAGCAGAGCAAGGTTCTCACATCCCAAGCCTGCTTCAGCCTTGCAGTATTGACGCGCTCAACCTTAGCTTCTATAATTTGCTAGCGTATTCCCCGTGACTCTTAATTTGCGCGTGTCAAATTATTAAGAAAAGGTGCTATCCACTATGAAGTTTAAGTCCCATCCTCTGGTGTCGTTGATCTCTGCATTAGCTCTAGTTTGGTCGGTGGGGTGCAAGAGCGCAGGTGATTCCGAATCCAAATCCACGAATGACGGCAGTACTGGGAAGGGCATAGTGTGCAAAGACAAGCCCGCATCTATTCCAAACCTGCCCTCATATCTCAAGCCCGGTGTAACCTGTGCTCAGCTAGTTGAGAAATTTCCTAATACCGAAAGACCAGAAAGTTCGGATGACAAGAAAATCATATGCCCTTTTCTACGCCTACTGAAGCGGACAGGCCTGAGTGATAAGGAAATTGAGGCTAATCTGAAGACAGAAGCGGGCAAGGGAGCCGTAGCGCCTGTAACTCTAGCCCACTTAAAGGCCGTCACTGATGAAATAGGTTGTGAGGGTTCGGCTTGTGTCGCTGTCGCTCAATCTGTGGCTAAGAATCAGAATACCTTTACGCCGCCACAGGTCGATATAGGTAAGCTTTTTGCGGCGCCTCCTCGCTCGACCTATAATGATACATCGAAAGATCGCGCCTCGCACGACTGCGGCTACACTTTTCAATTCGGCGATGAGACTGTGAATGAGCAGGTGCGAATCACGACTATGAAGCGATTCAAGGAGCTGGCCGATAAAAATAGCGGGAAAATCACGGTCGAAGATCTGGTTACAGTTAAGAAAGAAGCCTGTCGCCGCGACTACAAGATCTACAAGACAAAGGGTATCAACCCTTTTAACAAAGTTGATGACGCGAAGCAAACACTGGTCCCAGATAGCCGGGATGAGACGGAAGTTGCACTTATCTTTGCCTATCTAGGTGGTGTCGATAACGGGTATATAAGCTATGAAAGCCTCGACAACTTCTTTCATGCTAAGTTAGCACCAACGAAGACCAGCTTTCTTCTCGACTTTCCACTCTTAGGGCTGGGGACTGAAGCACACAAAAAATTCTGGTAAAGTTCCGGGGCCGCTACTGGCCCCATGATTTTGCTCCGACAGCCGACCCAAATCAGTATTCAATAAAAACAGCCAATGGATCGAAGTAGACCTGAGATACCTTGTCGCTCCTCAAAAAGGGCGAAATATATTTAATAGAAGGTCGATACCAGCCCCAGCGAAATCCCGTGCTCAGTTCAAAGCGCCAGTCTCTTGGATCGGCGTAGGCATCACTGAGAAACTGCCTTACAAACTTAGCCTCAGATCCCCATTGCAGACTATCCTTCGTACGCCGCACATGGTTGAGCTTAAAATAACCTTCGTGCATAAACTTATTCGCGTAGCCTCCAAGTGAGTAGATCAAATCATTCTGCCCGTAGAGAGCTAACTCTAGCCCACGGCTGACGTCCGAACCTTTGGGTTGGTTGGAGTACTCGAGACCCTCTAAGGAAGATCCAGTGAATTCGTGGATTCCCCGATGAACTTCCCGAGCACCATGTGATCCGATGTGGCTCATACCTAAAGTGTACTGGAACCGTATCGTTTGCGAAAAAACGTCGTGAAGGACGCGTGCATAAGAGGCCTCGATTCCCATCCAGTCAGCATAACGACCAGGACGTACAGCGGGCACCTTGCCGTCTGGTCCTGGGCTGTCGTCGGGAGTGAGAAAGCGCCAGGAATAGTCCAGGGAAAGGCTTTGATCTTCCCCAACGAACATCCAGCCCAGCTGCAATGCCCCCGATAAATATTTATCGGTACCTCCAAAAATATCATTGTAGAGAGGTCGCGCGTATAGACCTTCATCGATAAGGAATAGATTTCCAGTCTCACCGATTGCGCCTGGGGGCTGGGCAATCTTGAAATGAGAAGGATTGGCTTCCTCAGCCAAGAGGCATGAAGTCCAAGAGAATAGCGCGATGACAACAGTCCCAAACAGCTTCCACATTTTCTACAACCCAGCAGCAGCATCAAGTAAAGAAGAAGTCGCCGCAATCATTACTGCAAGGCAGGTGCCGCCTATAAGTGCCGGAAATAATGGAATAGGAATCGAGACGAATGTCGAAATTTAAGGCAAGTGACAGAGAGTTTTCAGAGCGGGATATTGAACGAAAATAGACTTATGTAGATCTGCCCGTAATTGTCGCCTTTAACATAAGGTGAGACATAGAGGATGTTAGGCGAATAGTATTCACTAAACCTGATTCCAAAAGTCAGTTCGTGACGATATTCGAGATAGTCCTGAAAGGTTTCACTGGAAAACTGATTGATATAGCGAAGCTCGAGGCCGTAGGTCCATGTTTGTGGATCGTGGTAGATACCGTTCCAACTTACCCAGCGTTCCGATAGAACCTTGTAACGGCTTTCACCAATGGCAAGCTGTTGCTCAACCTGTAGTAGCCCTTGCTCGAGGAGGCTTGGAATCCAAGCAAATTCTGCCCCATATTCGGTATTATAACCTGTGGGCTGGTCCTCATAGCTGAGGTTTTTCTTGTCTGCACCGACGAGACTGTGAAGAAGCGAATGCACTTCCGCAGCCCCATGCTCGCCAATATGGGCAAGGCCACCGGTGAGCTGTAGCTTGAAAAGCTCTTCTTTTATTTCGAAAGTCCGTGCCCAAGAGCTCTGCAACGATAGCCAGTCTGCATAGTGGCCAGGAGCGGGATCTAGTTTTGCACGTCCATGCTTCGGTTCATTGTCAGGTACGAAAAAGCGCCAGTTGAGCGAGCTATGTAAGCTACCTCCCCAAGCATCTGTCAGATGTCGTAGATTGGCCCCGCCGGTCAGCAACTTATCGGTGTCACCCCACATGTCGTTCACAAAAGGATTTAAGCTCAATCCTTCTGGTACTAAGTAGAGATGGGGACTTTCGCCAGGGATTAGCAGCGGTCGCGCCTTGCGAAAGGAAGATTTTTCCGCCATGCCTTCAGCTTTTGCAGCATGAGGTAGCATGATCTGGAAAACCGCCTGCGCAGCGAGAACTACAGCTAAAAAGCTGAGCTTAGAAATCATTTTGTAAAACCAAAGTTGCATAAGTTAACTCTATGGGTTGCCTAGACACCGTACCCTTACTTCCTTGCGAAACCGTCTGCAGAGTGAAAAAAGTTTGATAGGTACTGTCTGCAAGATCGGAAAAACTTTGCGTGACATGACCTAATGGGTCAAGGAGCCACATACCGACTCTGCCAAGAGTCGGTGAGCCGAGAAGCTGGTTGTCGTTACGTTTGATCATCTGCTTGAGCTGATGCATGCCTTCACCAAATACCGAGCCTAATACAGGAGTTATGATCAAATCCTGGCTCGAAGGAACCTCAGCGTAAGCCTCGAGGCCATACTCCCAAAAGAAAGTAGACATCAGGACGCTGTAGCCAAAAGACTGGTACCAGTTGAAGGCATTCTGACGAGCCATCACGTAGTAAGAAGCGCCCGCATAGGGATGACCAATGTAGTTGGTGACAGGATCGTCATCGTCAAAGCGTGGCCGAGTCTGGATATTTCTGAGATAACGGTCTTGCATGTTGCTCTTATCACGCTTGTCCCAGTTCGTAAACGAAGTCGGCTGGTTCCATAGGTAGACCATCACTCCGAGTCCAGCGATAACGGAATATCCGGTTTGCTTGAGCAGGTGAGATCCCTGGCTCGGGTTGTCGTCACGATAAGGATTGTTCAAGTTTAAGTAGTAGTCCTCGTTCTTCACATTCATTTCCTGGTAACGCAGGGCTAAATTTGGCGAACTTTCCTCATCTTTCCCAGCTTCAGCCCCTTCACCTGCCATAAGCGGTGAACTTAAGGCGCTGATAGAAAGCAATGATAGCAGAGCCTTTTTTAAACTAAATGCAACCTTTCTTCGAACCACTGCAGCTACAGCAACATCAATAAGCACTTCCACATCCTCAACAACACAGCAGGTACAGCAGGAACAACCGCAACTTATATAGCAATGGGTGATCCAATCGAAATTTGAGGTAATTGCCTGGACTTATATTTATTGGGTTGTGACAGGAAGCTGAGAAATGTCAAAATTCTGAGCAACTCAGCGTGGACAAGCAGGAAGAGAAGGGAAAATAAAGAAAGTGGAGCTCAAAAAAATGCAGATTCTCGCCGGTTTAAGCTACGCCTTGTCAATGGGTAGCCAACTCGAAGCCGAAAACAAGTCAGTAGCCGAAGCACCACCTACGTGCAAAGCCGCCCAGGCTCCATCATTAGAGCTGGTCCGAGATCAAGTATATACAGCGGTTCCCTTTCAAGCCGGCGAAGAAGCTCGCTACACGCTGAAATATGGCTTGCTGCGAGTTCATGTCGGCTATGGATATTTGCGGGTTCTGGCGCCAGTCCGTTCAGAGATTTCCGTGCAAGACGAAAAAGGGCAGATTCAAAAAAAGAGCTACTGGCATCGCGTTTTCGAGGCAGAGGCATACACCGGTGATTGGTTCAAATTGATCTTCATTGCTCGCGACAAAATCAGAGTCTTAACGCGACCCTGGGATCAAGCTGTCACCCACTTCTATCTTGATCAGGATGAAGAAAAGCCTTTTGTGAGGCGCTTCAAAACCGAAAATTGGACCAGTTTTGACCATGTCAGCTGCAAGGCGCAGGAGCGCAGTATCAACCATAAAAAGAATGTTGAAAAGACTGAAGAATTTTTCCTTGAGCCGGGAGCTGTCGACGCTCTGAGTGCTTTTTACCGACTGCGAAGCTATAGGTTTGAAAGTGAGAAGCCAGAAAGTTTCGCCCTTTATACGTCCAAGAAAAACTGGACTCTTCGGGCGACTCCTTTAAAAACTGAAACAGTGGAAACCTCTCTTGGAAAGTTCAGGTCCCAAAAGCTGAAAATTGAGACGTATCTAGGGCAGGACTTGCAGAAGAAAGGCGATCTCTATGTCTGGATCTCGGTCGATAGGCCGACTCGACCTATCGTAAAAATCGAAGCCAACCTTGGATTCAGTTCGGTCTATCTCGAGCTAGACCAATACAAAGAAGGTCAGGCCGGCTGAATTCTGCTGGCCAGTCCTTTCTGACTATATTAGATTAGGGCCGTTTCGCTCAGCCCTTCCCAAGTATTTTACAATGCCTTTTTGGCCAGTATGTGGAAATAGACTTATGATCAGCACTAACAAAGTTAGTCTGGCCTTCAGCCAGCGATTTCTCTTTCAAGACGTTAGCATCAAATTCCTTCCCGGCAATTGTTATGGCCTTATTGGAGCAAATGGTGCGGGAAAGTCGACCTTCCTCAAGATACTGTCCGGCGAAATTAAACCAGATCGCGGCGAAGTTCTTATCGCGCCGGGTCAGCGTCTAGCGGTGCTGAAGCAGAATCAGTTCGAATTTGAGGATAATGCGGTACTTGAGACGGTCCTTATGGGAAATCGTCCCCTCTATGATGCCATTCGTGAGAAAGATGAACTCTACAGCAAAGCCGAGTTCTCCGACGCCGACGGTCTGAGGGCTGCCGAACTCGAAGGAATTTTCGCGGACCTCGGCGGATGGGACGCTGAAAGTCAGGCCAGCAGCATGCTAGAAGCTCTAGGCGTAAAAACCGAACTGCACGGCATGAAAATGCGGGAACTAGAAGCCGGCCTGAAGGTTCGGGTGCTGCTTGCCCAGGCTCTGTTTGGCGACCCTGATATTCTACTTCTCGATGAACCTACCAACAATCTCGACATCGATTCTATTATGTGGCTCGAGGAGTTTCTCTGCGAGTTCAAAGGCACCGTAGTCGTGGTATCTCACGATCGGCATTTTCTTGACAAAGTTTCGACCCACATCGCCGATCTCGACTTCAGTCAGATCTCCGTTTATACCGGCAATTACACCTTTTGGTATGAAGCGAGCCAGTTGGCTCTAAAACAGCGGCAGGATCAGAATAAGAAGACCGACGACAAGATGAAGGAACTCAAATCTTTCGTCGAACGTTTTTCGGCTAACGCATCGAAGTCAAAACAAGCCACGTCACGCAAAAAATTGCTCGATAAGCTGAG
>JBGSTX010000292.1:0-4901 GCA_041736305.1 Oligoflexus sp. | reverse complement strand
GATGTGTTTCACTGTGGCCTGCAGTCCCAGTCAAGACCGGGATAGCCAAGCCACGACAGAGCCTTTGATTATTTTCTCGGGCGGCGAGACGACTATAAAGAATCGGACATCGGGCGCCTTCACCGCACCGGCGACGAACCTCAACAGTGAAGAATTCGCCCTGCACGGCGAAGGCGATATTCTCTTTGAAGGAGAATACGTGATGGCTCCTTCACCGGTGCGACCAGGATTGGGGCCGGTGTTCAACAACAGCAGCTGCCGAGGCTGCCATGTTCGCAATGGTCGTGGCATGGCCGTGCTTGGTGAAACGGGCACGCTTCGTTCACCAATTTTGGTCCGAGTCAGCCTGGATCCTCTAGCTCTGGATCGTTATCCCGAAGCCAAGGGAACCCAAGTTCCTGGCAACGGACCGTATCCTGTGCCAGGTTTTGGCGGGCAGATTCAGAATCACGCCGTCTTTGGTTACGAAGCAGAGATCACCCTCAGCCTGAGCTGGGAAGAACTCAATGAGAAGTTCCCCGACGGCAGCTCCGTGACACTTCGCAAGCCGATCTTGAGTTATTCAGGAAAGGCCGAGCAGATCGCCAAGATGGATGACCCAGCGGTCCTCCGATCCATTCGTCAAACTCCTCCCGTGGTGGGGCTGGGATTGCTGGAAGCCGTTGCGGAACAAACGCTGTTAGATTTGGAAGATCCTTACGACAAGAATGGCGATGGTATTTCGGGTCGACTCAATCGCGTCTGGGATCCTATTTCAGGCACAGTCGCTATCGGACGTTTTGGTTGGAAAGCCTCTGCTCCAAGCCTTCTCGTTCAGACGGGGAATGCTTTTTCTGAAGATATGGGCGTGAAAAATCCTCTGTCGCCAGAGGCAGACGGCAGTATCGAAATCGATCTGGAAACGGTGCGGAAGACTGCCTATTACACGCAGACTCTGGCTGTGCCCGATCGTTGGCGCGGCGCGAGCGCTTCGGCCGTAGAGGGAGAAAGTCTGTTTTCCTCGCTTGGCTGCGCTTCCTGTCATACGCCTAGCCTGAGCACGGATGAAACCCCGACAATAGCCGCACTGCGAAATCAGACATTTGCCGCCTACACGGATCTCCTTTTGCACGATATGGGGGAAGGACTCGCGGACCATCGACCTGATTTCGAAGCATCCGGGACCGAATGGCGAACGCCACCTCTTTGGGGAATTGGACTGACCGCGACGATTCTTCCCCAGAGCAGCTTTCTGCATGATGGACGAGCGCGGACCTTGGAAGAAGCGATTCTCTGGCATGGAGGTGAAGGCGAAAAATCCAAAAAAGCCTATCAATCCATGAACAAAGCGCAAAGATCTCAACTCATTGATTTTCTTAAGACTCTTTGATTCGAATGGAAATGCTGGCAAAGCTATGCCGAATAGGTGTGAGTTTTCCGAGAGTTAAATGATATTGAAAATAACTCTCAATATCTATACAATAAATACCGAAGAGTGGTTATAATTTGGAGGAAAGACCCATGATCGTTTGCCTCTGCTTCGGCGTCAATCATAGAGCCATCGAACAACTCAAAGAACAGGGCTGCGACACCCTTCGGCAGCTCCAAAATCATTGCCAAGCGGGCAGCTGCTGCGGTGCCTGCATCCCAGATCTTAAGAAATCACTCCAAGAAAATGGCGCCGGCGGAGCTCAAGACTCTTGACGCATTTGCTGGGACAGATAATTCACGGCTGTGAGTTCCTGGATCAGCCGAAGCTGGGTTTCCAACCAGTCAATATGCTGCTCTTCATCTTCTAAAATGTGCTCAAAGACTTCGCGTGAGGTATGATCACGCAGGTCTATGCAGACCTGGATGGCTTTTTTGAGACGTTCGACGGCATCGTATTCTACCTTCAAATCGCTCTCAAACTGTTCCTTAACAGTTTCCCCAATATTAATTTTCAGCAGCCTCTGCACGTTGGGCACGCCTTCGAGAAAGAGGATGCGGTCCATAAGCTTCTCAGCATGCTTCATCTCATCGATAGATTCATGACGAACCTTGTCAGCAATCCGATCATATCCCCAATCCTTGCACATTCTGGCGTGTAAAAAGTACTGGTTAATGGCAGTCAGCTCGCCTGTCAGGACATCATTTAGAGCCTCAATGACTTTGGCTTCACCTTTCATATCGATCCTCATGCGTAGTTATACATTGTTGCAATCTACCTTTATGGATAAGGGGATCCCATGCATTCTTCAATCCTTTTATTTTTAGGTTCTGTCGGTCAAACAAGGATCGTTAGCAGGAGTCGATAAGCTATGGTCATGCCCAGCGGCCTTCGGCCGCGTCGGGTAACTGTTAACTGCTGATAGAGAAGAGGGATCCCCGACGGCCCACTGCGTGGGCCTGGGGATGACGAAGCAGTCATGCCCAGCGGCCTTCGGCCGTGTCGGGCAACTGCTATCGGCTCATTGAGAAGAGAGATCCCCTACGGCCCACTGCGTGGGCCTGGGGATGACATTGCTTAGGCTGAAAATGCGCTGGTTAAGGGAGCATTATTTAATTCGTCCTCTCGAGGTAGCCAGATATCAAAGGAACTCCCTTGCCCTTCTTCGCTCAATAAAACAAGCCGTCCTCCGTAATCCTGCACCAGCTTCACCAAGCCCCCGAGTCCGATCCCACGCCCTGCATCCAGACTCAGTTCAAGGCCGGTTGAAAAACCACTTTGGGCGACTCCAAAGACTAGATCTTGAAGACTCATAGCGGCTGCGGAAGCGGCACTGAGCGAAAGTTGGCGTTGGGCTGCTGCTTCCCAATCCTTGCGTCTAAAGCCTTGGCCATCATCGCGACAGTGAACATGCAAGCTACCACCCTTGTCGGTAAAACTCAGTTCTATAAGGCCACTCTTAGGCTTACCAATTTTTTCTCGATCGAACTCTATCCCATGCACCACAGCGTTCCTTAAGAAATGAATCAGCGCCTCAATAATCGTGGTTTCCTGCTCACTAAAAGTCAGCAAATGACCGCAGTCCACCTTAAAATCAACGGTCTTTCCAAGCCGTCGAGCGGTCATTTGACAGCTGGCTACCATCGGCTTGACAAGACCTTCGATCGATGGCTGTTTGATCTCATGGATCCATTGCTGGATCTTTGAAGCAGGCGGACTATCACCCATAGATTCAACTATTCGCTCCAATTCAATGGCTTTATTGTGGGACACGAGCAGATTTTCTTTTTGTGGTCCCCAAGAAACTTTTAATAGTTTTTCATTGGTATTGAGAAATTTCTCCAACTCCTTTTCGATGGTCAGGATATGCGAAAAGGCTATGTTTTTGTGCTCTTCGACTGCATGGATCGTCCGCGCCACGCGGCCGAGCCTGAAGACTTGGCTATTGCCCTTGAGCGTATGCAAATGAAACTTGAGGGCTTGCTGGTCTAAGGGATTTTTTAACTTTTGTATCATCGCAAAGCTTGTGCCAATAAAGTGACGGAATGCCCCTATATCTCCAAGAATACGAATCAGCAAACGGTTGCGTCTTGATTCCGCTTGCCGACGATGCAACTCTGTAACGTCTTGTATGGTAAAAAGCACTTGATGCAAGGCACCCTCTGGGGAACGTACAGCATTCGCCCCGAGCTGCAGTACTTTACCTTTCTTCGCTACCAATTTCGGCAACTGACTGAGACAGACATCCAAAGGCATGAGTTCAGCAAACACTTGATCCATGGCCAGACCAAATTGAACGAGCTCGATCTCTTGCAGGCCCAAGAGTCTCCCCAATGGCTCGCCCTGAATCAGTTCCTGATTGAGCAGTTCGTGGCATGATTGCGAATAGCCGCCGAGCACAGCACCGGATCGGTCAACGATGAGCAGCCCACTGGTCACATGATTCAGAATGACACTTATAGTTTGCGTCCGTTCTTCGACAATTTTTTCAATCTTCTCGACGTTCTGCGATAACTCACTGTTGAGATTCAGTATCGTTTTTTCTGCCTTATCCCGGATGAAATTAACCCTATCTGCCAGCGCGAGGGACATCAGCAGACCTTCGAGCACTGCTCCCGGTAGCGTATTGAATTGAATAATAAACGAAGGATGAAAGATGCCTTGATAGTGGAGCGTATTGATTACGGTGGCTCCCAGGATAAATAGCCAAGCGAGGCAGTAGAAACGGGCCGGCTTATAGCCACGAAGAACAGCTACTACTGTAACTGTAATCAAGGCCAAACAGTAGACGCCGCCTAGATTAGATGACAGCGAGACGAAGGTGTTAAACGACACAAAAAGACCCAAGATCATGCAGCCCAGCGGCATGAGCAGAAGGACCTTACAGAATTTATGCCAACGAGGCATGAATTCTTGCATATTCAAGAACGACGAGGTCACCTGGATGGCCCCTATCCCTACTAGGTTTGCAATATAGAGAAAGCCATCGTTCATGAGCCACTCCGCTGCCCTTGGCTCGAAGAACATACCAGGCATTCCCATCATACAAAATTGCATGCTCATCATAAAAAAGACAAAGATCGTGTAGGAATAATAGGTTCGACTGCGTAGAGAGAGTGCGAGAAAACTATTGTAGACGAACATTGCGGCAAGGACCCCGAGCATACCCATCAGCAAAGCACTATCCAGCCATCGGTGACTATCAAATGCCTTTGGCTTCCAAAGGTAAAGGAGCAGCATATTCGAACCATTCGTGGTCGTTCGGATGTAATAGGTGTGGGTGCCAGGAGCAACGACTAGGGAAAAAGCAGGCATACGAAAGGCTAGTTCCCTTTCACTGAAATCAAGCCGATCGCCCTGATGCCTTGCTGAATATCGACCTGTGGCATCCGCTGCAAAAAGCGAAACTCGATCGATGACGGTCGCTCGGCTTTCTAGCCAGAGTTGGATGGATTCATCGCTTGGGTTGCTAAGGGTTAGTCGCGCCCAGAAC
>JBGSTX010000334.1:0-72753 GCA_041736305.1 Oligoflexus sp. | reverse complement strand
CCGCAGTATGTCTCTTTTCAGAATCTCTTCCAAGAAGGTTCTGTGAGCGACCTTGATGAATGAGTGACGCCTTTATCGACTTTCTTAAGTCGATATTTATAAGCCGTATTGTTTGATCTTTTTTCTCAGAGTATTGCGATTAATGCCAAGTATCTTTGCGGCCTGAACCTGGTTCCCACCCACCCTGCGCAAAATTTGCACGAGCAGTGGCTTTTCGACTTTGGACATAATCAAATCATAAACATTTTCTGGATAAAATGTACCAATTTGATCAAAGAAGCGTGAGATTTTCAGCTCGACCACATCCTCTATCGAGTACTGATCGAGGCGAGTGATCAGGTCGGCATCATCGATGTGTATACCGCGTCTTGCGAGATTAGATAGCCGTTTAGCTGTCTCAGCCGAAAGGGCAGCAGCCGCCAAATTCGAGCCTGACATAGGTTCCGAGGGCAATTGATCTACGTTCGTATCCATCGGCAGCTCAGATCCAATATGGGCGGAAAGGATGTGCAAGATCTCGGTCATAGATCGAGAACCATTGCATTTTTAAGTGAGAAAGATTTAACGCATGCAGTTCCAAGCTGTCAATCACCAACCCTGGATACCTGACCAGGGGCGGCAGGCAAGGCTTGCCCACTTTCCATCCCTCTTAATTCCCCTTAACATTTAAATAGGGCGCCAGAATAACAGTTAATGCGCCAAACAAATTGGGTTAGATTGATTTTCTTAAGCTTCCCGAGGAGCCACAAGGTCTTGCAGTTGAAAAGCTTGCGTTGTAAAAATTACTCCGGATCAATGCAAGCAAGGAGCGAGTGAACCCTCGTATGAATGTGGATACACAAAAAGAAAATTTCAATCATCAAGAACCGCAGCCTTTTGTTGAGGCAAGCGGTAACCAGGCGAAAATGGCAGCAGATAAATCTGAAAGCAACGGTCAGGTGAATTTCGAAGAACGTCTCCGAGAAATGGAAGAAGAGGTTCAGGACTACAAAGACCGGTACCTGCGGAATCTAGCCGATATGGAGAACATGCGCAAGCGCCAGGAGCGAGAGCGGGCTGATCTCCTCAAGTATGCTTCAGAGAAACTCCTGCAGGACATGCTTCCCGTGCTAGACAGTTTTGAAAAAGCCGTCCAAGTCACAGCTTCGGGGGTAAGCGACCCCATAATCGAAGGCGTGCGCATGGTGCACCGACAGTTTTTGCAAATCTTGGAAAATCATGGACTGAAGCTTATCGAGGCAGAGGGTAAGGAGTTTGACCCCAACCTCCATCAAGCCATCCAGCGCGTAGAGAGTGACGAAGTGCAAGGCGAGACGGTCAAAGATCAATACCAAAAGGGTTATACCCTTAACGGACGCTTGGTGCGACCGTCAATGGTAAGCGTTTTTGTTCCGAAGACCTCTGGTCAAGCAGAGATCGGTTAAAGTGGATAAGAATCGTCGGTCCGGGATATCTTCCAAGAAACCCACTGGCGATTCTCCTCCTGGCCCCTCCTGCACCCATGACGACGAAACCCTAAAGGCCTTTTGTGCCTCAGTTCGAGTAGAAGAAATCTCATTCGAACACTGGTGCCAGCACCACAGCAAGCTCGACTTACAATATCCTGTCACGATTTCCCGAGCTCAGCTTCAACTTCCCATTAGATTGATGATTCGCCTTTCCCGCAGCATTAAACAGACCACTGGCGACACGCAGATAGATAAAAGAGAGAAGATAGCGCACGAGTTGGTTCTAGAGCCCACGGATGCTCTTCCGGAAGTCATCGTAGTGCATGGGCTAGGCGACCAAGTCGACGAGAAGATCGGTGATCTCTGCATCATCATTCATGTAAAAGACTGAATTTATCTTAGCTCTGGTCTCTAAGTTCTAAGCATAATCGAGCCGCTTGCTAAGGTTTGCGACGCGGAAGCCGAAAAATGACTTGGAATGAATAATAGCTGAATTCCTTTTATAAGTGGGAGTCAAGAATGTCGGAATCCAATCAGGGTAAGCTTGCAGTTGTCAACAGTGAAATGCCACTGCTGCCTCTCAAGGATATCGTGGTCTTTCCCAACATGATTGTTCCTGTGTTCATAAACGAGGATCTCTGCGTGAATGCGGTTGAAAGCGCGCTCGCCAAGCAGAGAAAAATATTCCTCTCCGCCTTTAAGGTGGTTGGACATGAAGGCGAAGGTCTCGAATCACATCTCGAGCCGCCTTTCGATGTTTATGACATTGGGACCGTCTGTTCTATCATGCGTACTCGCAAGTTGCCTGATGGCCGAATGAAAGTTTTGGTACAAGGTCTTCACAAGGCTATTGTTCGCGAACTGGTTCAGAGCGAGCCTTATCCAAACGTCGTTGTGCAGACGATACAGGAAGTTAAAATAGCCAACAATACCAGCGAAATAGAAGCTTTAATTCGTTCGGTACGTGAAAGCCTAGAGAAGGTCGTCACGTTAGGTAAAGTCTTGTCTCCTGACATCCTCATGATACTCGAAGACGTCAACGAACCAGGCAGGCTCGCCGACCTCGTAGCCTCTAATCTTGGGCTTAAGGTGCAAGAAGCTCAAAACATCCTGGCTGTTCACCAGCCCCTGGATCGTTTGAAGAAGGTCTATGCTTGCCTTTCAAGAGAGATCGAAGTTTTCCAGATGCAGGTGCGCATCCAATCGCACGCCAAGGATGAAATCGGTCGTATGCAGCGCGAACACTACCTGCGCGAGCAAATGCGAGTGATCAAGTCTGAGCTTGGTGATTCGGATGGGAAAGATGAAATTGATCAGTACTGGCAGAAACTTGAGACTCTCGAGCTCAATAAAGAAGCCAAGGAGGAACTTGCTCGCCAGATCAAGCGCCTGGAAAGAATGCATCAAGATACGAGCGAAGCGGCCCTGACGCGCACTCACATCGAAACTATACTCGCCCTACCTTGGAACAAGCGTTCCAGTGACTGCCTTGACCTTCACAAAGCTAAGGCAATTCTCGACCATGATCATTTTGGACTCGATCAGGTAAAAGATAGGGTCATCGAATACTTAGCGGTTAAAAAGTTAAACCCTCAGGCAAAGAGCCCAATTATTTGCTTCGTAGGACCTCCAGGCGTCGGCAAAACGAGTCTAGGCAAATCGATCGCTAAATCGCTCGGTCGCGAGTTTGCTCGCATATCCCTCGGTGGCGTCCGCGACGAAGCCGATATTCGCGGTCATCGTAAGACCTACGTTGGAGCTTTCCCGGGCCGTATCATCACAGCTATGAAAAACTGCGGAGCTATAAATCCAGTTCTCATGCTCGATGAAATTGATAAGCTTTCGTCTGATCATCGCGGTGATCCATCGTCGGCCCTGCTGGAAGTTCTTGATCCGGAGCAGAACAAGAACTTCGTCGACCATTACCTCGGGATACCCTTTGATCTTTCTGATGTTATGTTCATCGCCAACGCCAATACTCTTGAGACCATACCAGCTCCTCTTCGAGATCGCCTGGAAGTTATTGAAGTATCGGGTTATTCGGAAGAGGAAAAGCTGGCTATTGCCAATCAGTATTTGATCCCTAAGCAACTGAAAGAGGCGGGTCTCAACGCCGAGGAAGTGTCTTTCACCAAGAGTTGCGTAGCGGCGATCATCAACGGCTATACCCGCGAAAGCGGTCTGCGAAGCCTGGAGAAGAAAATCGCTTCGGTCTGTCGCAAAATTGCCCGCATGTATGCCGAGCAGGACGAGGTAACTCCTGACAACAAGCGCAGTGTCATCAAGCTTACCCCCACTCACATTCAAAAGCACCTGGGTGCTGAGCGTTTCGACAACAACTTTTTCCACAAGGACCCTCACATCGGAGTCTCTTTGGGGTTGGCCTATACTCAGCATGGCGGCGAAGTTATGGCCATTGAGTGTACCTTGATCCCAACTGGCAAGCATCAGCTCGTCCTGACCGGTAAGCTGGGTGAAGTCATGAAGGAGTCCGCGCAAGCTGCTCTGAGCTATGTCCGCTCCAAGATGGATGACTTCAACCTTAGTTCGGATCGCTTCGAATTTAACGAGCTGCATATCCATGTCCCAGCCGGAGCCGTTCCGAAAGACGGGCCTTCAGCCGGTATCGCTATGGCTACCGCGATTTGTTCAGCACTTCTCAAACAAGCTCCCAAGCGGGTAGCGATGACCGGGGAAATCACTATCCACGGCAAAGTCCTACCCATTGGCGGTTTGAAAGAAAAGCTTTTAGCAGCCCTACGCGAAGGTATAGACGAAGTTGTGATTCCAGAAAAAAACCGCGCTCTCTACCTAGAGCTACCGCAGACTATGCGCCGTGCCTTGAAGGTCCATTTTGTTAGGGAGTATAATGAAGTCTACGACGTCCTCTTCGGCCAAACTGAAATTCTCGAAGTACCACTCGATCCATTAGCAACAGTGGGAGACAACAAGAGTTTGGCTAGCTAGTATACCGAATAGTGCAATACTAGAACCGTCGCTCTGGAGGCTCGCCCTCTGGGGCGTTTCATTTTTTGGGGGATCGATGAAAAATTTTGTAAAGAGCTTGGCGAAGTCTTTAGCTATCGGTGCTGTCTGGGTTTTTATTCTTTCTGTTCCGCTGCGTGGTCAGCTCCTCTTTGATCATGCCCACGGCCTTCTGGTAGAAAACAACTTTGTGAGCTTTCTGGATCAACAGGCAAACGGTGCCTGGGAAGATCTAAAAGTCATGGTACGCTCTGCATTGGCAGATAAGGAAGGGGATAAGGGCGTACAAACCTTCTGATGATTTTTAAATAGTTAATAATTACAGAGCTTAGAGTTTTTTAGTAAATCCAGCTACGACTTAAAGACTCTGGACCACCATCCGTCCTTGCTGCTATGTGTATGCTTGCAACCTTTAGAGGAAGGCCCCCTTCCCTTGACACCCTGGTCAGCAGGAGCTTGAAGTAAGATGGCAATTTTGAAAGTAGTCGAGTGGCCGGCAAAGGTGCTGGAGACAAAGTCGACAGAAGTTACTGAATTTAATGAAGAATTTAAGTCTTTTGTTCAGGATATGCACGATACTATGGATGCGGCCGGAGGCATTGGCCTTGCTGCGAATCAGGTCGGAGTTGCTAAGCGCGTCTTGACTATACTGATTCCTTGGTCTGAAAGCAGGGACCCTGCCGAAGCTGAAACAAAGGAAGACTGGCATGATAAGCGCTGGACCTTTGTTAATCCGCTCATCATCAAAAAGGAAGGCAAGATCAAGTGGCAGGAAGGCTGTCTCAGTTTTCCTGAAATCTATGAGTTCGTCGATAGGGCCTCTGAAGTATGGATTCGCGCGCAAAATGAAGAAGGCACAACCTTCGAGGTTCACGCAAACGGTCTCTTCGCTGTTTGCCTTCAGCATGAAATTGACCATATCGATGGCATCGTATTCACGGTACGGATGAGTCGCCTCAAAGCCGGGCTTGTAAAAAAGAAGGTCCTCAAGCGGCATCGCTTGACTGAGGGAGTCGAGAATGAAGCCTAAGGTCTTGGTGGCCCCTTCACTTCTGGCTGCTAATCCTTTGCGCTTTGAAGAAGAGCTCCTGGCTGCAGAAGCAGTCGGTGTCGATTTTCATCATGTCGATGTTATGGATGGGCATTTTGTTCCCAATCTTTCCTACGGTCTGCCTTTGATCCGAGCCATCAAGACTATTTCGAAGATTCCGCTGGACGTGCACATCATGGTCTCCAACCCCGACCAGGTTGCGCTGGATTACGTCGCTGCCGGAGCCGATATTCTCGTCTTTCCAATAGAATCGGCAGTTCATAGCCATCGGCTGATTCACGTGATCAAAGAAAATGGAGCCAAGGCTGGCGTTGCGATCAATCCCGGGACGCCACTCACGGCGCTTGAGCCTCTTCTTCCGTATGTGGATCTGATAAATATAATGTCAGTCAATCCTGGCTTCGGTGGCCAAAGTTTTATACCCGCCAGTGTCGCTCGAATAAGGCAAGTAAAGTCCATGCTCGAACGTGAAGGACGAAGCCGAGAAGTCCTGCTGGAAGTCGACGGCGGTATCAACGCTGAAACGGCTCCCCTTGTTGTCGAAGCTGGGGCCAACCTACTAGTCGCAGGAACATTTTTCTACGGAGCAGCCAGTCGCGAGCAGGCTCTTCAGGTTCTCAGGGGTTAATTCTATGCCGTTCAAGTTGGGAGAAGATCGTCTAAGTACCGCCGTACTTTATCAACAGGCTGTGCGAGGACTTTGGGATTTCGAACTCTCGGCGCGCAGTCGCCAGCGGGTCACAGAATTTCGGCAGCAGGTTGAAGCAGCTCTGCTGTCAGGGCGGACGTATTACGGCATCAATACGGGTTTTGGCTACCTTGCTGACGTGAGAATTGATGACGACAAATTGGCTCGTCTTCAAGAAAATCTCGTCCGTTCGCATGCCTGCGGAGTCGGTGACTACCTTGAGTCAAACTTGGTGAGGAGCCTGCTCTTTCTCCGAGCCCATACCTTTAGTATAGGTCATTCAGGTATATCTCTCGATTGCCTATCCAGTATCATCCGCTGCATTGAGCACGATATTCTTCCTCAAATCCCTGCACAAGGCAGTGTTGGGGCGTCTGGTGATCTTGCGCCGCTTGCTCACCTGGCTCTCGGTCTGATGGGAGAAGGTCAAGTTCGATATAAAGGCGAAGTGATGTCAGCAGCAGAAGCTTATAAAAAAGCGCAGCTGAAGCCGCACGTGCTCGGGCCAAAAGAAGGGCTGTCCCTTATCAATGGCACCCACTTCATGTGCTCGGTGGCTGCCATCGCAGTCGAAGAAGCGAAAATACTCGCCAGCTCCGCAGACATTATTGCGGCACTTAGCCTCGACGCCCTGCGCGGGACTCTAAGCGCATTTGATGCCCGTATTCACGCCGTGCGTCCCCATGTAGGACAAGCTCAAAGCGCTGCACGCATCCGTAGTCTTTTCAACGAACCAGATTCTATTGTCGAAAGTCACGTAGATTGTTCGAGGGTGCAGGATCCTTACAGTTTTCGCTGTGTTCCGCAGGTGCATGGTGCCACCCATGATACAATTGCTTTTGTTGAAGAAAAGATAAATATCGAACTCAACAGCGTGACTGATAATCCCTTGTGCTTCGGCCCAGACACGATACTCAGCGGCGGAAATTTTCACGGGCAGCCGTTGGCACTTGTGATGGACTTTCTTGGGATCGCCATGGCGGAGATAGGAAGCATTTCCGAGCGTCGCATCGAAAAGCTGACGAATCCAAACATGAGCGGCCTCCCTGCGTTCCTATCGCGAGAGAGCGGCCTCAACTCCGGTTACATGATTCCCCATGTCGTGGCTGCAGCTTTGGTTTCTGAGAACAAAATCTTGGCGCATCCTGCATCAGTCGACAGCATACCAACCTCGGCCGACAAGGAAGACCATGTGAGCATGGGCCCAATCGCGGCTCTTAAGGCGCGTCGTATTCAGAAGAACATTGCACATGTTCTCGCCATTGAGCTTTTGAGCGCGTGTCAAGGACTCGACCTCCTGCTTCCCCTTGAGCCAAACCCTAGTCTGAAAAGAATTTACGATGCTGTGCGCCAAATATCTCCGTCAATGGATTGCGATCGCTCGCTTCACGAAGAAATTAAAGCCCTGACAGCCTGGATTGAGGCAGGTTCCCTGCTTGCGTTTCTACCAGCTGAATCTGTTTGACAAAGGAAAACCCTATGCGTTGGTTCATTGGACTTTGGCTTCTCTTGAGCAGTTTCGCTGCGTTTGCTGCTGATTCTACGGCTCAACTCGAACGCGTGGGCGGCCGGTACAAGATTCTGAGCATTAAGAAGGTAGGGGAGGCTGATTTTAAGATCCGCTTTCAAAGTGAAAGACGGACGGGTCACTTCGACGAGCTCATGCTACAGAGCGATCATATCCATATTAGTATGCAAGAAGGACAGGTGGTGCGTCTTTCGGCAGAAGTGATCAAAGCTCCTCAAGGCGGCGAAGTGGAGGTCACGCAGGTTCTCTTGTTCCTTTCTCATCCAGAATATGGCACCACTCCTGTGTGGCTCCTTTCTAGTCAGCACCCAACCCGAGATTTTCGGGGCAGCCGTTGGCTCGATATGCACGCCCCACAGGCTGATTTTTTTATTCTATAAACGCCCAGGATGCTGTGTACTATAGGACACAAGACGACGACAAAACCACTCCCCAAGCCCTTATCCCACCTGTGGCTCAGCCGAAGGGTTGGAGTTTTCTCGTCTGTACCTGGTCAGGTCGAATTATTCTCCTCAATACAATCGTGTACATTATCACGGCATTCCAATCTGATCAGCTAGGTCTCTTGTCCGTCGATCTCAATGTGCTCCTAGCTTTCGGAGCAAAAGACCCCATTCTCCTGGCAAAAGGCGAATACTGGCGCCTTGTCACCCCGATGTTCATCCACGGCGGCTTTCTCCACTACGCATTAAATAACTGGGCCCTTTACGTCTTAGCCTACCAACTTGAATATCTGCTAAAGCCAGGCCGTTTTCTTCTGCTCTATCTCTTAGCAGGCCTCGGTGGAACGATGGCGAGTTCGCTGACTTCTCTTGTAACCAGTGTTGGTGCATCCGGAGCCTTGTTTGGGCTCTTGGGCTGCGGCCTCTATGTAGAGAGAACGATTCAATCCCGCATCAAGCAAATGACTGGATACAAACCACGTACTGGTGCCTATACGGGAATGGTTGTTGCGAATATTTTATTTGGATTTATTATACCGCAGATCGATAATGCAGCTCACATCGGGGGCTTGCTGGTTGGTGTCACTTTCGCTTATGTCCTGCTTCGCGTGAAGGCAAATCGATTGATGCCCGCTGCGCCACGACAGGGTTGGTTGATAGCTGGGCTACTGGGATTCGTTCTGATTGGTGGTAGTGCGGTTGGCAGTTCACCTCGCTACGTGCTATACCGGCTACAAAGCGCCATTCAGGCTGCAGATAGGATTGAGGAAAAATACTACTATCTCAGCCGACTTCTAGAACTGGCGCCCGATGATATGGAAGCTCGCACCGAGCGCTTGGCTATTGCGCTCGAGGCCCGTGACTATCCGCGCGCGGAAGAAGATGCCCGCGACTTGTTGGAACGAAGTGATGGCGCTCAGCGTTTGGTAAAACTCCAAATCGATTTACAGTCCAGAGGCCTCAAGGATGGTGCGCTCTGGTTAGAGAAATTTAGACAGGGATCGCTGCCATAAATTACACCCTGTTTTGAAGATGGCTTTTCACTAGGATTCGATTTCATTTAATTTTATTCATCCCGTTCCGATATCTCTGATGTGGCCGTGTGCCCTTTGTGATTTGTGACGGGAGAATACAATGACAGTAGCGAGACATGTGCCCATGACCAAGAACTCTGCGGACCTTATCTACAACAATCGGACCCTCGAACTTTCGGTTTTGGAAGGTAGCGAAGGCGAACTGGCGCTCGATATCAACAAGCTTCGCCAGGACACGGGCCTCGTGACGCTTGACCACGGCTTTATGAATACGGCAGCGTGCACCTCATCCATCACCTTTCTCGATGGTGAACGAGGCATTCTTCGCTACCGTGGGTACCCCATTGAAGAGCTTGCAGAAAAATCAAACTTTATGGAAGTTGCCTATCTGCTGATCTACGGTGAACTGCCCACTGCGGAGCAAATTAAAAACTTCAACCGACAGATCAATGAGCATGCGACCAGCAAACCTGAATTGAAGTCTATGATTCAGGCTTTTCCTCGTGATGCCCATCCCATGGGTGTACTGGCCAGCGTCCTTGCAGCTATGTCAGCTTACTATCCTGAATATCTCGACCAAGATCTCAGTGAGGCCAAAGCAACTACGGTCATGGCCCAGCTTATGGCTCAGGTTAAAAACTTTGCGGCGTATACCTATCGTGCAGGTCGCAAGGAAGCGCTGGTCGACTCTCAGCCCCAAAAATATGACTACTGCTCTGATTTCTTGCAGATGATGCATGGAAAAGTTCCGGATCCAGAAGTCGCCCAAGCACTCAACGTACTTTTGATTTTGCATGCCGACCATGAGCAAAACTGTTCGACGTCGACGGTCCGATTGGTTGGCTCGTCAAAAGCGAATCTTTATGCCTCTATAGCCGCTGGTGTGAGTGCTCTCTGGGGACCTTTGCACGGTGGTGCGAATCAAGCTGTAATTGAAATGTTACAAGAGATTCAGGCCGATGGCGGGGGTTATAAAAAGTTTATCCAAAAGGCCAAAGATAAAAATGACAATTTCCGTCTGATGGGTTTTGGGCACCGCGTTTATAAGAACTTCGATCCCCGGGCGAGGATTATTAAGCAGTCGTGTGACGCAGTACTGAAGAAGCTGAAAATTCAAGACCCTCTCTTAGACATAGCTAAAGGTCTTGAGGAAGAAGCTCTTAAGGATCCCTATTTCGTCGAACGCAAGCTCTACCCTAATGTCGATTTCTATTCGGGGATCATATATAAGGCCCTCAATATACCGACTAATATGTTTACCGTGATGTTCGCTCTAGGGCGTCTTCCAGGTTGGTTGGCTCAGTGGAAAGAGATGGCGGAATCTAAGGACACCAAGATTGGTCGCCCAAGGCAGATCTATACTGGTCCTGTGGCTCGCACTTATAAGCCGGTCAATAGCCGTACCTAAAGTAGCTTAGTTTTTTCCTGTTTAAGCCCTCTGATTTGCAAAAATCGGAGGGTTTTACATTATTTGCGCCTTCTTTGAAGAGCACTAAGCTTGTCTGACCAATGGAGGTGGTAGGTGCCGCGAAAAGCATCTCGAGCCAAGCACAATTGCTCTCTAGCGTCATGTGACTTTAGATCGGCGATGAGCTGATACCAATGTCTAGCTGCATAAAAAAGAGCTTCATCGTAAAGCGCTACCTGAGCCGAGTAACACTGAGATCGATCGAAGATAAGGTGAGCTAGCTGAAGTAAATAGGATTGACCCGTTTGAGCCAAGAGATAGCTTCCCGCGAGCAGGACCTTATCCACCTCTCCTTGCCACTCGAGTTCGAGGCGGCTTACTCCTTGGCCTTTGATTGCTCGATTGGCAACTAAATGAAAATGACTTATCTCCTCAATAAGAACACAGAAAACATCGAGATTTTCAAGTTTCAGGTTGCGCAACAAGTCAGATGACTGCAGTTCTTCCATAATTTGTGGATGCAGATAGACACCGAGTTCTAGCTCATCGCTACCAGCTTCTTCGTAGACCAGCACGGCTGCCCGCTCACCTGCTTTGAGCCTGCTAGCTGCTTCTGGTGGTAGGAGGCAGTCGCTGGCGGAAGTATTGATACGGAACCCATAGGAGCGGGCGAGATCCTCTTCAACCTGAATAATCATGCTCTTCAGAGCACTCATGAAGGAGTGTCTTTCGCCAGAGTGCGCGGTAAACTCAGGCCTAACTCTTCAAGTTCCTTGCGAAGTTTCTCCGAAGGCGTTTGCTGCCAACGGGTAAAGGTCGAAATCAGGTCGCGAGGACGAGCCGGGCTAATAGATTCAGAGACGTTGCCAATGATGGCTACCAACTTTCTGAATTCCTGGGAGAGTTCCGCGTAAATACTCGCGAAATGAACATCGTTTCGATGGTTCCGCATCAGAACGGAAGTTCTCTCATAGGCGGCAACTCCCATCGCGATATAATAGTCTGCGTCGTAGGTGCGACGATTAAAGAAATCTTGAAAATATCCCGCAACGTATAGGCTTGTATCTCCTAGGCGTTTATAGACCTTAATTTGAGTGCTCGGAGTGGATTCAAGAGCTTTTTTAAGGATGAGCGCAAGGGGTGTATCGAGCACATCCATACTTTCATCGATCTGAAGCTGTGCTGGATTTATAAATTCACAGAGCAGGTTAACAAGGTAAAATTCGAGGTGCTCGTCCAGCTCCATCCGAAGGTCGGATGCTGCTGTGCAGATCTGTTCGCGAAAAAAGTCTCGAGGACTTAAGAGAGAGACATCGCCCATAACAATAACCTCTGCCGAAATTGCCATATTGGCAGGTTCGAAGGACCTGTTTCCCTATCGGTAAGGATGAGAAAAAACTGAAGCAGAAAATTTTATAAAGTAAAATAAGGGAATTATTTCCTTAAATTTGATGAAGTTTCAGCTCGTTGGTTCCTAGCAAGGGAAAAAATTTGAAAGTTCTTAAGGTCTCGACTTGAAGTGTCCGGACAAAGTAGGCGAATCTGGAGCGACACGCGGGTTTTTAATCAAAAAAGCTTCGCTGGGCGAGGCCTAGAAAAGAGTAGAAGTGTGACTGCCAGTGACAAAACAGGACACAGCCCCGAAGGTAAGTCCTGGGATAAATTAGGTCTCGAGGAGATTGTTCACATTGCCAATAAGGTCGGTCTAGCGTACGTCGAGGCTAAGAAAAAAGCTGAATATTTTGACCTATTAAAGCCAACGATCCGTGCCCGCATATCGCTACGTCTTGATGACGGTAATTTGAGTGAAGCTAAACTCAAACGCCTGACCGAAACCGACGTCGAATACTTGGAATTTCTAGAAAAGCTTCTTGAGGCTAGGCGCGAATGCGATCGGTTAAAGGTCCGCTACGATTCCTACAAGAATCTCTTTGATGCTCGGCGCAGTCTTCTCAGCTTTCAAAAAGAGGAGATGAAGCTGCTCTAAGCGGGATTACTCAGAGTTGATCTTCGAGATCCTCAGCGCGTGTTGGGGGGGCAGCAGCTTCCAAACCCTTTTTCTTTTCATCATCTGAAAACCTACTGCGAAGCTGAGCTACTTCGCGCTGGAAAAGTGGGTCATAGGAAGCTTCCTTGTAGAATTGCCGATAGTACTCATTAGCCTTCTTAGAGTCCGTCTTCTCATAGGCGCGGCCTAAAAGATAAAAAGCTTCGTAATGACTCGGTCTAACTCGAACGGCCCGCTCGAGATAAGTAATGGCCAGTTCGCGACCTCTATCCTCATTTAACATTTTTTTAGCTAGGCCGGTGAGAGCACCAGGAAGCAAAGGCTGATCCTGAAGTGCTCGACGGTAAGCTTGCTCGGCCTTTTCGCTTTCACCTTGATCCAAGTAGATATCGCCTTTGACACTAAACAGGTAGGCGACTTCGTCAGGAGTAGAGAGGGCCTCGGCCTTATTGAGAATAGTCAGAGCTTTATCATTCATGCCAATTTTATTCATAATGCGGGCTTGAATAATAGAAACTTGAAAATCATTTGGCTCAAGCTTTTTGAGCTGCCGTGATGATTTAAGCGCCTCTGCGTAATAGCGGATGCTGTAGTAGCTCCAAGTCAGGGCCTTGAGGGCAGGCATACTTTTGGGATCGGTTTGCAGAGCCCTTTTGTAATGGTAGATGGCGTCTGCATAGCGATTTTGCGTACGGTAAGCTTCCGCTACATAATAATTGAGTTCGAAGTTATCTGGGAAGTTGGGCAGAGCTTCCAGAAAGTGAGTTAGAGATAGCTTGTAAGCCCCAGTTTTTACATAAATAATGCCTAGAGTTCGGTGAGCACCCGCATCTTTAGGATTATCTACCAAATATTTTTTGAAAGCCGAAATAGCCTCACGATAGAGACCGTCTCGAGCATACTGATTAGCTTGTTCAACCAAAGCAGCGGCCGAAGCTGCTGCTTTTGCCGCTGCCTGAGGGTCGGGGACCTGCCGCTGATGATTACCTTGGCTTTGCGGAGCTAGGGAGGCAGGAGGCGGTGGAACGATAACTGCTTTCGGAGCCTCGAGAGTGATACAGGCTTGTAGGACGCAGCTAGACCCAAGTGCAAGCGCGAGGCGCACGACGTTCGCAGATCTCACCGGACGCTCCTTTTTAGTTCTTTTCTATTGTATCTCAAATGGGCGAGATAACGAAGGATTTAAACCACGAAGAACATGAGCAGCGGCTTTAGCGAACGATGTAATACTCTTCAAAAAGAGACCAGCATTTTTCATTGCGTGAATAAAAAGAGAGAACAATCTCCCGCTTGTCCCAATCCTTGTAATTGGCGAGCTTGTAAGTGTAGTAACGCAGGCGCATCGCCCCCGCCTCGCCAGTTACCATCGCATCGGGAACCGGCATGAATTCATCAAGATAATAACATTCGTTGGCAGAATTTTTAATATAAGGCAGTGCCACTGGCACCACCGCCTCAGGGAGCAGAATCGTCTGACAGCCCGTAAAAGCCAGAGCCCAACTGGAAAAGAAAAGGCTTTGGAGGATCTTCCATGATCGCATACAATAACCTCACACATGTAATAAGCTATCGTCACTTTTGCGACATTCTTGAGTCGAGAGTAAGGGCTCTTATGAAGCTGAGATTTGCTGTGCCAGTGTTCGTCGTACTTGCATCCACAACAGCCTGCTCGCACTGGGGTAGGGGACAGCTCAAGTCGGAGTGGTCTGCTCTCCAGGAGGCGGATAGCCTAAGTTGCAAGGACTTACCTCTGAAACCCGATGATCTAAGAATTGATCGCGTTCACGTAATACCGAGCCTTGGACCGTCGCTTATACTTGAGGTCACGAGTCGTCGCGGAGTCAAAAGTCTCTATCATCTGCCTTTCGCTTCCCTCGGCCAACTCGAAGAAGAGCGCTTGGTCCCGTTACCCGTCAGTCAGGACGCGACTTTTTTAGGGGCTGGTATCTCCGGACAAAATCCCATCTTCGTTCTCAAGACTAAAGATAAGGATCAGGCAGTCCTGCAGGTCCGCGATCTGACTAATAACGCTGTCCTCCTCCAAAATGTGATCGACAGTAAAGGTAGCTGGGAATTGGGTCCTTGGACCCTGGAAAAAGGGGTGCTGCGAGCACTCATCCGTGAAGAAAAAAATGACGAGGCCATGGATGATCAGCCCTACCAGCAGATTGAAATAGACACAGGGGGAAAGGGAGGCCTTCGCATCAAGCCGGAGTTGGCTCCCAACGTGATCGGGCAAGCTGGAATGTTCAACGATAGCCAGGGTGTTAGCCAAATTCTTTGGCTCGATCGGGGTACGTCTGACAAAGTGAAAAGTGAGCCCCGGCATCACGTAATTAGTTGGCGAGCGAATTCAAAAGAGCGGCCCTTCGAACTCGATGATAAAGGTCGGGTGGAAAGCTGGTCATATAGCGAAGCCTACGATCATGCCTTAATAGCCATGATCAAGGGTGATTCTCTTCTATGGGAAAACGCTTCTATAGATATTGCACGCTTGAGCAAGGTTAAGCCCTTCACCAGGGAGGTCCAGATAAGTTTGCCGCTTTCAAAGGTGCACGTCGCTCAGCCTTTGCTCACACAAGGTCCCAAGGGTGAGTATCTGCTCCTTCCACAATGGCTCGATCATGAGTTAACCGTAGCCCTTTATTCCGTTGTCGATAAGGAAGCTAAGCCTAAAGGATATGCTGGAACCTTCAAAGAAGGCTCATCTTTTTACCAGGCTTTCTATCATGAGCCTTCCGAGGAGTTTTATCTTCTTTCCAAAGGCCCTGGGTCTTCGTCAGGTCGCTATAACCTCTGCAGCATAGATTTGTGAGGACGCGCCGATGGCAGTAGTCTGGGTTTTGGAAACCCCTAGGCCAGCTCAAGAAAATTTGCCCGATCTACTGCAGGGCGACTTTGCTGTAAGAGCTTTTGCCTCGCTTCGCAATTTTTTCCGGCTAAGTCCCATGAGCAGAAAGCGGCCCGATGCTATCGTCGTTCGTTGTGCAGATTTCCCCGAGGAAATATCCAACCTCGACCAGATACTCAGCTTACAGTGGCAAGATGTTAATCGGATTTATATTGGGGATGGCCACGAACTTCTGACGATAGAAGGAGTCTGGATCGTGCGTCCAGAAGATTGGCGAGAGCTGCCATTCCTCCTCCAGCAGATTCTTTCAAATCCAGATCTTCGATCCAGTACTTATCTGCAATTAGGTGAAATTTGTCTCGATGTTGAAGGGCAGCGACTGCGGATTCTACCCGACGGCGTCTGGGTTCGTCTAGCTCCCAAAGAGCTGCAAATCCTCAGGGTTTTTCTAAAGCATCCCGATCGTTGTTTAAGTCATGAAGATCTTACTGCCGAAGTCTGGCGGCATGTAAAAGTCTCCAGCCGCAGCATAGCCAGTCATATTTCCAGGCTCAGGCGCTACCTTGAAACGTCTCAATACCAAATAAAAAGCGTTTATGGTGGTGGCTACCAGCTGAGTCAGGGGCCGGTCTAAGCTTTAGCGCCTTCGAACCTTTCAAGCCAGGCTTTGCGCTTGTAGAACTTCCCACGGAATTTTCTTTGATTCGGGTTTTCAACCAGAAATCCCGTGCCTCGCTCATCATCGACCCATTCTATTTGCGAACCTTTGCAAAATTCCAGGCTTTGGGGGTCGATGATGCAAGAGAGCCCGTCTTGAACGAAGTGCAAGTCGTCAGGGGCAGAATCATCAAAGCTTACGCCATAGGTAAAGCCATCACAACCCTTTCCCTCGACGTAAAGCCTTAGGGGCAGGTTGCGATAACGAGGAAAGTCGTTTTGAAGTTCGAGTGCCTTCCTGTGGGCCTCGGGACTCAAAGAGTAAATTTGCTCGTTCATATTGTGATCTTTCTAATCAGTTGATTCATGATTCGATCTGCAGCCACGGGCGGAGGTAGTTCGCTGGCATCAATCTGGGCCTGCATCTCCTGCAAGAGCTTCCTAAATCCTGGATTGCTCGCGAGCCGTTCCATCAACTGCTCGTGTATTTCACTCTTGTACCAGAGCTGATCCTGAGATTTTCGCCTCGCCTCCCACAGACCTTGCTCATAAGTCGCTTGGGAGCGCTCATTAAGCGCACGATAGATAGATTCAATCCCCGTTTTCTCAAGTGCGCTGCAGAGATGGACTTCAGCGGCGAGGCGCTCTGAGTTGTGGCGTTGCCAGTGCAGAGCAGCTTTATGATCGACCACAGCTTGCCGCGCAGCCGTCAAAAATAAACCATCTGCTTTATTGATAACGACCAGATCTACCAGCTCGAGGATACCCCTTTTCAATCCCTGCAGCTGGTCTCCCGCATGCGGGAGGGCAAGAAGCATAAAGATATCTACCATCTTCGCGATAAGATGCTCCGACTGGCCGACACCTACGGTTTCCACGATGATAGCATCATAGCCTGCCGCTTCGCATACCAATATGGCTTCGTGAGTCCTGCGCGCGACACCTCCAAGCGACAATCCTGCCGGGGATGGGCGAATAAAACAAGAGTCATGATTGGCCAGAAGTTCCATGCGGGTTTTGTCGCCGAGAATGCTACCAGACGAAAGAGGCGAACTAGGATCAATGGCGAGGACGGCCAAGCGCCGGCCTTGTTCGAGGAAATGCAGGCCCAGTGCCTCGATAAAGGTACTTTTCCCGACTCCGGGAGGGCCGCTGATTCCTATGCGCTGAGATGTCTTGCGACGAGGATAAATAGTTTCTAGGAGAGCTAGAGCTGCAACCCGATCATTTGGCAAACGGCTTTCAATAAGGGTCAGTGCCTTCCCGAGACTGCGACGCGATCCTTTCAGGATACCTTCAGCCAGCGACGAAACGCGAGAGTCAGAGCTCATGGACGCCGCTTCCTCTCGATAGATTGAAGAGTTTCTAAGGCAGCTTTGGGTACGGGCGTTCCCGGGCCGAAGATTGCTGAAGCTCCGGCTCTAAGGAGGAAGTCGTAGTCCTTCTGAGGTATTATCCCACCTACTACGACAGCTATGTCGCTGGCCCCTTCTTTTTCGAGGAGTTGCAGGAGTTGGGGAACAAGAGTTTTGTGTGCGGCAGCTTGCGACGAAATGCCAATAACGTGGACGTCGTTCTCAACAGCCTGCTTAACTGCTTCTTCTGGAGTTTGGAAAAGAGCTCCGATGTCGACGTCGTAGCCTAAATCGGCGAAACCGGTGGCTATAACTTTGGCGCCGCGATCGTGGCCATCCTGCCCTAGTTTGGCTACTAGAATGCGAGGCTGCCGACCTTCGCGCTCGGAAAATGCTGCAACAGCGGCCTTTGCTTCATTAAAGTCTTTTGAGTCTTGGCTTGCAGCTGCATAAATGTTGCTTATCGATTGGATCGGCGCCTTGTGCTCCCCAAAAACGCGACGCAGTGCATCCGATACTTCACCAACAGTGGCCCGGCTACGCATACAGGCCACCGCGAGCTCAAGCAGATTGCTGCCACCACGGGCACCTTCTTCCAAGGCCTTTAGGTCTCTTGCTACAGCTTCTGCTTTGCGCTCTGCCTTGACTCGAAGGAGGCGGGCGATTTGAGATTCACGAACCGCTGTATTATCGATATCAAGGACATCAAAGCTACTGACTTCGTCAGTTCGGTACTTGTTCACTCCGACGATAACGTCTTGCTTCGAATCGATCCTAGCCTGTTTCGTCGCTGCTGCTTCTTCGATCATAAGCTTCGGCAGACCCTGTTGGATGGCGCTGATCATTCCGCCTGCGGCATCGAGATCTTTAATAATCTGCGCCGCTCGATCGATGAGGTCTTTGGTAAGGGACTCCATAAAGTAGCTGCCACCGAAGGGATCAACAACATGGCAGATATCGGTCTCTTCTTGAATAATGAGTTGGGTATTACGAGCGAGGCGAGCTGAAAAATTGGTCGGTAGGCTGACAGCCTCGTCGAAAGAGTTGGTATGGAGCGACTGGGTGCCGCCAAAGACGGAGGCCATGGCTTCGATTGTGGTTCGTATGATGTTATTGTAAGGGTCCTGCTCGGTCAAAGTATAACCCGAGGTTTGGCAATGAGTACGCAGTATAGATGAACGAGGGTCTTGGGGCTGAAATTCCTGCATGAGTTTATACCAGAGAGTCCTTGCCGCACGAAGTTTGGCAATCTCCATGTAGAAGTTCATGCCTATCGCAAAAAAGAATGAAAGCCGAGGAGCAAAGCTATCGACAGCGAGGCCCCGTTTTAATGCTGCCCTCACATACTCGATACCATCGGCTAAGGTGAAAGCTAACTCGATAGCTGAGTTGCCCCCAGCCTCTTGGATATGGTAACCACTGATAGAGATACTATTGAAGCGTGGCATCTTTTCTGCGGTATAAGCAATGATGTCACCGACTATCCGCATCGAGGGTATAGGGGGATAAATATAAGTATTACGAACCATGTATTCTTTGAGAATATCATTCTGAATAGTTCCGGACAGCTGCTCAAGGCGAACCCCTTGTTCTTCGCCAGCGACGATGAATGCCGCAAGAATCGGAATCACGGCTCCATTCATTGTCATCGACACACTCATAGTGTCGAGTGGAATTTGATCGAAGAGTATTTTCATATCCTCGACCGAGTCGATGGCAACTCCGGCTTTGCCGACATCGCCTACGACTCTAGGGTGATCTGAATCATAACCACGGTGGGTCGCCAAATCAAAAGCTACGCTCAAACCTTTCTGGCCTGCGGCGAGGTTTTCGCGATAAAAGCGATTCGACTCCTCGGCGGTTGAGAAGCCTGCGTATTGTCTAATGGTCCAGGGTTTCACCGTATACATGCTTGCCCTTGGTCCACGGGTATAAGGTGGAAATCCTGGCAGCGAATCGAGAAAATCAAGTCCTTCGAGATCGCGCGTCGTATAGAGAGCTTTGAGCAGAACTCCTTCAGGGGTTTTTCGGTCTAGGGAGCTAAGGGGAACAGCACCGCAATCTTTTTGGGCTAGTTTCTCCCAGGTTCCACGGTCGCTTAGTCCGGTTTTATATTGCTTGCTCATAGCTCTGCCCCGTCTGACTTAATAAGCAGTAAGTTCAGCACTTTGCTGTTTGAAACACGAGCGGATTGTAGAAGAACGACCTCAATCTGACCAGGAGTTTCCGTTGAGCTAAGGTCCATTGCTCAGGTATATGGAAGAGACTTTGAAAGAGGGTAGGTATGCACGATGTTATCTGGGTCAGTCATCGAGGCTCCCATCAAGAGTGTGTTGAAAATACTCTACGCTCCTTTGATTTGGCTATAGAGGCAGGGTTTATTCATCTAGAGCTCGACTTAAGAGCAACTGCGGACGGTCATATCGTCCTCATGCATGATGTAAGTCTGGAGCGAAGTTGTGGTGTCGACCGTGCTGTTCATGAAATGCGTTTGGTAGATATACGACGAATTAAAACGCGGGATCAGCAGCAGATACTGACTTTCGATGAATTCATGCAGCGTTATGCTGGATACAGCTGGATTTTTGACATAAAGCCTGAGACTGATTTGCAGACGCTCCATATCCTCAAGCGCTGGGCCCACCGCAAGAATGCAGACTCCTGGCTTAACTCACAAGCGCGTCTGCTGCTTTGGACCTCGCGGGCTCGGCGCTTAGCGAAGCAGCTATTTCCAAGGATGCCAACTCTAGCAGATAAACATGCTTGTTGGAGAGCAGGGCTTTCAGTGCTTTTGAAGGTTCCCAAGCTCGGGGCCATTCAGGCCGGCCGAACCTATACTCTGCCTAGATTATTCCTCGGCCATGATCTCTTTACGCCCGCAATTGTTGAAAGTTATCATCGCCGAGGAGCGCGGCTCCTAGCTTATCTACCTGAGACTGACGACGACACTATCGCAGCTCTTCGGGCGGGCTTCGATGAAATCCTTACCAACCATCGGCCGCTAACTGCGGCCGAAAGGGTTCGACATGTTTAAGATTTTAAGCTTTTTACTCCTCGTTCTGTGCATGATTAGACCAGCTGTGGCCCGTGATAGTCGAGAAATGCGTCGCCATTATACGAAAGCTTTGCGTGACCATCTGGTCTTGGTTGACAGGGCGATTTCTGAAAGCCAAAAGGGCAGAATCTCGCCTGAAAAGCGCTTGGATATACAAAAAGGTTATGAAACGCTTGCAGAAAAGCTCTCTAAAACTAAGCAGAATGACTTTCAAAGCTTATTCAAAGAAATTGACATAGCCCAGGGGAATCGGGTGCCGCTGGAACGCCTGACGCGTCGATATAGATCCCTAATAGTTGAGGCATTTAAAGTCATCACAGTCCCGACCGAAGTACCCAATGTTCAGCTTGGGTTGGAGGTCTACCGAGAAAACTGTGAGTCTTGTCATGGTAGCCAAGGGCTAGGTGATGGCAAACTAGCTCAAAATAAGCGTTTTCCTATGGTTCCTCCTCCTACGAATCTTCTCGAGCTAGCCAGGAGCGAAACGAGGACTGCATTCAGCTACTACAACCTTTTGATCACTGGCATACCTAATTCTATTATGCCTACCTTCGGCGTCAGCCTAAGCGATCACGAGCGTTGGAGCTTAGCCTTCTTCCTTATGGCCGATGCATTCGAAGGGAAAGGAGAACTTTGGGATCCGCAAAAAATATGGTCGTCCTTAAGTCCAGCTGAACAAAGCGATCTACGAAAGATAGGTGGGTCTTTGACTGAACTGGCCCAAAAGAGTGACAGTGATTTGAGCGCAGAGCTTGCTGCCCATCTCCCAGGGGAATCTTCCGAACGGCAAGCGAAGCTAATTATAGCGTTGCGGCGTGGTCTCGCTTATCTGAGTGATACACCAAGAAGTCGAAGCCCTTTGTAAATGCACCTTCTGCAGGAAAATGAAATCCTGTCAATTCTCGGGCTTGCATGCTCGATGCGCATCGTCTATATCACCCCTCATCATCTCATCATGTTGTGCTCTATACACATCTTCGGTACGGCGACCCTAAGCCTATCGTTTTAATGTTCTGGGCTGTTCTTTGGAGGTTTTATGATGGACGTATTGCAGCTGCTGAAAACCGAGCTTAAAGAACGGCTAGCCGAGCTTACGCTCTTGGCAGAGGGCTCGGAGACCCAAGGGCTCAGGATTGGAATTCTCGGACGCCTCAAAGCTTACCTGAACCTCGAGGTGAGCTATCTCCTTCCCGAACTGATCGAACTTTCGCCTAAAAACGAAGCCCTATTCGCCAGAATCTCGAACGAACTGCAGGAAATGCTCGAGCAGGTGGCATTGCTCGATGCGAACAATAGCCTTGATAATGCACGCGTCCAAGCTCTCCGATCATCATTTATGGCGCACATGCAGAGTATCGAGGATCGAATCCTGCCACTGATGCGGCAGAGGATTACAACTGCCGAACGCGAAGAGCTTTTTCATGTGCTTGAAGATGCCAAGCAGGATCTCATGAAGGCCGCTGCCCTCGAACTGGCAATTTAGTTGAGAAAGAACGCGTCGTGAAGAGCCGCTTGACCATGGGTTCGTTCTAAGGTAGTTAACACTGTCCTGGAAAGACGAGTCATGGTAGCGCTCAAGGCCGCCAATCTGCATAGGTAAATAGCCGATGAAAAATGCAATCATCAGTAACTTTGAAAAGAAAAAATTCCCGCTAGAAAACACCTTCCCTAAGTTTCGCCCTGGCGACACTGTTAGAGTGCACTATAAGCTTCAAGAAGGTGCAGAAGCCGGTAAATTTCGTATCCAGCAATTTGAAGGCGTGGTTCTTGCTCGCAAGAAAGGCCATGTCGAAGGATCGTTTACTGTCCGTAAGATCGGCGCCAACAGCATTGGTGTTGAACGTGTGTTTCCTCTTCTCTCGCCACATATAGCTAAGGTGGAATTGATTGCAGCCGGTATCGTCCGTCGCTCGCGTCTTTATTACCTACGCTCCCTAGCTGGTAAGGCTGCTCGTATCCGTAGTCGTCACGTGGCCACTGTTAAGTAATCAAGAGCTAGATATTTAGACTTAGCCTCATTATTCGATGAGGCTTTTTTTATTGCTCGGGTAGAATTTAAGAAGCCTCAGGAAGGGTAATCTGTTTAATTGATATGGCGCCGTCTCGGACGTCAGTAAATCCGCAGCTCATACAGCGTACAACCTGGATTTCACCGGGCTCATTGACGATGGAATAGCGACCTTGGCATCGAGGACAGGCTTCCTGATCGACATCTTTATAAATGGGCAGAACAGTCAAAACTTCGATTGATTCGCCTTCGAATCCCTTTATATTTTGTTCCACGCGCAAATTTTTTACATGAGCATCTTTCAAAGATGCTCCTATTTGAACGAGGAATGGCTTTGTGATAGCCACCGAGTTTCGTTCAGCATAAGAGCAGAGTCGACTGGCAAGTGTGACCTGTGGACTAACAGCGGTGTAGGAATTCTTTGTAGCTGCAGGAAAAAATCCGACTGATGCAAATCCAGTATTGATGCCTATGCGGATATTGAAATCACTTCGCCACTCTCTGATGTAGGCATCACGCCGTGCAGCGTGCATGCGGAGAATTTCCAAGGCGGCCTTCAAGGTTCTTTCTTGATGATCCGGCTGGTAGACCGGGGCATTCGCAAAAGCCATCATCCCATCCCCAAGATAGCTGCTGACGGTCAAATTGAAATCTAAAAGGATTTTAGCGGTAGCCGAAAAGAAATCGCTCAAAACAGAGACATAGTCTTGATAGTCAATGCGCACTGAGCGGCCGGTGGAACTCTCGATGTCGATAAATAGACAGGTGACTAGCACACGGCGAGGATGGTCAATTGAGACGGATCCTATCCGAACTGAATCGATCACGCTCTGTGAAAATTGCCGCGATAGCTTTTCAAGATGTACAGCTTCCTTAGATTTTTGTGCAATCACGGCATCTTTAGTGAGGATCTCCACATTGAGAAGATACTGGCTTTCAAATTCCCGGAAACGCAGTTTACGGCTCAACTCCATCACGATCGCGCCCATTCCAATCGTACTGCTGCAGAAAGCCAGATGGGGAGCTAAATGAGCCCAGTCTAAAGTTTCTTTCGAAACTAAAGTGATCGAAACGACATAAGGGAGATAGGTGAGAAGTACTGAAACCCCAGCATGAAAGCGCCGCCAAGGCAAAAAGAAAAGCGAACCATAAGTAACAAGATTTAGCCCTGCGTAGTAAGGAGAATTTTCCTGCTCATTGAGGGAGATCAAAACTGCCGTGTATAAACCCAGATAGCCGCAAACGATGTAGCCTGGAATAAAATAGAGATGTTCGCGGAAGGCTTTGTGGCGCCAGAGAAACAAACAGATCATTACTGTTGGGATTACGGCGAGGCGATAAGCTAGGAAAGACCAAGCCAAGTGCGGGGCATAAATCCAATCTACCAGCCAAAATAGAAGAACAAGAACTACTGCTACACTAACGGAAATCTTTCCGCGTTTGATAAACAGTTCTTGTTCGCACTGGATAAATTGCTGACTTATATCCTTATTCACTTGGCTTTTTTATCCTTAGGAACAGGTTGAGACCAAGAGGCTCTGCAACTACTTCGACGGAGGCACCACGCTCCTGACAGATAGCGTCAGGCACCAAGCGCATCATGTCTTCTGAGCTACGGAGTACGAGGTTCCACTCCATTAGAAAATCCATTGAAAAACGATCTGGGATCTGATTTGAAACGTTACCGATGAGCAGTGTTCCTCCAGGCGCAAGTAGTGCATACATGCCCTCAATCATTTTGCTCGCCAGCCGATCACTAAGATAGTCGTAGAGTCCAGCGCAGCTGATAATGGTGCTGCCGGCGATCTCGCTGATGAATCGATTCTTTTTAATGATGCCGAGTACGGCATCTTCTTTTAGAAAGACCGTTTCAACTGGTGTACCAGGCTTGATGGACTTGCGAATCTGGCTCTGGGCATAGTCGAGAGCGTAAGGTTCGCGGTCAAGGCATACAGTCTTGACCGGTCGTGTGACTCCATTTTCTGCAAGATGATTTAGGAAAAGCTGCACTTCGCGTGCTGGTCCGCAAGCTATGCTAGCGACCGAAAAATCACCCTTTTCGCTACGCTTCGCATACTCCTGGTAGATCAAGTCTGAAAGGAAAACGACGCGGTTTTTATTCGCAACTGCAGAAGGAGCGGTACAGCCGAGACGATGGAAAAATTTATCGAAAAGAGTCGTGCCGATGTCCTGGTACTCATAAAGCATGACCATTAAACCAAAATCACCAGCATATCCGAGAGGCTTGTTAAAAGCTCGATTGATAAAGGGCGCATCGAGTATGTAGGCGTGAAAGTTTGAACGAAAGTACTTCTTATGAAGTGCTATCGAGTCAGAATCCATCTGATAGACAAACTTAGTGAAATCATCGAATATCGACTGTATGTCGCTGCCGAATAAAGAAGCAGCAACGCTGATTGCATGTTCTTCGAGGCGCTGCTTATGGGAGGAAGAGAGCGCTGACTCGCTAATACGTCTTTCTTCTTCCCTGAATTTTACGCGCAGATCGGCAAATAGTGTGCTGAGGTCAGCGACCAGGATTTTGAAGCGGGGATCAATGTGCTTGCTCAACTCGGATATGCTTTGGAAGTTCTGATGAGGCTCAATTGTGGACTCAATCTGAAGCACGGCATTAACTTGATCGAGATCGACTCCGTTGCCAAAGAGAGCGAGACCGATGTCAACAAAGCCATCGGAAGCCCGCATCTCGCTTACAATCGTCGCGGGGCCATCATAAATTCTTATGTCGCCTAGATAGAGCCTGATTATTTTCAGCTGATCGCCGCGATTAACAAATACAGCTTCTTCAGCTATTGATATTCGTGCACCGAAGCGAGAGACATTTATAATCTTACCCTCGGTAATATCAATATGTTCCGAGCTGAATAAGGCTAAGGCCTGCTGATGGTCGCCAATAAATATACGCTGCTCGCGGTAGCGGATGATCGAGTTCAAGTTGAGATTCAAGGCTGAAGAATTGTGGCTCATGGAACATCCTTAAAGCGTGTAAAAGCGACAAAATTATATCGGATAAGTCTGCAGAAAAACGAGGAGCACCTGGCAGGGAATTATATGTAAAGAACTATAAGTAATGGATAATTTGGCAAATGGAACTTTTTGGTAATGAGGACTTATGGATAGGTAGGTATCAGTGAAAGCTCGGACTACGGAGGATTTAGCTAGAGCTTAAATTGCTATCCTAGATTTTTATCCACTCTGTAAGTAGAGGTAATTAGGAATAATTATTAGTTTTGATAAACTTTTGCCAAATATTTCCGATAAGGAGCAAAGAAAAAGACCGAAATATAGAGGGATTTCTATGAAGAAGGCTTCACTGTGCCTGTTCGTGGCAGCGGCACTCCTCGGGAACGGTTGTAACGATACCTTCAAAAACCTTAGTGGCCAAGGGAGTAAAGGCTCCTTAAGCGACTATAACCCCATTGGAAATTTCGATAGCCGACAATCCGCGCTCAATACCGATAGCAGCCAACTCTTGAATGGGCTGGACCTTGTTGTCGCTATTGATACCAGTGGGAGTATGAACGAAGAAAAAGAAGCAGTAGAGAACAATATTCAGACTCTATTACTAGGTCTTCAAAAAAGTGATCTAGATCCTAGGATACATGTAATAGCTGGAGGACGTGATAAACGTAAAAGAGATGAAAATAGTGACCCCAAGATAGTCTTTGAATTTCCCGCGGGGATCGAGGTGGATCGGGCTGCTTTAGTAGCGAAATCGGTCGGCAGCCACGATGCCCTCGGCCGCGTGTCTGCCCTTCTTTCAGGCGAGCTAGATGACCGCTACCTCGATGTTTACGGGGAGCCCATGGACGAGCCACTCTCATTTAGAGACGACGCCCAGTTAGAAGTGTTAATAGTTAGCGACGATGACGGTTCAAATGACTCTGCTCGCGATGATGACTTTGGTAACCTTGCCGAAGACTTTGACCCTGAAAACATTTGGAATGCCACTGTTAGCGGTATCATAGGTGTGCCCGATTCATCAGAGTCCACTGGCAGCTGTGAAATCGCTCGTGTCGGTGAAGAATATATTTCTTTGGCGAAGCGAACAGGAGGCACCGTGCTGGATATCTGTTCGGATAATTGGTCAGATTTACTTCAACGATTTTCTAACGATATCAAGAAGCGCAGTGCGTCTCTCCTTTTATCGAAAAAGCCGCTGAGTGCAGATCGTATACTTGTCACTATAGATGGTAGGACTCTAGGCCCTGATGCCTGGAACTTTAACGCGATGGAAAATCGTGTCTATCTGCTCCCCTCAAGCGGTTTTAAAGCTGGAATGGTCCTCCAAGCTAAGTACGTATATAACCTTTGAAGAGACAGCGGCTTTTTTGAAAGGACTGCACTTGAATCGAGCGCCGGAAATTATTCTTTCTGATTCAACCGGTGAAATACTATATTGGCCTAAGGTCTGGCCAATTTCCCTGTTTGAAGAGCTGGACCGATCGCTGGTCTGGAAACAGGATAAAATAAAAATATACGGGCGGGACATCAAGCTTCCACGTCTTACTGCCTGGTACGGGGACCCCGAAGCTTCCTATTCGTACTCGGGAATACAGAACTCCCCTTTGCCTTGGACGGTAGATCTCATCTCCATAAGGAAGCAAGCCGAGGCCTATTCCCAAAGCCGTTTTAACGCAGTTCTGGCTAATCGATATGCTGATGGCGGACATTACCAGGGCTATCACGCAGATAACGAAGAAGAGCTCGGAAGTGAGCCAGTCATCGCGTCGGCTAGTTTTGGTGGAACCCGTCGTTTTCTCATCAAAGAAAAGGAGAGTGTGAGCCAACGACGCTTTGAAATTGCATTGGAAGATGGAAGTTTGCTGATTATGCGAGGAAAGCTTCAAGAACATTTTGTGCATGCGATTGCAAAAACAAAAAAAGCTGTGGAGCCACGGATCAATCTAACATTCCGGCGAATTTTTACACGAGATCGTCGGTGATCTCTATTGGATGCCAGCGAGCTTTAAAGCGCCCACCTTCGAACAGTAGCACCGCTAAATAGAGGCGAATGCTTAAAGCCGCAAGGTCTTGTTCATGACTCAAGTATAAATGAGCGCCTCGAATGAACGCCTTACGTTTTCCCCAAGAGAGGACTCGGTGAGGATCTTCGAGCGCCCTCGAGTCGCGGCGAGTCTTCACTTCTAGAATAATTAAGTCCCCGGTACGTAAAGCCACAATATCTAATTCTACGCCGCGGCGGCGCCAATTGCGGGCTAGGACTGTCCAACCTCGAGATTCGACTAAGTTGGCGACCCAATTCTCGCCCCTTCGTCCCAGCGAATAATGCTCTCTAGCCACCGGTCGATCCTCCAAAAAAGGAGAGGCTGGGCCAATAGCTCAGAGAAATCGAGAGACATCTTATGAAAAAGCGGGTGAGTTGCGCGCTATTTCAGATATAGGCGCAAAGTTGCGCCGATGAAGAGGCGTGATCCCATGGACTAGCAAGGCTTCTAAATGGGTTTTAGTTCCATAGCCAACGTTGTCGATAAAACCATAGTCTGGGTAAGTCTTCGCCGCGGCATGCATGAAGCTATCCCGAGCTTCTTTAGCTATAATCGAAGCTGCAGCAATCGCAAAACAGAGTCCATCGCCGCCTATTACCGTCTCTTGCGGAATATCAATCAAAGGATTGGTATGCTTGCCGTCTATAAGAAGAAGATCGTAGCTATCTTGCAGATCCGAGAAAGCTCTATGCATTGCGCGAAAAGTTGCGGAGACTATACCATCGGTCTCTATTTCTTCGACGCTGGCGATACCTATCGTCTGTTCCGAGCAGATTGAGTGTAGCGTAGGCAAAATACTCTGGCGCTGACGTCGACTCAAAGTTTTAGAGTCTCGAATTAGCCCTTTAGTGCGGCTGTCGAGTTTGGCAAGTTTTTGGTAGTCAATTGCCGCACAAGCTGCATAAACTGGACCTGCCAGGCAACCGCGGCCTACCTCATCGACTCCTAAGATCCGAAGGTTTTGTCTCCTATACTGAGCCTCGAGGCGCCCCTTCGATACTTTATCCGCCATAGCCACTCTTCCTTTTTCGGCAGTGAGCGAAGTTTCGGAGTATAGGCAGGTAGTGGAGAAAAAGCACGCGGAGATCGATTAAAGAGGCAAGCTCTTGTCCAGTAGCTCCATGAGTTTGGCCTTGGGCTGGGGCCCAGTCAATGAGCCTACAACTTCGCCTTCATTGAGCAGAAGAATCTGCGGAATCGACTTGATACCAAACTCTACCGGTGCATGCGCATTTTCATCGACATTCAGACGAGCTACGACGAGCCGTTTACCGTAGTCAATAGCTAGCTCGCGAAGGATAGGTTCCATGACAGTTGAAGGTCCACACCAGGGCGCCCAGAAAGCCACGAGGACCGGTTGCTTTTTTTCTTTTATATAAGTCCGAAGAGTATCGTCGTTAACGTTGAAAAGCTGAGGGCTCACCGTGATCTCCCATTACTTTTGATTAGTCAATTGGAGGAACTCGCCTCGCGTTGGAACCGAGCTTCTAGGATCTTCTTGACCTTTTTATCGACGCGAAGAAGAGAAGGCGGCTGAGACCGCCCACTGGCTTTCAGGTAAAAATCTGGCAGCACATCCGAAAGCACTAGAAGGAGTATGTCGGCGTCGTCTTGCGCTGCAGCCAACCAGCGGCTGATGACCCGGTGCTCATCATAAGGTAGGAAATGACCTCTCCCTCGGCACTCGAGAATGTAGTGCATGATCAGATTCGGGCCTTCCAGCTGTGCCTCAGGTATGTAGCTCACCTTTTTTACGTCGCTCCGTTCTTTAAGCGTTCGAGTTCTTTTTCTATCGAACCCACGACTGTTTGCAGTTGGGTAATCTCTGACTCATACCGCTCAAGTTCGTGGAGATGGTCGTGAATCCTCAGGAGATTAGCCACCCTAATCGGCAAGCTGCTAAGATGCTCCGGATGAATGAGGTCAAAATACCAGTTCGATTGGAGTGTCCTCTCCAAGATTTCTGGAATACTGCTGAGGGCCAGTGGCGTTACGATTAAAGAGGGAATCCAGATAGCGCGTTGCTTTTTAAGGCGCTTCTCGAAGCCATCAAGCCACATCAGCATCTCGTTTTCACTGAGATGCCAACTATAGACTACAAGTAGGTCGCAAGGAAAGAGTTCGGGATCATCCAAGGCTTTTAGACGGTACCATGTCATTTGTGGTAAAAACCGTAGCTGTTGCTCGAGCGATGCTTTGAAACTATCTAATTGCTGCGGCTGCAGATCCCAAGAGCAGATGCGCCGACGTTGAGACAAAAAGTCAGATTGACGTGACATAAGAGGGGGGTTCCTCTTGGATGGTGTTCAAGCACTTCGATCGTGGGCGCGTGAAAAACGATTCATTTTAGTTTAGCATGGAACTTTTCAAGGTCCAAGGATCGCTGCCAAACTTGCGTCTGTTGCTCAACTTGTCAGGAAAGGAGAGAGTCATGTCTGTCACGGCCCTTAGCCCTACTCGCGTCGATCTTGCTGGGGGAACGCTTGACATTGCCCCTATGACTCAGATCCTCACCCATAAAAAGACAGTAAATTTTGGTGTCACCCTCCATGCGCGAGTGACCGTCGATCGGAGTGAGCGAAAATTTGAGCTCCATAGTCTCGATCAAGGAGTATCTCTCAGCGGTACCTGGGCAGAGGTGCTTCATCAAAACCGGCTTCCCCTACTTGAAAAGCTCCTCGATCATTTCTGGAATGAAGAGCTTCCCCCCCTCAGTATCAAGGTGGCTGCTAAGTCGCCCGCAGGGGCCGGTCTTGGTGGTTCGTCCTGTCTAGGTATTGCCATGGCAAGCGCTCTCCTTCGCGCTCGCGCCGACCTGGGAATCCCACTGCAACTCAAGGAAGCTGAGCTGGTCCAACGAGTTCAGGATTTAGAAACGTCCGTCATCAAAGTTCCGACCGGCTGCCAGGATTATTGGGGAGGCCTTCGCGGCGGCATCAATATTATAAGCTATCCACCCGGTGAAACAGCGATTGAGACTTTGCGAGCTACCGAAGGCAAGCAGCTCGAGGAGCTTCTTATGCTCTGCTACAGCGGGGTTTCAAGGGCTTCGGGGACAAACAACTGGGCAATTTTCAAAAAAGCCTTTGAAGGTGACGCCTTCACGATCAATACTCTCAATGAAATCGGCGCGCTTAGTGAGTCTGTTGCAGGTGCCGTTAAGCGCCACGAATGGTCAGAAGTATTCCGCCTCTCTTCGGCAGAATGGAAGTTGAGGACTAAACTTTGGTCCGACATTGAAACGCCAGAAACGAAGAGTATTGCAGCAGCAGCCGTCGGAGCGGGGGCTATGTTCACGCGAATTTGCGGAGCTGGCGGTGGTGGGGTCATGGCCGTTTTTGCTGAGCCTTCAGTGCAGTCTCGAGTACGCCGTGCCATGGAAGAAGTCGGAGGAAGAGTCCTCGAGGGAGGGCTTTCCTGGTCAGGAACCGTTGTTGAAGGACACTTATGACAAAGACCTTCGAAAGTGACAAGAAAGGGCAGGCCTTGCGCCTCGCTACTTATGAGCGGCATATCATCTTCTGCGGTGGACCGGAGTGCTGTAAAGAAAGTCGAGGCGAAGAACTCTGGGATCATCTCAAGCATCGGCTCAAAGAGCTCGGAGTCGTAAGTCCCGGAGGGTCGGGCAAAGTCTTCCGGACCAAAGCCAAATGCCTTCGGGTCTGCTGCGACGGTCCTATTGCTGTGGTTTATCCCGAAGGGACTTGGTATCGAAGTATCGACAAGATTGGACTAGAGCGAATCATTCAAGAACACCTGATAGAGGGCAAACCCGTTGCTGAGCTAGAGTTTGCTCAGAATCAAGTGATAGGAAATCGCGGATGACTCAAAAGAGGCCTCCCTTCCGGCCGACGCTTTCGACCGTCATTTCACTCCTTGTTCCCTTACTGATGGCTACCAGTGCCTGTGTTACACAGGAGGCTGGCTATCAACCTCTTATTTCAATCGAAGAGGCGCCAACTGAGCTGGAACCAGCCGATGGGCCCGGCGAGCAGCAAGCAAGGCTCAGCCGCCTCGTGGCTGAGCGCGAGGATTGGAAAGACGTTAGCGCAGATATTATCTTGGCTCTGCAGGCGCAGGAACTGGAGAATCAGGAACGCTGGGAGACGGCCGCACAAAAGTGGCTAACGGTGATGCAAATGGACGCTGGTGCCCTTGCCTCTGAAGCTTTTCGTCACTGGGTTCAGAACAGCGATAAAGTGCTAGGGAGCCAAACCAATTCTGAGGTTCTTGCACGGCTGCTTCTCGCGCAGACTAAAGATGGGAACCTAAGTCCATGGCTGCAAAAGCAAAAGCTGCTCAAGCTAGAGAAACTAAGCGATCGTATAGACGATCTCCGTTCCAGAGAGAAGTCTAGGACCCAAGACATTGCCTGGCCTCCCGATCCTACAAGTATTCGAGACGATCCATTTTGGGAAAAGGCTGTGCAAACCGCGTGCAATCGAGAATTACCACCTTCTTGGCAAAAGTGGGTTCGTCAGTTAACAAGCTCACGCCGTGCCTATTGGGATGGTCTCTTGGCTTCCTGTCTCAAAAATTATGAAGCCGCGGTAAATGCATTGCAGTCAGCTTTACCCCAACTTGAAGAAGAGAAGAAATCCCAGGCACTGGCAATCAATGCTGCGGAGCGATTGATACAAGCTCAGAAAGCTCTCGGTCGTCGCGAGGAAGCAGCTGCAGCCTATAGATTGCAGCACAAAATTTTGATGGAAACTAATCTTAACCCCGCAAGTGTCGGCTGGAGTCGCTTTGAATTAGTGAAGCGGCAGGCTGAGTCGGGTCTTTGGGTTGGTCGCAATCAAGCTCTTCTGGGCGACTATGAAAATGCTCGTATAGGTGTTCAAAACAGTATAGATGCACTTAATCGGGCTTATGGTGCGATTCCCGATCTAAGCAAAGCCCAGCGGGTAGCTCTAGACGAACAGAAGGCAGACGCTTATCACATTCTCGCCACTCGCATCGCTTTTGAGCAAAAAAACTATACCAGTGCCCTAGCTATGATACAGGTTGCACAAGCCTTGCCCGAGATTGGTGGCGAATGGAAAGATCGTCTAAAATGGGGGGAGGGCTGGTTTAAATATCTTTTAGGTGACCGTCCTCAGGCTATCTCGGTTTGGAGCGAGCTCTTAGATTCGGCAGGCCCCGAAAGCGGGCTTTCAGCCAAGCTTAATTACTGGATAGGTCGATCTTTTCAGGAACTTGGCGACACGCGAAAAGCTGAAGAATATTTTGAGGTGCTTAGGAAAAACTTCAAACTCAATTTTTATCACGTGGTTGGTGTTCCGCGTCTGCGTCCACAGTACAAGTGGCAAGATGATATTGACCTGAGCTCGGCTAGAGAGCGCTTGAAGAGCCGCGAGGAGTTTGAAGCCCTTGCGTTTATGAAAGATCGGGAGGCAGGTCGCCGCTTGCTGAGAGCAGAACTGGTGCAGGCCGCTCGCGTTCAAACTTGGATTAAACCTCTTGCGAGTGAGCTTTATAGGTACGTCTATCCCCGAGATGAACTGATACGGGACGTAAATGGGAGTCTTTATGTGAGTCGGCTCCTTCACATGGCTGGTCAACATCAGCAGGTCATTGGACTGACCACTCAGATCGCTGATGTGCGGAAGGGATTTTGGGAGGATTATCCAGAGCAGCTTCTTATCTACTACCCTCGTCCTTATCGAAACAGCTATGTGCGTATCGCTGGTCTAAATTATATCGACTCGGACTTGCCTTTTGCCATAACTCGACAAGAAAGTAGCTTTCAGGCCGAAGCGTATTCACCCGCAGAAGCCGTGGGCCTCATGCAGCTCATCGTTCCTACTGCCAATCGGCAAGCCTTGCGTCTCGGCCTCAAGCTCGACGCGCCAATTGAAGATCTCAAAAGGCCGGAGCTGAATATTAGCCTAGGAACGGCCTATTTAGCCGAGCTTGGACGGCGGTACAGCGGAGAATGGCCAAAAGCTTTTGCCGCTTATAATGCCGGTGAGTATGTCGTCGATGCATGGATCCAGCGGCGAGCGGCTTCCGAAACAATACTTTGGATAGAGGGTCTTAGCTTCGGAGAAACCAGCTCTTATGCAAAAAATGTCTGGCGCAACTGGGAAGTTTACCGCATCCTAAAGGCGTCTCTCTAAATTCGAAGTGCAGACCTTTGAGAGAGCTGGACTTGTAAGCGTCGAAAAGCTCTTTTGTACGCAAGCGCTCCGTGATAGATAGTGGTGGCTATCGGCGCATGGTCGATTTCTTTCAGTGTTGGTATGAGGTAAGGCATGACAAGTCCAGATCATGAATCGCATCGTTCACTCGAAGCCAGGGGCTGGTTCACGCTTTTGGTTGTGATGTTTCTCTTCCCTATATTATTTTTTCTTTGCGTCTTTTTTCCCATCTGGATTGACGTGGCTACTCCTTATTGGTTCTTCCACTTAAGTCGACGCCTCCGGATGCTTCGTATCGAGGTTGCAGCGCAATGGATCCTAAGTTAAAAGCCGGTTCTGTCGCCCTTTCCTTCGGCAGTCCCGTTCAGATCGACTGGCAAGCTTATTATCAAATGATGAAACCGACCATCTCCTTACTGGTCGTGGTTACTGTCGTACCTACTCTGTTTATGGCCAGTGGCCAGTTGCCCTCATTTAGTGTCGCGATGGCTTCCCTTGTCGGGACCTACTTGGCGTCTGGTTCTTCTGCGATCTTTAATCACCTCGTCGACTCCGACGTCGATCAGACTATGAAAAGAACACGGAACCGCCCCATCCCGACTGGCAAGGTGCATCCAAACAAGGCGGCAGCATTCGCTACAGTGATGGCTGTGCTTTCTTTTTTCGTGCTCTATCGCTGGACCACACCCCTCGCAGCTTGGCTTTCAGTGGCAGCAAATATCTTCTATGTAGTTATTTATACGATCTTACTTAAGCGCCGTACTGTGCAAAATATCGTTATTGGGGGAGCAGCCGGTGCGGTAGGCCCACTGATCGGTTGGGCTGCTGTAAGCGGTGAACTCGCGTGGCCAGCCTGGGTGCTATTTGGAATCATCTTTCTTTGGACCCCGCCTCACTTTTGGGCGCTTGCGATTAAATATAAAGACGACTACGCGCTGGCCAACATTCCGATGATGCCATCTGTAAGAGGGCTGCCGACAACCAGGCGTCAAATGTTTGTCTACACTTTGACTCTGGTTCCAACTGTAATCTCTCTCTCACTCTACGGAGCTGCGAGTTGGCTCTTTGGTATCACGGCATTGGTCTTGACGCTTTATTTCGTCTGGTTAGCTTTTCGATTGATGTGGAGTGAAGAGAACGAAAGAGCGATGCCGCTCTTTTATTACTCCTGTTTTTATCTTTTTGGGATCTTCGGAGCTCTAACCATAGATCGCCTCATGGTACTCCTCTGATTATCGTTACGGCGAGCAGCTTCATCAAGCATTCGCCCTTATGCCGCGCCTTGGAAGTTTGTTTTAAGCCTGATCAAATACGCTACGTTCCTGGTGAAACGCTTCAAACTCCCGAATTGCTAGCAGCAGCTTTGGAAGGAGCTACTGGTTGGCTGGTGGGTCGGGAAGAAGTCTCTGAAGCTGTCCTTTCACGCCTGAGTTCTGTGCCTAAGGTTATCGCAAAATATGGGGTTGGACTTGATAACGTCGATCTCCAGGCCTGTGCTAAGCGCAATATTAAGCTTGCCTGGGAAGCAGGTGTAAACCGTGAGGCTGTAGCCGAGCATACGCTCGGCCTCATGCTTGCTGTTTGTCGAAGAATTGGAATTAGTTCGCGCTATCTTGCTCAAGGTGAATGGCGAAAAAACGGCGGATGCAGTCTCAGCGGGCGTAAGGTCGGCATTATTGGTCTCGGCCATATTGGAAAGCATCTGGCCGAACTTTTAAAGGCTTTCAACTGCTCGCTTGCCTACTGTGATATAGTTCCGCAGGAAACTTGGGCTCTAGGGCGAGGTATCACAAGATTAGATTTTACTGCTTTGCTTTCTTGGGCAGAGGTTCTCAGCTTTCATGTGCCTCTTACCCCTCTAACGTATCATATGTTAAATTTCAGTAATTTCGAAAAAACTCGCCCAGGTGTCTATATTTTTAACACCAGTCGAGGATCTGTAATAGATCAAGAAGCACTCAAATCTTACCTGCGAAATGGGCATGTTGCAGGTGCGGGTCTCGATGTTTTTGAAAACGAACCTTTGCGGGATAAGGCTTTGTTCTCACTTGAGAATGTGGTTCTTACGCCCCATACCGCTGGCAATAGCCAAGAGGCTATAATGGCTATGGGTCAGGCAGCTATCCTTGGTCTGCAAAAAGTACTTGGCTAAACGTGAAAAAAATCCGATTTAGAAGGGACAGACAACCACCGTTGGCCTGTCCAGGAGAAGACTCATGATAGATCAAATCAAAGAAATCATTGAAAAAGATATCAATCCTCAGCTTGAGCTTCACGCTGGTGGCTGCGAACTTTTGGATGTCGATGATGGCATAGTTACGCTTCGACTCTTCGGAGGTTGCTCGGGTTGCCCTTCGTCACAAATTACTCTATTTAATGGCATAGTTCCGATCTTAAAAGAACGCATTCCTGAAATTCGCGATGTCGTACTTGGCTAGTTCAGACAATTCGGTAATTTTGGCGTAATCATTGCATTCTGGAAAGAACCCCTCATCAAGAGGGTTTTCCTCCGGAGTTTTAAAATGGCTGAAGTTGTTTTCGAGTGTCCTCTTGATGAACTAACTCTAACGAGTATCAATGATCTCCGCCTTATCAGACGTGATGTTCTGAAGCGTCAGATTAAAGAAATTGACGCTGTAGTGGCTACGTTGCTCTCCAAGGGAGTCTTTCCCCATGAAGAAAGAAATGAATATAAAAAAATGATCCTCGAGGACTTGCGTGATAAGTGCGCGGAAATCGAAATTCGTCTGCGAGCCCCGAAGGTAGTCTATTCAGATGAAATCGAGCTTTATATAGACGTTCTCGGTCAGCCCTGATCAGAAACTTTCTTTGTCTTCTTCAGCTCGCCGCAATGCCTCTAGCGTATCATCTTCATTAGGATCCTCTTCCTGCACCGGGATTCGGTAGGATTCCTCTGCCCACCTTGCAATGTCGCTCGTCTTGCAGCGAGCACTGCAGAATGGTCTGTCTGGATTATTGATATCGTAACGCGACGATTTCCCACACTGAGGACAGCGGACGATTCGGGTCGTGCTCATAGCTTTTATAAACTTTCCAGAGGAAGATTTCGAAGTCTTTCGGGCCACAATAGTCGCGGCAATGGGGGCCTTAGCCCTTGGACGAGTTCTGCAAGGCAGCATCCCGCATAAAATCCCATAGATAGGCCTTGGCCCATAAAGCCCGTAGCCAAGAGGAGTCGAGGTTCTCCAAACATGGGGCCAACCAGAGGCAATTCATCGGAAGGCCAGCAATCAAGGCCGGCGGCTGATCGTTTCAGTTCACCCAGTTTGAACTCGGGATAGAGCTCTTCCCATGCCTTTTTAAGATGCTGCTGGATATCTTTGCGAATCGGCGCCTCAGTAGCTTCAAATCCAGCTAGCGGGCGGAGAAAACGAGCCCCTCCGAGGCGAATCGTCTGCTCAGGCAAAACTCCACCCCAATAGTGTCCATGACGCCAACTGAATACTGAGCCAAGAGGCAAGGGTAGATGAGCGGAATTTTGCCGGCTCAAAGACCATTCGTGCCACTGATCAGCATAGGGCACCAAGGCCTCACTAAGAGCAGGCACTAGCCTCGAAATACTGAGGTGATTCGCTAGTATGGCAGCTTCCGCGAAAATGCTGCCCCCTTCCGTTTCAATTCTAACTCCATCACCATTCGCTTCGAGCCGCAGAGCTTCTGGGTAGTGAATGAGATTTTCGGCCTTTTTACGCAGGCAGGCGAGCAGTTCGCTAGGATCGATAAATGCTGCTCGGGTGCCATCCAACTGCAAAGAGTGAGGTACAAGAGCCGAACCTAGACCTCTCGGTGCGACTTCAATGGCAGATATGAGTTCGGCGTCAAGGCCAAGTTGCTCTCGTATACCAACCGCTTGTTCGGCTTCATGCTCTTCGTCGGCACTAACGAGCCAGCGAAGTCTAGCACCCTGGTGGGTAGCGATGTTTTGCTCTTCCGCAAAACTAAGCAGACGATCGAATGCTGTTTCCGTCCAATCCCAAATGGAAGCAGCCGCTTCGACTCCATGACGATGAGCTAGGCGCGTGATGTTGTCGATAAAACCCCCGCTGATCAGTCCGGCCGCCGTGGAACTGACCGGAGGCACTCGAGCTGAGCTCAAGACGCAAATACCTGATGCACCAAGCCTTTGTAGGTGAAAGGCGGCAGAAAGCCCTGTGATCCCATCACCAATTATGGCAATATCGTAATGTTGTTCAGTGCGCATGCGGACTCCCGGATCGCAGCCATTTCTCTTTAGTAATGCCAATAAGACATACAAGAGTGTAGGCGCCAGATCATGTTAACCAACGCGATGGGAAAGACCAAAGTCCTTTTCGTGGGACTGGCCCTCCAAGCCACCCCAGGCAAGGCTCTGCCAAGCAAAGCTCAGCCAATCACTGTAGCCGGCTGGCCTTTAGATACTTCGCGTTTACCTGAGGCCTTGCTCAGCGGTGATCCTCTCTTGGGAAATCTGCTTTGTCCAGCCCTGACCCGTCTCAATCTTCTCCAGCTTAAGTCTGAACCATACTTACTTCAAAAACTTGAAGTTAAGGGTGATAGGTGGATCTTGACACCTAATGAGAACCTTAAGTGGTGGGATGAGCGCAGAGTTACATTGACCGAATTGGAAACCTTTCTAAAAGACGAGCTTCCCGAAGCTGTGCAAAAAATCGGAATGGGTCGTTGGGAGCTGCCTTCGATGGATTTTATCCAGGTAAAAGGGCAACTTATCGTCCAATGGACAAGCACCCCTAGCTTTGGTCCCTATATCCTCAATGAGATGCCATTAAAGAAAAAGCTCGCTACTGGGCAGCTGCCGTTTCAGTGTGCTGGAACGCTGCACCCAGATCCTGAGATTAAGTCAGTGTTCATTGATAGCGTGCAGGCAGCCCCACGTTTGGCTTGGCAGAACGGACCAGCTACTCCCGGGCAAAAAAAACCGGAAGCACCATACGTTTCATTTCGATTTGGCGAAGAACTTCACCCGAGCAGCTACAAGCGACAGCTGGACGAGGCTTTGGTCTGTGCGCAGCCCCTCGACACCCCGCTCATTACCCTCTTGGCTTGGAATCCAAATGGTCATTGGACTAAGGATCCTGTTTTTCGGAGGTCGATGACCCATCTCTTACCGCGGGGCGCTCTGTTACGCTCGGGAGCCGGTTCCTTAGGTAATCTTATCTCAGGTCCTATCCTTCGGATCCATCCCGGTTACAACTCTAGATTGAAGGTGCCCGCATACGACCCCCTGCTGGCCGACAAGCTTCTCAATAGCATCGGCTTCAAAAGGTCCGAAGACGATGGTTATCGTCGTACAGCTGACGGCCTGCTCATGGAAATGAAAATTCTTGTTTATGACTATGAAGGCTCAACTTTGCTTCGCAAAGTCTTAGATGATAGTTTGCGAGCTTTAGGCTTAAAAACAATTTTTACACAGAATAGTCGAGATCCAGTCGATGCGGTCTTAACTTCGATAGTCTCCTCTTGGCCAGATTCCAATCCGAGCCTTTTCCTGCATTCGGCAAGTAAAAATGCACCCTGGCCTTGGCGCTATCAGGATCCGCAACTCGACAAGGCGCTGGAGCACTACTCAGTTACTTTGACGCATCAAAAGCCAGATTTCACGCTCTTGGAAAAGATCCATGATGTGGTGTATAAGCTAGAGCCTTTCTCCATTTTGATGCAGCACCGAACCTGCTTGGAAGCCCAGCTCGGAAAAGGCAAAACATCCCGGCAAGAGATTAGTCTTCGGAATCCAGATTGGTTTTCGGATCTTACAGGTCTTCCCCGGCAGCGTTGAAGCCTCGCCGCGGTTGGGGGCCGCTGCTGTAGGCAAAAAAGGGACTCGAATGATTTACTTAAAGAGCGATGCTGAAATCGACATTATGAAAAGAGCTGGTACCCTCGCCGCTAGCCTCCTCGATCGTATTGGTGAATACATCAAGCCAGGGGTTTCAACTCAGGATCTCAATGATATAGTTCATCGCTGGACGCTGGAAGAAGGTGGAATTTCAGCACCTTTAAACTACAAGGGTTTTCCCAAAGCGATCTGCACCTCAGTGAACGATGTGGTGTGCCACGGTATTCCATCTGTAAAGACCCGCCTCAAAGAAGGCGATATCATAAATATCGATGTTACCCCGATCATAGCTGGCTACCATGGAGATGCGTCGCGTACTTTTCCAGTCGGAAAAATTAGCGACAAAGCCAAGCGGCTCATCAAGGTCACCCAAGAGTGCCTCGATCGAGGAATCGCTATGGTCAAGCCCGGAGCCCGCGTGGGGGATATCGGAGCCGCAATCCAGGAGCATGCAGAAGCCAATGGTTTTTCTGTGGTCCGCGATTTTGTTGGGCACGGTATCGGCAAGCAGTTTCATGAAGATCCGCAGATATTCCACTACGGTGAACGCAGTCGTGGTCTGCGCTTAGAGCCGGGAATGGTCTTTACCATCGAGCCTATGATCAACGAGGGTGATTGGCGAACGAAGGTAAAAAAAGACGGTTGGACGGCGGTAACTATCGATGGCACACTCTCGGCCCAATTTGAGCACACGATTGCTATCAGAAGCGATGGGCGTGTTGAGATTCTAACAGCTTCGCCTGCGAAGGCGGCCTATTTAGCTCCAACGCAATCGCTAGAATCATCGCCACTGGAGCAGAGCTGAGTGTGCAGCTCCTCAAATACCGGCTAATGGGGCCCTGAGTTCGAACAAAATCTGACTCAGCCAAAGTTCTTCGCCCTCCCGTCGACTCTTCAGACGACGATCTGCTTCATGGCAGAGTTGCAGAGCCCGTTGAAATTGTTCCATGCTACGTTTCTGGACATAAGGGATATAGGTCTGCACTAGCCGGGGAGCTAGACGCATCTGACGAGCTAGGTCTTGAGCATTTGCGCCCGCCTTTAAACCTGACTGCACCTGCAAGGCCTTGCGACAGTGCATGGCTAAGATTGCGAGCAGTGCCAAAGGTTTCTCTCCTCGGTCTGTTAAGTCCTTCATAAGGAGGAGGGCCTTGCTCGTCGCTCCCACGCAGAGCCACTGATCGATTTTAAAAACATGATCTTCCCGAAGGAATCCAAGGTGTGGTCTTAGAGCTGCAGCGTTGCGAGGTCCTGAGCTCTCGCCCAGGCTTAGCGCCAGACGTCTCATTTCATTGTCGAGCTTGAATAGGTCATTTCCGACAGCCTCTAAAACCAAGTCGATAGCATCGGTGCTCAAGCTAAGTTTATAGCGACGATTGAGGTCACCAAGAAAATCCTTAAATTCCCAAGGGGCTGGCTCGTCGCAAGGAATGCGCAGAGTTCCAAGGCGTTCAATTTCTTTTAGCAGCTTTGGACTTGGATCTTTACCACGCCACAGGATAAACATGGGGTTTTGGATGTCTTTTGGATCTTTGATGGCCTGCAGGCACGATAAAAGATCTTGCGTGCTCTGAGCGTCATTAAGAAGGGTGATAGTCTTTGGATCGAATAAAGACCTAGCGGAAATGGCCTGGTAGAAGCGCTCTGCAGTGAAGCTTGAGCCTTCAGACCGCTCTAATTTCCAGCCAGCCTTTTCATATACTTCCTTAAGAATGCGCCGCGTCGCTCCAAGCAGATAATCGCTGTCACCTTTGATGAGGAAGAGACGCCAGCGCGTAATAGCGCCTGGGTCGATCGCGGTGCTCATTGAATGGCGATAGCTTTGATAAGGGGAGCTTCGATCGTTCATCAGTTGGAACTCTGAATCGAGTATTGAAAAGACCTATCGAAGGCCTTTTCGAGGTTTTTCATTTCTTTCTTTAAGGCCAGGCGCTCAGCATCCATGCGGACTTTTGGGGCTGCTGTAACTTCAAGAAGATAAGTTTCGTTCGCTTGTGCAGAGATCTGAAAACCCTTCACTTTGAGTTGACGAGTTCTTAGTAGGCAGCGGGCGATGCGGAGGCAAGACGAGAGTAAATTGACTCGTCCGATGTTGTTTTCTAAGTAAGGTAAGCCTTCCGACTTGCTCGATCTGGCAGGGCTTTTTCTTGCAAAACGATTGACTAGCGCTATCAGATGCTTTTCCTCTTGCGTAAAACCAAGCAGATTAGATTCTGTAATCAAATAGTAAGAGTGTCGATGATAAGCGCTAAAGCTGATAAATTTGCCAGACTCAAGGAGATAAGCTGAGGCCTTGAGCAGTTCCCGATCGTAGGCCGGATCCAAGCTCAATTCTGCAAACTCTTTGTAAAGCAGTAGTTCGTCGTAAATTCGCAGAGCTAGTTCGCTAGTGTGGAGGGCAAATTGAGGATCGAGCCTCAGCTTATGAGCAAAGCTTTGGACGCTGTGCCACCTCAAGTCGAGCCAACGACTTATTGGCAAGAGGCGACGCCGTGCATAGGTGTCTATGGCTACGCCTTCGCGGAGACCTGAAGTCGAAACTGTCCACTGCTCGATATTTAGCAAGCGGGTCACAGTCGCGAGTATAGAACAGCCAGCAAGGATGATATCGGCCCGGCGGGCTTCGAGCTTCCAGCGGGCCGCGATCTTTTGGGGATCGATCTGCTGATAGAGCTCACTCTCAATGGCAAAGAGCTCAAGAGCCGTAAAGCGGAAACCATGAGCATCGTCCAATTCGGTCTTATGTCGATCCCAGTGAACCATGCGCGCTATGGCTTTAGCACTACCGGAAGTCACAGCCGCATGCTGAATCGTAATCGAGGCAAGGTCTTCCTGCACAGGAGCCAGACGTGACTCTACGGACTGCTGCAGTTCATCTAAGTTTTCCTGGCCAACAATGCCATCAAAAAGATGGCGTTTGGATAAGATAAGAGCGCCCATTTTTAAAGACGAGAGATAGATGCATTCGCCCATGCGGCCTACGGCGATTTCAGTAGAAGCCCCACCTATATCAAGAGAAAGAAGGGTGTCGGGCCCAAAGCTTAGGCCTTGGCAGACTCCGAGGAAAGAAAGCCTGGCTTCTTCGACGCCATCTATAATTTCGAGTTTCAAGCCTGTCGACTTCTGAACGTGATCAATAAAAGAGATTCTATTGCGAGCTACTCGGATGGCCTGAGTGGCAATAAGTCGAAATTCGGCGTTGTAACTCTGACCGATACTTTTCATAGCAACCAATGCATCAGCGGCTTTTTTGAAAAACTTTTCGGGGATCTCACCGTCTTCCAAAACCTCAGCCAACCTTAGGCTTTCCTTTTGGCTATCGATGACATGAATCTGTCCTGCGTCATCGAGCGAGGTAATGGCGAGATGAAAAGTGTTCGACCCGAGATCGATCACAGCGAGGGGGGACTTAGGTTGGAAGCTGGTGCGATTAATGGACTTATGTCCTGTCGGTTAAGGACGCTTGGTCTTGTTGCTTTTCTTCACAATAGGCCGACCGTGTCGCTTGAGATTATGCCGGATGGCCTTGTCGTATGGAAGGGATTTGATACCCTGTTCACGGGCAATTTCAATAAACTTTTGTTGGCAGTCCCAGGCTGGCTCGGACCCCTCTCTTTTAAGATAAGTGCCATCACCCTGAAGTTGCCAAGAATTTTCAGTATCACGCCAGTAACTGACAAGAATTTCGTTAAGTATGCGCTCTTTGGCGCGCTGACCTTCGACTGGAAAGACTACCTCAATGCGCTTGTCCATATTCCTCTGCATCCAGTCTGCCGAACCGAGGTAAATATCCTCCATACCGCCGTTGTGAAAGTAAAAAATACGAGAATGCTCGAGAAAACGTCCAACTATGGAGATCACCTCAATGTTTTCACTCATACCGGCTATTTGAGGCCTTAAACAGCAGATTCCTCGGATGATAAGCTGAATCGAGACACCTGCTTGGGAAGCTTCGTAGAGCTTTTCAATCAGAACCGGATCAACTAAGGAATTCATTTTCGCTACGATCTGTCCTTGGCCACCTCGCTGATGTGCTTCGATTTCACGATCGATGAGTTGTACCAAAGATTCGCGTAAAAACAGGGGAGCAACCAAAAATTTTCGCATTGGCGAGAGCTGCGGTTTAAGACTGCTCTCTTCACCACTGTTCATATTAAAACCAGTGAGAAGATTGAAAAGTAGACTCGTATCATCGGCGATTTCGCTCCTGGCTGTGATGTAGCCAAGATCTACGTAGCTTCTTGCGGTAGCTGAGTTGTAGTTACCTGTGGACAAGTGGACATAGCGTTGCAGATGCTTCTCTTCCCGACGCACTATGAGGGTCATCTTACAGTGAGTTTTCAAGCCGATAAACCCATAAACTACATGGACGCCCGCCCTCTCCATGCGTCGCGCCCAGAGAATATTATTCGTTTCATCGAAGCGAGCTTTGAGCTCGACCACAGCTGTGACCTGCTTGCCCTGCTCAGCAGCTTGGATGAGCGCATCTATAATCGGCGAGTCGCCTGACGTTCGATAGAGAGTCTGCTTAATCGCTAGAACTTGAGGATCCCAAGCAGCGGCATGGAGCAGTTCAATTACCGCATAAAAACTTTCGTAGGGATGATGCAAGAGAAGATCGTCTTCACGAATGAGACTGAAAATCGAACGGGCGCTTTTCATGCAAGAAGGTAGACGCGGATTAAAAGCCTCAAAACGCCATCCCTCGCCCGGGAGATCGTAGAGCTGTTGAGAAAGGTCGCCGATGGCCAGAGGCCCATTTGCAATATATATATCGGGGGCCCCTAGCAAAAAACGACGCTCCAGGTAACTTGCGAGCTGAGGAGGTAAGGTGGACCCAATTTCTAGGCGGACGACCTCGGCCTGTTCCCGGGCATTAACCTCAGTCTGTACTGAGCTCATAAGGTCTACGACTTCACTTTCCATCAAGTTTATGTCAAGATTTCGACTGATCCTGATTGGAAATGCCGCCAAAATCGGTAAACCGAAGAAAAGTGAGGCTAGGTTCTCTTTGATCAGATCTTCGAGTAAAACAAAGCTGTGACCAGCACCTGCAACCGGTATGACTCTCGCCAGCACGCTCGGAACCTCAACGAAGGCTATCGGTGGATTTTCGAGGTCGCGTTTATCGCTGCGAAAAATAACCAGTAGGTAGAGGCGTCGATTGGCTAGAAAGGGAAAAGGATGAGCCGGATCAACTGCTAAGGGAGTAAGAACTGGCAAAACTGATTGCCGGTAGTACTGCGAAAGTCCAGCCCGCTGCGATTCATTTAACTGGGAGAAGTTCTCTATTTGAATGCTGTGCTCCCGCAGCCGAGGGAGAATTTGCGTATGGTAGGCCGCGTATATCGCCTCGAGCAGTGAACGAGACTTGCTATGAATGGCTGCCAGCGCTTCTTGTGTCGAGAGCCTGTCTGCACTATCTTCGCTGCTTTTCACTCCATCGCGGGAAGCGCGCTTTTTTTCCGCCATTCGCACCATGAAGAATTCATCTAAATTTGAGTAGCAAATTGCGAGGAATCTCAGACGCTCGAGCAGAGGGGTACGATCGCGCAAACTTTCTTCTAGAACCCGCTCACTAAAGGCCAATAGACTCAACTCGCGATTGAAATAGCGGTCATCCTGTCCAACATGGTTTAGTTTTCGCAATTTCTCTGCGTTCATGTTTATAATCGGTGCCGCTATAAAAAGGCTCGAGCTCGGAGAAAGCCTGGAGCTCGAAAAAAATCTGTCTATTCAATGAGAATAGACCTTTTAACTGGGCTTGCCCATAGGAATTGCGAACTTCCGGCGGCTCTAGTTCGAAAAAGGAACTGTAGGTATATGAGATTATACTTAGGAATTGCACTGGTGCTACTGAGCAGCTGTGGTGGAAATAGTGATCGTGATCCGGTCCAAGACCCCCGTGAGAAGGTGAAAACCCGCGAGGACCTCAGTAATTTCCAAGATTTTGATGCCATGCTCAGTGCCGATGGTCAGCATGCGGCCTTCCTGTCACGCCGAGAGGCGGGCGCCTATCGCGCCTTTTTGTACGAGGATGGCAGCCCCACAAAACTTCGCCTTCTATCTTCAATGCGCCCTTTAGGCGAGGCTGAGGAAGAATCGAGCCTTGCTTTAAGTCGTGATGGAAAATGGATTCTGGTCGAGCGACAAAGTCCAAGCAGCCACAAACTCATTCTTCTAAACTGGAGCGGGCAGCTTTTTAGTGAAATTGAGCTGGCCCCTCAGTCGCAAATAATTGGGCTCATGCTCGGCGACGAAGCTCAGCCCTACCTTGGATTTACGGAAAGACGCGGGAACACAAGGTCAAGTAAGGTCTTCAAGTTTGACATACTGACTGCGGCAACTACAGTCATCGGTCAGTTTGATAAAGAGTCCCGACCGCTTTTGAGCTCGACCAGCCAGGGAGATTTTGTGCTCTTCACCTTGGCAGAAATAGGCAATCAAAATTTCTGGCGAACTCGAAAGCTGGATCCATCAACTAGCACCTGGACCGATGCGGAATCTTCCCCAAATCTAAGCCAGCAAGGGGATAGCACTGCTCCTGCCGCGGCTTCCCAACTTGGCCTTGTTTATATAGAAACGCTCAATAAGCCAAAATTAAAGCCCAAGCTAGGCAGCTATTCTGAGAGACCAGAAGGTTATGTCCCGGATGTAGGTGTTTTAGATAGCTATCGGTATTTAGATCCTTTCGCAGCAGCGACTGCTCCGAATTTTGAAGCAGCGAGTTTTGCAGCTAACCAGCCTTTAACAACTGCCAACGTTTCAATGACTCCTGATGGTGCATATGCTCTTGTTACAGGTAACGACAATTATTTTTGTAAAACGAGACAACTGCCTGTTAACTTCTTTCAGCTCTTGCGTATGAGTGATATGGCGGTCATTCCTCTTTTCGTGGCTCGTACCCCTGGCGAAGTTAATGCCCCCTGGACTCAGCTCAGCACAGATCTCTGCGCTATTTACGATGCTGAAACACCGGAGCTGGAAGTAGATGGGGCCATCTCCACTGCAGCCTTAGCCTACGGAGATGGGACGACGTTTCGTGTGGTGTACGAATCACAACGTGGGGGAGAAAAGGAAGTCTTTCGAGCGAACTTTAAAGTTGATGACTGGCCTCAGAAAAAGCTCAGTGAAGTAGCGATAACAAATCTTTCTGCTAATAACATCCCCTAAGACCATTTTGCTCGCGACGCCGGCAATAGTCGGCGCGCGGTCGCGCAATCCAGCGCGATCTGGGCCCGCAGGGCATCAAGTGAAGGGAGCTTTTGCTCTGAACGTAAAAAATCGGTGATCGATACACTCAAAATCTGCCGATAAAGCGATTCAGGTGCATAACTGCCTTCGAGCAGATGGACTTCAACGCTGGGCTTTAAAGTTCCAGCCTCTACGGTTGGTCTGAGCCCAATGTTAAGCACGCAGGGAATAGAGTCTGGATCACTTTTAAATATACTGGCTGTACCACCAATTTTCGCAAACCCAGCGTAGACTCCCATTCCTGGAAGGAGCTGTTGGCCCAAGTCGAGATTGGCAGTCGGAAAGCCTAGCGTGCGACCCAACTTGCGGCCGACAACGATCTGGCCTTCAAGCATATAGGGGCGACCTAACATAGCGTTCGCTCGATCGATGGCCCGCTCATCGAGAAGGCGGCGAATGAGGCTGCTACTGATAATTTCACCTCTTTCATCTATCTGCTGACCCACTTCATGAACTACGACTTTATCCTCATCTTTAATTGCCAGCTGACGGAGCAGATCGACGTTACCCAGGCGCTGTGAACCAAAGCGAAAATCGTGTCCGACGATAAGAACCCTGGCTTGCAAAAAGTCCACTAAGAGCTTTCTGTAAAATACTTCTGCTGACATTTCGCTGAAAGCTGCATCGAATTTTTGAATCACCACAGCAGAAATACCTAATTCATTCAAAGCACGAATTTTCTGCTCTGTTTGAAAAAGTCGACCTAGCGATTTGCCTGCTTGAAAGTATTCTTTGGGATTGGGATCGAAAGTGAGGACTATAGATGGAACCTGCCGCTTGGCTGCCTCTTTGCAAGTGAGTCGGATCAGTTCTTGATGCCCCTGGTGGCAACCATCAAAATTGCCAATTGTAACGACGCTCGATTCAAACTCTGCACCCAGCCCCAGAGAATGGCAGGAAGTTTTTAAAACTTTCAAAAAAATATCCTTTGCTCTCTTTTAGAAGCTTTGCTGAAACTGGCTATGTGGGCTATAATTCAAAATTAAGGTCTAGAAAACTGCCCAGATATGTAACATCACCTGGAATCAGGTGCAATGGCCTATGATAAGTATAGCATGTCGTCGAACGCGGGTTGCTTTTTAAGGAATTTGTGGACTGAAGATGTTTGAAAATGTTCCGAATGCGGTTCCCGCTGGTGAGCTAAGTGGGGTTGTTTGGCTCCTCGCGCTGCTTATCCTTCTCCTTTTATGGCCGCTAGGACTCTGGGCCATGCGGCGCTGGAAGAATTGGCAGGTCAAAGACCTCAGTAGCAGCGACGAGCAACTTCTTGTCAAAATTTCTTATTTACACGAACGCGATTCCGAAGGGGTGCGCCAGGGCTACTTGAGGTCGCTGACTTCAGATCGCGCGACGCTCGTCGTTGCAGACCGTGGACTGCGTAAAGGTAGCCAGGTACGCCTCAATCTTGGCTCGCTCCATCCTTATCCAGACCAACGTACCGACTTGGTTCTAGGGCGCGTGACGCAAACGAAGAGTTTGGGAGGCTCTCCTGAAAATCTTCTCGTGAACGTGCAGTTTCTGGATCACAATGTAGCTGTCCATGAGCTAGGGCGGCAGCATTAGGAATTGAGCAGAGGACTCCCCATGAAGAGTACTGCCGTCGATCAAGGGTTAAGCCGCACACAAGTTGACGGCCAAACCAAACTGGTCGGCCTCCTCGGGCGAGGTATTGCACACACGCTCTCCCCAACAATTCATAATTCAACCATCGCCGCCTTAGGACTCAACTGCCTCTATGTACCCTTCGATATTCAAGGGGAATTTCCTTCAGCAGATTTCTTTCAAACAATGTGGAAAGCTGGTGCGCTTGGCTTCAATGTAACTGTTCCCTTCAAAGAAGATGCAGCCCGCCGCTTCCCTACGGATGAAGTTTCGGTGAATACAATCTATCGAGGTCCCGAAGGGTTTCTCGCCAGCTCGACAGACGCTCAGGGATTTATTAGAGGTCTTAAAGAACTTGGCCATGGGCTGAATGATTTCGAAGCTATCATTATCTTGGGACATGGTGGTGCAGCTAAGGCTCTTCTTCAAAAGTTTCGGATCTTAGTGCCAAAGATACCTCTCATCGTCTTGAAAAGATCGACCACCTCTGCTGACATGGGATCAGACATCGAATACCTGCCTTTCGAGCCTGGGGCTCTGGAGGCTTCCCTTAGAACCTTTCCCTCTTCGCTTCTCATCCAATCGACGAGCGCGCCTCTTCAAGGTGATGATCTAAGAATTTTTGCCCCAGCGTTGAAAGCTTTGCGAGGCGCATTCATTGATCTAGTTTACGGCAAACCCTCTGCCCTTTGGCATGCTGCTAAAAGCACCGGCATACCTAGTCAAGATGGCATTCCAATGCTGATTGGGCAGGCTTTACTTGCGCAGGAACTGTGGTGGGGACAGTCTGCTCCTTCTTTCTCTAGTATCGAGCAGCAATTACGGCTTCTTTTAGCTTCAAGAAGCCTTTAATTCTAGTCGACTTTGGGACCATTTCAAGCGTATGAGCAAAGGGCAAATTCCTCTCCTAGCTTGACGGGGTCATCGGAAATGCAAAGGCAAGAAGTCCAAGAGATTTGCGAAACTGCCGGCCTTAAATTTTTAGGACTTGTAAAATTAGGCCCAGAGCCGCGCTTTCAACGCTTCCTTCAATGGGTTGAAGAAGGCCAGCATGCAAGCATGCGCTTTCTTGAACAGCACCAGCATCTTCGAGCTGACCCCCGAGGCCTATTGCCAGGAGCTTGCCAAGCCATTATTTTTGCGCTTCCCTACTTCCAAGGGGATCAACTCCAGGCTGCTCGGCGTGGAGCCTACCCCATAGCTCAGTATGCTCGGCTTCAGGACTATCATCGATCTATGCGCAAAAAAGCCGAAGTGGTTCTCACGCTTCTTAAAACGAAATCCAACGATCTCGAGGGGCGCGTAACGATCGATAGTGCGCCCATGCTTGAACGGGCCCTTGCCGCAAGAACTAGCGCTGGATTTATCGGTAAGAACACCTGCTACATCCATCCCGAAGCGGGTAGCTTTATTCTGCTCGGCGAAATACTTCTCACGCGCGATCTCACTGAAACGGATGAGCCATCTACCGTTGATCCACAGGTGCGTTCAGATCAAGGAGGGTGCGGTAGCTGTCGGCGTTGTCAGATCTATTGTCCAACCGGAGCCCTCGATGAAGCTTATAGACTTGACGCAAGAAAATGCTTAGCCTATTGGACAATCGAGCATAGGGGAACTATACCTTTTGAATTCTGGCCATGGCTTAAAACCTATTTTTTCGGTTGTGACCTTTGCCAACTGGCCTGTCCTTACAACAGAGCGATAGCTATCAGTCAAGAGCCGGTTCGGGTGGAGCTCAATCAAATCGATTTCTTTGATGTGGCAACAATGAGTCAAGCTAGGTACGAGCAGCTATTCGGCGGGAGTCCTTTGACCAGAGCAAAGCGCTCAGGTCTTCGGCGGAATGCCCTTATCGCCATGACTGTTACCTCCGATCTTAGACTTCCTGAAGCTCTTCAAATGCTCACAGAAGACGATGAACCCGTACTCCATGAAACATCCACTCAGATAGGACAGTGGGTAAAGTCATAGCTTAAACTTTACGAAGAGTTTTCTGGAATCGCCTCAACCGCCACCGCATCGTAAAACGCTTATAGAATGCAAGTAAAGAAGCCCAAAGCCGTCTAGGGAGGCTAGCCTCAGAGCTTAGAAATTGAACTCGCGCCTCGAGAAGGTCGGCTTCATCCATAAGCTTAAGGCCTGAATCTGAACCAAGTATCTGAAAGGAAAAAGGTTGAGATAATAGATCCTGAGTGGCTTCCAACATCTGGCCAAATTCAGGCTTGACTACCCAGCGTTTGAAAAATGGCGATCTCTCTACGCTTTCAAGACCCTTAAGATCAGCTATACGGCCAGTTTTACTCGTAATTCCATCGACGTTGATGGCTTGGGTTCTGTCGTAAAGGTCCCAGTTCAATGGTGGCGGAACTCGAGACTTAGTGCTCAGATAGTAATGGGCGGCAATGCGTAAAGGGTCGAAGGCCCGGCCGTGTGCGTCTCGCATGAGCTGGACTAGCTCATTACCAACCGGACGAGCAGCGATTTCGACCAAGCATGGACCCCTGGCTGGGTCAAAGCGAATTTCGGCATGAAAAGGGCAGCGACTCAATCCTAATGCTTGCACTACTTCGCATGCGTAACGAGCAAGTTGATCAAAAACAGGATCATGGCTACTCAGGTGCTGACTTCGAGAATAGACGTTGGGACGACCATTTACGTCCCGATGATGATATTTAAGGATCGAATAGACCTGGGGCACACCCTTCTCATCGGTCTGGCCATTAACCGCATATTCCTGCCCATTGATGAATTCTTCCAGGACATAGCGACCTTTGCCCGCTTGCTTAAAGTATTCCTCGATGTCGGTGGGCTGAGTTTGCTCGTAAAAAAATCCGATTTTTTTATTGCTCATTCCATCGAGAGGCTTGATAACGAAGCGTTTAGGCCAGAGGCTTTTAAGCTTGAGCACCTCATTGAGTTCCGTGACTGGCCAAGACAGATTCATGGATATCTGAGGATGCTCGCTTCGTAAATAGTTTTTGAGAGAGTATTTATTACGAAAGCGGCTCAGCACATGCGGATCGATCCACTGACAATTCAGATGCTGCATCAAATCGATGGCAAGTTCGAGGGTGGTCTCCGACCAGGGAATAATCCCTTTGATTTGATAGAGATGAGCTAGCTTATTGGCTAGAGCGGCGACCTCTGCGCGGCTGCAAACGAAGCTTTCAGCAATCCACGTAGCAGGAACTGGTGGGCTATAGATTTTCTTATGAATAGTGCTATGAATATCTTCTATAAGGACTACCGCCCTTAGTCCAAAATCAAGAAATGCCCATTGCATGAGCTCGTATCCATAGATGCTGTATGGATCGATAATAATATAAACAGGTTCTTGAGTAGCCATCACGCGCTAGCACCCCACCAGGAAGCTTCAATGCAATTTTCATTTTCAGTGTAAACTTTAGCAGAATTATAGCATGAAGCCTAAAAATAGCTTCTATCTCAAGTTCCCAGTTTTTTTGACGAACAAAAGATTTATGAAAACTAGGTTACCGTTTGGAGCAGCTTTGGGGAATCCGCTAAATAATCTCAAAAATATCTGCTTGATTATCGGGCTAAACCTGCTGATTTCATTTATGCCTCTGATCGCTCAGGAGGTGTCAGATGCCAATAAGCGGAACGCCGCCGACCTTTCCGAGTTCGCGGGCCTCCCGGCAATATTTCGGACTCCGGAAAGTGGCTTGGGACTCGGAGCAGTTTTTATTTATACCCAAGATACGAGTTTAACTAAGCCATCGCCGATCATTTCAGGACTTATGTATTCTGAAAAAAAGCAGCTTCTCTGGGTTTTAGGCACCAAGCAAACTTTTGATGACGGGCGTTTTTCGCTTATAAGTTACGGCGAAATCACGAAGTTTCCTCAAAAGTTTTATGGGATCGGCAATCAAGTGAGCAAAACCGATGAAGAGCTTTATGAAGAACGAAGATACCTGCTTGATTTTGGGGGTGAAGTCAAGATTATTGAAAATCTCAGCCTTGGACTTTTAGCTCACACGCGAACCGATCGTAATGTGAAGTTTGAAGGCGGCGGAAAGTTCGCCAATAATGAGATACCAGGACAGGACGGAGGTCAGCAAAATGGAATCGAGACCTTTCTCTATTGGGAAACAGCCAACGATAATTTCTATCCGTCTAGGGGCAATAAGATCACGCTTGCATATCGCAAGTATGCCAAGCTTCTTGGAAGCAAATACCCCTTTGATGGGGTGAAGCTTGACGCGCGAGATTACCGTCTACTCGCCCCCGGTACTATTCTTGCGAGTAATCTCGTAGTCCTAGGCTCTAATGCCGGCACTCCCTTCTATCAGATGGCTCAATTGGGTGGCAATGATCTACTTCGCGGCTATTTCAAGGGCCAGTTTCGCGATAATAAAATGATTGTCCTTCAAAGCGAATTGCGACGGCAGATCGTTGACAGATGGGCATTCGCCCTATTTTCGGGAGTAGGCTCCGTAGCTTCTGATTGGGATTCGCTCCGCAGCGATGAATTGAAGCCTTCTTATGGCGCAGGATTACGCTTTCAGATTACTCCCAAGCAAAAGATTAATTTGAGGCTTGATGTTGGCGTTGGTGATCCAAAGGATGGCCCAGCCTTCTATCTCTATGTTATGGAAGCTTATTGAGCAACGCTTAGTATTCCCCAGGCTTGCTGCCGTTGCCTACACATAGGAGACTTGTGTACATCTTTGCATTTTGGATAAAACCGTAGGTTGCAGCGGCCTGCTCAGCCCTCAGTTGCTTACCTCTTTCTGAACTGGCCCTATTATCTGCATCATTTTTCAAGCTATCCAGCTCGTTTGCGATAAGCCTTCGCTGCTGCTCAAAAATGCGGATCCCATAAGCAAAGTCTAGACAGGCGTTGTCGCGGATGAAAGAATCTGAGCTTCGCTTAACTGATCCCCAAAGATGATGTACATGACTGACACACTTACTAGCTTCATCTTCCGCCGGAACTCTAAACTTCCAGAGTCCTTTGTCTTTGCCAGGAGTCTCACACGATGCTCCTTCATCGTCCGTATTTGCAACAGTGACCTTAGGGGGAAATACTTTTGATTCCTCAAGATCATTTTCTTTCTTGGCGATGTTGCCGATCTGATTGATCCTAAGATCAAGTAACTCCTCGGATACTGCCCAAGCGGTTTCCGATTCATCCGCGGTCAAAGGCAGGAGAAATTCCATTGGACTCACTTCGAGGTCTTCAAGATGTTGATTTATGGTCCAATATTGATTGATGTCCTCTCGAAGCTCGTGCACGAGGTCTTCGAATGCAGTCTGAACGCTGTAATATCTGTACTCATCAATAGTGAACTCGTCGTTCCGAACCATCATCTTCGTCATCTGCAAAGTGCGTTGAGCCAATTGAAAAAGAGTGAGATCGCCGACCTCAGAGAGTTCGGGCACATCAGGCGAATCGAAGGCTACGGCAGGGATACCAATAGCAACTGCCGAATTTTTATCCTCAACGCCGAAAATGCCTTCGAGGATCTCTAAGCTGCAAGCCGTCTGCGAAAGAGCCAGCGAAGCTACGAAGATTCGGGTCAAAGCAAGTTTTTTTCTCAGTCCCGACATTAGCTGTCCCCTCGAAGTGATCCAACTTTACTCTAGAGTTATTTTTTTCCTTATCGGAATAATTTGGAAAATCTTAAAGCAAAAGATAATAATTCAGTAATAATGATTACTTAATCTGAATGATTCGTGACCTTTATTTCGGCTTACTCAGAAAAAATAGAGGCTTCCAACCGTCCATTCCGCTTGACGTAGGGCCGATTGAGATAGGGGCTTCATTTCCTGGGAAGCTGCATAGAGAAACCTTATGTTGAAATGATCAGAAACGACGAAGGCCAACCCGCTTTCGCTAAGCAGAAGATCCTGGTTTGCTTTATCCAACCAGCGGCGAGCAAATTGTGTATTAAGGTAGAATCGAACTATTCTTCGCCACTCAGCACTAAGGACGAGCTCGGGGCCGAGTAGGCTGTAGGCGCTGCGACCTTGGGTGGCAAGGGAACCCAAGCGTCCGCTGAACAGGACTCCAAGATAGGCATGAAAGCGTGGACTCGGGCTCAGGTCTACAACATGGCCAACTCCGCCACCTAAAAAGACGTCGGTACAGCTTTTCTTTGGCGAGCGGCAGATACTGTTGCGCTCGTAACTAAGCCGAAGTGACCAAGACCGCGGCTCGAGAAGGCGATTGCTTGCCTGCATTGAACTCAAACGAAAGACGCTGAGGCTTTCGAGATTAAGTGACTTTTGCTGAGGCCTATATGTAAAAGCCATTGGCATAATTTGAATTTCCATGCCTTCAGCATAGCCTGCATCATCACTCAGTCTATCTTGAAGTACTGGCTGCCAGCTTAGTTTGACGAGGGGGTCGTCCTGGCCTTGTCCGCCTCCGAGCATGAGCCAACTCTCGGGCAGCGCAAGTTTTGGATCGCGGAAAGGGGGAGCGAGACTGCTTAAAGGAGAGCTCGGGGGCAGATTTTTTCTGACTTGTAGAACGTCGTTTCGCAGGCTGGCCAATCCACGAGGGGCTGGTGTGTCATTGATTTTATTTTTGAGATCGATCCACTCGAGGGCTGCGTCGAGGACTTTTTTCTGTCCATCAGAATCGAGATCTAGAGACAGTTCCTGAAGCCCTTCTTTCTGCTTATCTAAAAGTGCCTTCAGTGCCTTGGATTCTCGGGGATTGAGTTGGTCGAATCGTTCTTCATAACGTGAAAGTGCCGACGGACGAAAGCGGACACTTTTTACCATTGAATCCTGAAGAGTCACGGCTTTTAGGCTTTGCGACGGAGTTGTCCACATCTTCATGTGAGAACGGAAGTCCCAACGCGGGTCGGCTGCTTCAAGGAGAAGGAGTAGGACATAGGAACAGTTCTCATCAAAGTAAAAATAGTCTGAATAATGAGGTCCGTATTCCCAGAGGCTGAGAACGAGTCGACGGATTTGCTCGGAGTTTACTTGAAGTTGATATTCCCAGAGATCACGGCTTTCAAGATTATTGTATTCTTGAATCTTAATATAGTAAGGAAGCAGGCTGAATCGCCCAGGATATCCTCCAAAAGCCCCTTTCCATACATAGGCCAATGGATTTGGGTCAGGTCCGGTGTGCGCAGCAAAGCTCACAATGTCATCAAGAAGATCTGAGCGGTGCAAGTCGTCAAGAGGTCGATGAAGACGCAAGAACGTATGACCAAAAAGCGAGGGCGGGCTATTAGGGAAAAAAGATGAGAAGACCAAAGAGATTCCATCATAGCGACGCTCCTTCCACCATCGCTCAAAGCGAGGACATGAGGGCTGAGGCCAATCAAAATTTATTTCTTGGATTTTCCTTGCGAGCCAGTCTTTTCGAGCCGGATAGCGGCAAAGTGCATGCTCATCAGGGGCTGCATTTGAATCTTGATCAAAGAAGGCTTCCAAAGTTGCGAAAAGTTCCGCTTCGGGATTGGTTTTCCCTTCGGGATCCAGATAGAATGCTGCGTCATCAATAATGCCTTCAGGATCGCCAAAAGTGTGTTGCGTGTAGAAGAGTATTCGCTTCCACTCGAGCTCCTCCCCCCATTTTTCCTGACGAGCTTTTTCTATTAGATTTCGAGGGTTAATACTCGAATAGGCTAAAGTAGTCTGCAAAAGTAGCAAAAAAACAAACCGACTGATCAAATCGACCCTCTTCTTATGATTCTGCAAGGAAAGCGAATACTTAGAAAATAGAATCTCAACGCGGGCTTTCGCTGTTTTTAACGGGTTTCTTTTCGAAGTGCAAAACCGATGTGCAAAATAAATGTAATATCTCGTAAGTATTAATGAAATAAAAAATATTCAAGCTTACCCTAATTTCCCTTTGGCATTCTCCGATCCCTGATTAAGCAATTTTGCGGCTCGCCTGACCAGCGAGCAAAGATGTTAGACGCTTTATCCTGAATAGAGGGAGACGAAAATGTTCAAATTTTTATGGCTAGCTTTGCTCGCAGGCAGTGCCCTTGTTGGCTGCCGCGAGGCGAAAGATCCAAAGCCTTTCGAACTGCAAAAAGGCCTTTCTTCAGAGGCCGATGCGAAGAGCTTGCCCATTGAAGAAAGCGACGCGAAGCAAGGCGTGATCAAAGGTGATGAAGGCGAGCTTAAGAGCGATCTGCGCTCCCAGGCCCTTGCGATCTTAGATAAAGATTGCTCCTCCTGCCACAACGCAAATAATGCTCAAGGAAATTTTGGTACGATCGAAAATATCGAGGAAATGATCAAAGGTTCTCGTTATATCGTACCTGGGGACCCAGCGAACTCTCTACTTTTCACAAGGCTGGCTCAAGGAGGCAACATGCCACCCAAAGGTCCCATCAAAGATGAAGAAGTCGAGGTCATGCGGAAGTGGATTTCAGGGCTAAGTATCGCCAAAAATAAGCCCCTTTCCGAAAGCGAAGTCCTAGGTCTCATCCGTAATGATGTTGAGCAAAAAGTCGCAGCGGGATTTCGAAAAAATACTCGCTATCTCAGCTTCCATGTTGCCAGCAATCTAGGTGCAGATTTGGCGAGTCTTAAAATCCAGCGCGATGCCATGCTGAAAGTACTTAATAGTATCTCCCGCTCCCCCTTGCTTGTGAAGCCGGAAGCGATCGATAGCCAAAAATTAGTCTATCGTCTGCGTTTGGATGAGCTCGCTCTTCCTACTGCACTCTTCGATTCGCTGCTGTCAGATTTCTATCCTTTCAGCCAAAAGTTTGTAACCGTTGGAGAAGAGCAAGGTGCTCGCCGCGCCGCAGATAACCAAAATTTTCTACAAACCGAACTCGGAACTGAGAATTTTTTTGTACGAGGCGATTGGTTCATTGCGACCGCAATGCTCCCTCAGGCCTATACTCGGCTTATGGAGTTAGGGGCGAATCAGGCCGAGCTAGACTCTAAGCTTGGTATCGACAATTTACGCGACCTCGTCGAGAACAAAGCTATCCGATCTGGATTCAAGAATTCTAATGTGTCCACCCAGAATCGGATCATAGAAAGGCATGCCCAGAACAATGGACTGAGCTATTGGACAAGCTATGACTTTGTTTCAAATGAGGGTGTGAGTAATATATTTGGCTTGCCGTTAGGACCCGTTGGCGTGGGGTTCGATTCCTTGGCTTTTGAGCAAGATGGTGGCGAAATCATTTTTCAACTACCGAATGGCATGTTCGGATTCTACCTGTCGAATGCGGCGGGAGTGGCTTTGGATAAGGGGCCCACCAGCATCGTTAAACAAAACGATGCTCCGGCTCAGTTTCTGACAGCAATCGTTAACGGACTTTCCTGTATGAGCTGTCACAATCAGGGTTTAATACCGAAGAAAGATGAGATCAGGTCTTTCTTCAAAGCCAATGCGGTTGGTTTGTCTAATCCAGAGATCAGTAAGATCTTCAACCTATACCCTGAAGAAAATACCTTTAAGGATGCAATGGCTAAGGATAATGCCATGTATCTCAAAGCAGCTAAGGAACTGGGTCTCGATACGACCAAAGCCGATCCGGTGAATCAGGCCTATAGATATTATAATCGCGCGTTGACGCGAAACGATGTCCGTGAAGAACTTGGTTTAACCGACCCGCAGGTGAATACTCTTTTGACTTTGGAGCCTTTTCGCAGTCGGTGGCCGAGTCTCCAGCAGCCAGGAGGCTTCATGAAGAGGGAGGAGTTCAACTTACTTCTAGGCGAAGCTTTTAGAGTCAGCAAGGCGCAGATACTGGTCATCAACCCGCTGCTTGGCGACATGCTCATCACTCCGAGCTGCATGTTTGCAGATCCTTTCAGAATGGATAGCTGTCTTATACGCAAGCCGCCTCCTCCCCCTCCTCCTGCTTTAGAGGCGGCTCTAGTTCCGTAGCGGTAAGTTGCCGTCCAAGGACGGCAATCAATAAGTTCTGATTGAAATTCAGATGACTTTAGTGCATTCGCTGGCAAGAAGGGGATCCATCTGAATGGCACTTAAGTAATTATCCAAGACACCGTCGGCTTCAGGGGCAGAAAAGATTAAGTCGAATTTTTCTTGACTGAGTTGAGCTAAACGTTGGCGGTCACTGGCACCATGGCAACCAAAAACTTCAGCCAGACCATCAAGATGTTCTCCGCCACCCTGCGCTGCTTCACGACTAAGTGAAGAAAGGTTAGCGATTACATAAACAGACTGTTCTTGTGCAGCGGTCTCAGTCCGAGATTCTACACAGTTACTAGTCCCACTAGTGAGCGCAGAAGTTTGAAATCCAATGGCATTCAGGAAGAATGCGCCGATTTGTGGACCCTTGCTCGGATTCTTGATCACAATCGAGCCGAGTCCACAGCCTGCCATCCCGTAGGATCCTAGATGGGGTTCTCCGGCCGCTAGAGTTGGTCCTGCTGCGGCTGCTTCCATCGGTGTAGCGGGCGCAGCAGCTGGGGTTTTGGGAGCTGTAGCTGGAGTTTTGTTTCCGGCCTTAGCCCCGGATTTGGCAGCGGGAGCTTTAGCTCCCTTCGCAGCGGCAGGGGCTTTCTTAGCGGGAGGAGCTGCTGCAAAACCCTGACTAGCAAGTAGCACGACACTTAAACAAACATATCTCAAAAGCATCTCTAACCTCTTATTAAGTTGGGAATGAGTGGATTAACCTAGGTTTTGGCACTGTGTGGCCAAAGCTTCATCCTGCTCCAACTTTTCTCTAACACTGCTAAGGATGCCCGCGACGCCTGGTGAGCGAAATATTGCGTCATAGTTTTGAACGAGAACCTCATTTGCGTGCCCTTGGACGCTTGTAGTGCAGCCAAATAGCTCCACTAGAGCCGTGATGGTCGCTCCTTGACCCTGAGCCACCTCTTTTTGAAAATTCACTAGATTGGCAGATAGGAATTCATGCTGCTTGGCCATAGCCTCCATTTGTGAGCTGTTTTGACAGTTTGAAGTTCCTGAAGTAATCCCAAAACCTTGGTTGGCACTAGTGGAATTTGTGGTGCCCGCAAAAATCTGCCCTCCTTGACTTCCTACTAACACTGAACCCAGTCCGCAGCCTGCCATTCCATATCCAGCTTTCGCAAAAGCGCTTGGCTGCAAGGCAACCAAGCAAAGGACGCTCCATCCGAAGGCGATACCGCGCTTTACCATTGGAATTTCTCCATCAGTGAAATTTGCTTATAATATACAGGCGTATTGAGTAAGTAAGCAACTTGCCATAGGTGAGGAAGTAAGAAGAAGAAATTTTTTGTGGGGCGCAGCAAAAGAAGGGTCAAGGAAAGAGAGGGAAGAAAAGAGAAAGAGTGCTCAGGGCGGGACTTGAACCCGCACGTCTTGCGACACATGCCCCTCAAACATGCGTGTCTACCAATTCCACCACCTGAGCGTGCAATTACGGCTGTGGTTGCTGGGGAGCCGAAGTTCCTTCAGGAGCCTTTTGAGGATCCGTCGTGGCCGGTGTTTCGGGTTTTGCAGGCTGCGATTCTGAACTGCCGGCCTGCTTGAGGCGATCTGACAATCCCGTACGACCTGAATTTCCTTTTTCAACCGAAAGCCAGATGCTGGTTACCATGAAAACTGCGGCCATACCATAGGTCAACTTTCCAAGGAGAGAAGTTGCGCCCGTAGCACCGAAGAGGCCAGCTGAATTCCCTCCACCAAATGCAGCACCAACACCGCCAGAATTTCCGCCCTGGACGATAATTACGACGATCATAAAGATAGCCGTCAGGATGTGCACAACTGTAAGGAACGTTTCCATATCACCACCGTAGGAAACAGACTGGTGGCTCCTCCCAGAATCGAACTGGGGACACGTGGATTTTCAGTCCACTGCTCTACCGACTGAGCTAAAGAGCCACTTCCCAAAGGGAAATTCGTAGATAAATCAGTCCATGGGTTTAGTCAATACTTTCTTCCTCTAAAGCCAAAAAGCGAGCGACCTCTAGACTTGGTTCGCGCCATTGTCTAGGCTAACACGAGCGAGAAAAAAGCCCAAGACTTCCATTCGAGAGCGATGCCTATGAGCCTTTATTTTAAGCAAGATCCTGAGCGGCCCATTGTTATAGCTGGTCCATGCATGGCCGAATCGTTGGAGCTCATGCAGTCTGTGATCGCGCCCCTGCATGCTTTGGCGCAGGAGCTGAATTTTGAGCTCGTTTTTAAAGCTAGCTTCGACAAAGCTAATCGGACCTCGATTCATAGTTATCGCGGTCCAGGCTTGCCACAGGCTCTCCAATGGTTCGAAAAGCTCAAGAAAAGTTTTGCTGGATTGGCTGTGCTAACAGATGTTCATGAAACGAGCCAAGTCGTGGAAGTAGCCTCGGTCATCGATGTCCTCCAAATTCCAGCCTTTCTCTGCCGCCAAACTGATCTTCTGGTTGCTGCTGTACAAACAGGGCGAGCGGTAAACATTAAAAAAGGCCAGTTTCTGGCTCCAGAAAACTGTCGGCACATCATTTCCAAGGTTCGGCAGGCCGCTGAGGAAAAAGGTCTTGCCCTTAACTATGCTCTGACCGAGCGGGGTACTAGTTTCGGTTATGGAAACCTCGTCGTCGATATGCGCGGCCTAAAAATCATGTCTGACGAGGGCGCGCCGGTAATCTTCGATATAACTCACAGCCTCCAGTTGCCTGCGGCAGGAGGTACGACAGGGGAAATATCAGGAGGTTTGCGAAACTTCGCTCCAGTCCTGGCAAGGGCGGCAACTGCTAGCGGTTACCTCGACGGTTTTTTCCTTGAAGTTCATCCTAATCCAGATCAAGCGAAAAGTGACGCGGCTACTCAACTTTCAGTTCAGCAAGCGAGCCATCTGCTGCGGCAGATTATTCCTTTATGGAAGAGCGTTCGTCGTCTCGCGAAAGAAGACCAAATTTACGGCTGAAGCAGGAGAGGAAACGAAATGGAACGTCGTGGACGCGATCGCTGCCCTGTTTGCCAGGGACCTACCCGCGCTGGTGAAGGTGGGGAAGTCCGCTGTCGCAACTCAATCTGTTCGTACAACCACCGGACCCAAGCATGTCCACGGTGTAAGCAGGTAGGAGCCGAAGTTTCCCGCTTTGAAGAGGATATTTATTACTACGTTTGCCGCGAATGCCAATATACTTGGAAGCAGCCAGTGGCTTTTGTCGCTCGCTCCTAGCGGCTAGCCTGCCGTTCCAGCCATTTCAAAGATAGGTAGGTACATTGCGATAACGATGAATCCGACGATACCCCCAATAACAACGATCATGAGGGGTTCGATCATCGACATCATCGTAGCAATAGAGGTGTCAACTTCTTCATCGTAGATTTCGGTGACCTTTTTGAGAGTGTCATCGAGAGTACCAGTGGTCTCCCCAACCGCAACCATTGAAACCACCATTTTCGGGAAAAAGTTGCCCTGGGAGAGAGGCTCAGAAAAAGTTGAGCCCTTGGATATCGAATCCTTAACGTTGAGCACAAAAGCTTCTATGGAGGCATTCCCGGAAGACTTTGCGCAGATCGCGAGAGCCTCCATAATAGCAACGCCAGAGCTCAGCATCGTCGACATTGTAGAGCAAAAGCGACTAACGGCTATTTTAGTCATTACGTCACCAATGATGGGCGCGCGAAGAATATACTTATCAAATATGGCTTTTCCATTCGCCGTTCCAAGCCAATATTTAATGCCAAAAAAGCCAGCCACTGTTGCCCCGACTATCTCCATCCAGTTGTTTACTAAAGCGTTTGATGCTGAAATGACTATTTGAGTCAGCATGGGTATCTCTTGCCCACTCTCGGCAAATTGCTTGGCAAAGCTCGGCACTACAAAAGAGAGCAGGAGAGTGACCACGGCTATCGCCACGAATACAATAATCATAGGGTAGGCCATCGCCGACTTTACCTGAGATTTTAGCTTGGCCGATTTTTCAATATAGCTTACGAGTTGCCGAAGAATAACATCGAGGCGTCCAGAGGCTTCGCCGGCTCTAGCCATGGCGACATAAAGGGAGTCGAAAACGTTAGGGTAGGGCTCGAGAGCATCCGTTAGGCTTGAGCCTTGTTCGATAGCGCTCACAACCTTGCCGATTATCTCCGCAAAGTCGACCTTGCGTTGCTGCTCACGCAGCATATTGAGGGCCTGAAGCATCGGAATGCCATTTTCAATCATCAAAGAAAATTGCTTGCTGAAGAGGCCCAGTTCGCGGGTCGTTGGCAGCTGCTGGCCTAGCCGTATTTGAATGGCACCATTTTTATCGCGGTATATGTAACGGGTGAGGCCGCGAGCCTGAGAGGAATCATCGCCCGCCATGGCGGTGATTTTTAGGGGTCTGAGTCCCTTATTGGAAAGGATTGTCTGAGCCGCGAGTTTAGTCGCAGCATTGAGTTCTCCGGCTTTGACTTCGCCGCGGCGGTTTTTTGCGCGATACGCGTATTTAGGCATCGGTTAACACCCTTAGCGAGCTCGAGCCGAGCGATTCAACGCTGGACTCTGCATCATTTCTGTAAGTTCATCAGGGTTAGAGCTTTTCTGAAACGCGACTTCCTTGGCGATTATATTGCGCTGGTAAAGATGGAGGAGGCTTTGATTCAATGTCTGCATACCACTGCCTGCTTGTCCGGTCTGCATGCTCGAATAGATCTGTTGGATCTTTCCTTCAGACACCAGAGCGCGGATTGCAGGAGTCATCATCATAATTTCCATAGCCATAACCCGCCCACCGTTGGTGCGGGGTATGAGGATCTGTGACAGTACGGCTTCTAGAGACATCGTTAGCTGGGTTCGAACCTGGGACTGCTGATGAGGAGGAAAGGAATCGATCATGCGGTTGATACTCGAGATAGCACCGTTAGTGTGCAGAGTGCCGAATACGAGATGGCCTGTTTCAGCGATTGTGAGAGCTGCTGCAATTGTTTCGGGATCCCGCATCTCACCAATTAGAATCACATCAGGATCCTGGCGCAGAACCGATTTCAAGGCGGCAGAGAAAGACTGCGTATCCTCTCCTAGTTCACGCTGGTTAATGATGCAGTTTTTATGGCTATGAACGTATTCAATCGGGTCTTCGATAGTTACGATGTGATCATGACGATTTTCATTGATATGGTCGAGCATGGCCGCCAGCGTACTCGATTTGCCTGAACCAGTGGGTCCTGTAACGAGGACCAATCCTCGAGACAGCTCACATAGTTTTTTGACGATGGGGGGAGTTCCAAGGTTATCCAATCCAACAATTTGATGAGCAATGACCCGGAAGGAGCCTGAGATAGCGCCCTGTTGATAGTAAATATTTGCGCGGAAGCGGGCGATGTTAGGGATCGAAAACGAGAGATCGACCTCCTTCCTAATCTCGAAGTGTTTCTTCTGAGCTTCGGTCAGCACGCTGTAACACAGCTCCATTGATTGCTGAGAGTTGAGGGGAGGTAAATTGAGCGGTACAATCTGTCCGTCGATCCGCAGACGAGGCGGCGAACCGACAGTAATGTGAAGGTCACTGGCTTTCTGCTGAACCAGCGCCCGAAAAAGCTGGGGCATTGAATAATCCATGGAAGCTCCTCAAAACCGTTAAGCTGCTGATTGGCCTGCGAGATGGCTTGTTTCATCCGACGACGTTACGCTGACAACTTCCAAAGGATCGGTTTCGCCTCGAAGCATTTTGATTAGGGCATTCTGCCGTAGAGTGCGCATTCCAGTTTTCATTCCGATGCGTTTGAGCTCCATCGAAGGTGCGCCGTCCATGATAGCTTTACGAATTTCGTCGTTAATCACCATGACCTCATGGACTGCGGTACGACCTTTATAACCGCTCTGCATACAGACATGGCACCCAGCCCCCTTGTAGACTTTGGCCTGTGCCGCCGTCGTAGGATCTACTCCTAGGCTAATGAGATCCTCTGGCCTGATTGTAGTGTCGTGGACGCGACAGCTGGCGCAGACACGGCGAGCCAGTCGCTGAGCTACAACCGCTTGAAGAGCAGATACCAAGTTGAACGATTCGAGGCCCATGTTCTGAAGTCGTATAATAGTGTCGGCAGCGCTATTTGTGTGCAAGGTCGAGAGAACCATGTGACCAGTGAGAGCTGCCTTAATAGCAATTTCTCCTGTTTCTTTATCGCGAATCTCACCCACCATGATGACGTCAGGATCTTGCCGAAGAAAGGCCTTGAGAGCATCTGCGAACGTGAGTCCGAAATCTGGGCGAACGTGGACTTGGTTGATACCTTCGAGGGTGAATTCAACGGGGTCCTCAGCGGTGATGATATTGTCACTAACCTGATTCAATTCAGCGAGCGCCGAATAGAGTGTGGTGGTTTTGCCGGAACCTGTGGGACCAGTGACAAGAACCATTCCATAAGGATTATGTATAGCTCCTTTGAAGCGTTTAAGATCATCGGCTTCGAAACCGAGCTTGGTCATGTCAACTTGAAGACTCGACTTGTCAAGAATACGAAGTACGACCTTCTCGCCGTGAACTGTAGGTAGCGTGTTGATACGAAAATCTATCGGCCGGGAATCGATGACGACATTAATATTGCCATCCTGAGGCAGCCGTTTCTCTTCTATTTTCATGCCTGCCATAACTTTGAAACGCGAAGCAATCGCTGCTCGCATAGTTCCTGGTGGACGGGCAATTTCTTGCAGAGTTCCGTCAATTCTAAGTCTTATCCGCATATAAGACTCGTATGGCTCGACGTGAATATCTGAAGCGCCGCGCTCAACACAGGCACGAATTACGCTATCGACGAGCGAATTGATCGGAGCATCTTCAGAAGTAGAGGCGTTATCGGAAGTAATGACCAGCCGTTGTTCGGGCAACTTAGCCTTGGTCTGGGTTGTGCCCGGGCGATTAAAACGGTCCATATCCAAGTTTTTATGACCGTAATACCGGGATAAAGCATTGCTAATCTTTTCTTCGCTAGCTAGTACCGTTTTAAGAAGATAACCCGTCTTCAGCTGCAAAAGGTTGACGGTGTGGAGGTCCTGTGGATTCTCAACGGCAACGATGATGTTGTTACCGACACGATCGATGGGAATTGCCCGTGCCTGCTTCGCCAATTGATCAGGTATGAGATTAATAATGTCATTCGGAATATCCATCGAATCGAGATCAGCGATCTTCAGGTGAAAGGCCTGGGCCCAAGCAGTAAGCAGCTTCGTCGAATCGCTGGCTTTGAGTCGAATTAATGCATGGACTAGGAGAATAGATTTCTGCCGTGCCAAAGTTTCAGCATCAAGCATGACCTTAGGGTCAACATTGAGATTCTTAAGCACCGTTTCGTTGAACTGCTGAATCATAGGCTTTCCGTGCTAAAGTCAATTGGCAACTGGAACCTTATCGGCAGTTCCAATTGTGACTTTAAGGAAAGAATGGAGGCAGGCTAAATGCGAGCGTTATCCACTTGAATCCATATAGACGAGTTTTGGGTCGACGTGCTTTAGCCTTGCGAGCTTAAGTTGCTGCCTGGCTAGTTTGGCGAGCATTTGGTTGGGATTCCAAAATCCGCGATTTTTTTCTTCTTTGATAGACTTCTTGAGAAGACGATGAGCTCGCGCCGGATGGAAAATCAGACCTCGGCTCAGGACTGAATGCTCTTCCAGGTGAAAGACGAAGCCCTGGAAAATGTCGCCTTTGGAAATTCCCTTAAAAAGCTCTTCACTCTGCTTTTGGATCCTGTACTTATGAGCTGAAAAGATATCTTTGAGAGTAAGGGCCTGATTTTGTATGCGGATCACTGCAAAAAGTGAATGGGTGAAGCCGCTGATGACCGTCTCGGCCGACGATTCCAAGAAGGCTTCAAAAGGAGTAGCGCCAACTCGGAGGCGTCCGCTGCTATTGAAGGTGCGCTCAAAGAGAAAATATTCCAGGAAATAGTGCATACGGCTATGATAGGTTTCGTCGTCGTAAAACACCTTGCCCGTAAGCTGAAAGAATTCTTCTTTGGCTTTCACGAACTCTTCGATACCGCAGCGTCGAACAGCCCAAGCTATCAGATCTTCTAAAAATACATCGACCGGCGAGTGATAGGCCCCCCCAACGTGGAGATCAACTGCTAGAGCCATGCTGGGAGAGGAATGTAAAATTCCCTCTGAATCCGCTGTTTCTATGCTTTCACTAAACACCATTCGACGACCTTTTCTCCAAAGACCGGAAGTTGAAAGTGTAGGGGCACCCAAATATAAGCGCGTCCCTTACCACAGACAGTCTGAAATAAAGTCTGATCAGACTCGAGCGTCGGTTGACTTGCATCCACTACGATATCATCGATAGGAATATAAACTCCATAAGATAAATAGTGACGCTGAATCGCTCGCTGCTGGTCGATTGGCTGCATTTCGCCTGTTAAAATTCCAGCCCATTTCTGGCTAAGCCAGAGATCTCCAGTCGCGATTATCGAGCGAGCAGCATCGTGGGTGCTGAAATAAAAGGCTGTCGCCCAGACCAAGATGGCCGCATAGGGGCCGAGATTCTGTACCCGAACCTTTTTGCTAAATGCCGAGAACCTCGATGCGAGATTATTGATTTGGTCGGTGAGCATAGGGCCCTTTCATAAGGCGAGAGCAGACCTACGATTGTATCGGATCTCGTAAGTCACGCAAAGGGCTCTTCTGCTGTCTGGTCGCTTAAGCCTGGGGGGGTGCGATTGGCTTTCTCTGCTGCCAGAGAACCTCGGGGCATTTCAGCTTCTGGCTAAGGAGGCGGCTGATCACAAAAAACCAGTCGCTCAAGCGATTGAGGAAAATTTGCGTCTCTAGGCGCACTGCTGGCTCTTCCTGCCTCAATCTAACGACTTCGCGTTCTGCCCTTCGACAAACGGTGCGAGCGAGATGTGCCAGTGAATTGCTGCTGTGCCCGCCAGGAAGCACGAAATTGGCCAGCGGGGGAAGGGTCTCTTGGCAAAGATCCATTTCACGTTCAAGAGTCTCAATGTCATGAGTAGCGATCAGCGCTTGTCTCTCAGGCTTCAGATGCTCAGTCGGTGTCGCCAGTTCGCTGCCAAGATCAAAAAGTTGATTCTGAATGCGAGCCAGGCTCCCATCCAACCAATGGTTGGCAAATGCTTCCTCAATGCGGACCTGGTCGCGCAGGAAGCCAACCCAGGAATTCAGTTCGTCCACAGTCCCATAGGCCTCAATCCGCTGAGCAGATTTTGAGACTTTTTCGCCCGATGCCAGCATCGTAGTGCCTTGATCGCCGATTTTGGTATAAATGCGAGTTAGACGCATAGGTTTCACGCTCCTTTGCTTAGAGACCTTTGATATCCCATTTTTGAAAAGGCTTCTAGGCAGAAGGGGGAAGCCTGCGGGCGAAGAAACCCGCAGTGAGAATTTTAGGAAAAAATCAGGACTCGCCGCGAGCTTCGCGGGCCATTTCAGCAGCAGCATACTCGCGATTGACTTGGTCCCGCATTTTGTCGGAAGGGTGAAATGTCACAACGCGGCGGGCCGATATTTCGATTTTTTCGCCGGTATGGGGGTTGCGGCCAGGACGAGAGCGCTTCTCTTTCACTGTCCATTTGCCAAAACCTGAAATCTTTACGTCTTTGCCGTCTTCCAGCCGAAGTTTCACTTCTTCCAAAATAATCTCGAGAATCTCTTTGGCCTCTTTGACAGGAAAGCCGATTTTGTCGCGGATAAGTTCTACCAAGACGTCCTTGGTCAAAGTCGCCATTTCGACACCTCCAGTTGCCATAGCAAGGTCGCAGCTAAGATGAGTCCATCCAAAAAACTATAGTAGCAATTTCTGTTTTCCTCGGGAAGTATCGAATACGAAAAATTTTTTTGGCAAGTGAGGTACTTGCTACTTTTAGGGTCAGTGGCCACCTTTAACAGCTTAGGCTTGTCCCTCATGGCTTTGGCGGTAGCTGCTAATTTTGTGTTGAGTTCCTATTCTTGACTTACTGACTTTGCAGATTAAAATACATTTTCTGTGGAATGTTTTGGGCTTGAGAACATCTCGGGAGAGACCGAATGATTGAAGTCGTTGGTTTACGAAAAACCTATGGAAACGTCTGCGCTTTGAATGACATCTCTTTCCGCGTGGAAAAAGGCCAAGTAGTTGGCTTTTTGGGAGCTAACGGAGCTGGGAAAACCACGACGATGGACATTCTTTGCGGGTGCATCGGCGCCGATGCAGGGACCGCAAAAATCGGAGGCTACGAAATCTCTGAACAGCCTATCGAGGTGAAAAAGCGAATCGGTTACCTCCCTGACGAACCTCCCCTCCACAAAGAAATGAAAGTCGAAGAATATCTCCGTTACGTAGGAAGCCTGCATGGCCTCAAAGGGGCTGATCTCAAGAAGCGCATGAATCGTACCTTCGAGCAGCTTGAGTTAGGCGAGATGCGGGGGCGTCTGATCGGGCAACTATCAAAGGGTTATAAGCAGCGTGTAGGCCTGGCCCAGGCTTTGATTCATGATCCCGATGTGCTCATCCTCGACGAGCCGACTGAAGGCCTTGACCCCAATCAGATTCTACAGATCCGTCAGCTGATTCGCTCCCTAAAGGGTCAGCATACGATCCTCTTTTCGTCACATATCCTCTCTGAAGTCGAATCGATCTGCGATCAGTTGGTGATCGTTGACAAGGGGCGTATCGTCGAACAGGGTACCCATCAGGAACTAGTCGGTCGCCTCGAGTCAGGGCGTCAGTTTCAGCTCAAAGTCCGGCAGGGAGCCAGCTCTCTCGTTGAAAAGCTGCGAACTTATACCAGTCTGGTCGATGTTTCGCTTATAGCAAGCGAAGGTGGCAGAGAAGAATTCATTTCCTTCCGGACTCGTGACCAGGATCAGGATCTGGACCGGGTTGCCCGAGAGGTTTTAGATGGAGGATATGGACTGCAGGAGCTTGCTCTTAAGTCGAAGAAACTCGAAGACGTCTTCTTCCAGCTAACGCGTTAATCTGAATCTCAATAAGGAGTGCCGCTAATGAGCGCCGTACTGACCATAGCTATGAGAGATTTAAAAGCTTACTTCGCATCGCTAAAAGGTGCCGTTACCTTCTTCTTTTTATTGATGTTTATGGGCCTGTTCTTTCAGTCTTTCTGCGAGTCTTATCTGCAGATGCAGGAGCAGGCCTCTCAGTATGGGGGCGAAGCGCCGAAGCTGAGCCAGCTCCTCACCGCAATTTTTCAGAATATGCATTTTATCCTGCTCTTTGTCGTGCCCGCCGTGACCATGTCGTCTTTCGCAGAAGAAAGAAAAACCCAGGTCGATCGACTGCTGATGACAGCGCCCGTAAGTACGATGCAGGTCGTTTTAGGTAAGTTTTTCTCAGCTGCGGGTATCCTGGGTTTAGTGCTCTTGGCGTCTTGGGTTTTTCCCTTCTATCTTTTTAAATACGGTAACCCCGATCCAGGGCCGATCCTGAGTTCATACCTGGGAATTTTTCTTTTAATGTGCTCGCAAGTAGCTCTTGGGCTCTGGATCTCATCGATGGTCAGTCATCAGTTTATCGCTTTTCTCTTTACGGCTTTTGGTCTTTTTCTCCTGCTTATCTTGGCTTGGATAGCGCCGAACATTTCTAGTTCAGGGGGTGTCGAGGAGTTTATCAAGTACATGGCTGCTACCACCCATCTCGATAATTTCTTCAATGGCCTGATATCTGTCACCGATCTTACCTATTTCGTGGTCTTCATCAGCCTCTTCCTCTTCTTTACTAACGTGTCCCTTGACTCTCAGCGCTGGAGGTAATAGCGATGCGAAGCGGTTTATTGATTCTGCCCTTCATCAGCGTCTTTTCCTTAATTATCGGCTTTGCCACGGCCCATGCCTACGGAACTGTTCCAGCCGTAGGACTTGTTTTCTATTCAATTGCAGGCCTGAGTTTTCTCTACTGGGTTTTCAAAGACAGCGCTCGCTTGGGTAGAATGTTTCGGCGCAAAGGTTCACGCCATGGCATGAGTCAGGGACTTAGCGTGCTGTTAGCAATCTTGCTCGCAGTTGGAGCCGGGTTCCTCAGCAAGCGTGAGCGTTTCAATAAGAGTATCGACGTTACGCGTGAGGGTGCAAATACTCTGTCTCCCGAATCTATCAACTTGGTAAACCAACTTAAAGAAAAGAAAGATCCAGTTAAAGTCCTCGCATTTTTTCAGAATGATCAGAAGAAATCTGAATTCCGAAAAACTCTGTCGATGTATGAGATGAAAGGGGCTAGCTTTGAAGTGGAGTATATCGACCCCCAAACCGACCCCACTCGGGCCCTTGCCGAAAATATCACGACCTCGGATACCGTGCTTTTCAAGTATCAGAACCAGGATTCCCGCCTAACGGCATTTACCGAAGAAAAGTTCACGAACGCTCTCGTTCGCATCATGAAAGAAAAAGACAAAACGATCTATTTTCTTAGCGGGCATGGGGAAGCTGATCTAAATAGTCAAGAGGCTCTCGGGTACGCGACAACCAAAGCCGAGCTCGAGTCCGAGCGCTTCAACGTGAAGCAAATCAGCCTCCTGGAGACGGGCAAGGTCCCTGATGACGCTGATCTCTTGATTATGGCAGGACCTCAGTATGACTTGCGTCCCGAAGAAAAAGCCATGCTTGAAGCATATCTGAAGAAAGGCCAGCCATTTATGGCTCTGGTCGACTCGATGGTTCAGGTCCCCGAGCTCAACAGCCTGCTGAGCTCAGTAGGAATTAAATTGAACGACGACCTTCTGGTCATTCGTCCTGATGACCCGAGGGCGAAAGTCTTGGGCCAGAATAATGCAATAGTTACTGAGTTCGATACGCAATCGCCTGTTACGGCTGAATTTGTCAAGCGCGGAGGGGTAGCTCTTATGACGCCAAACTCGCGCTCGCTCGAACTGCTGACCGAAAACACTTTTAATATGAAGCCTGTGGGTCTGGGCAAAACATCAGAAATCATCTTCAAGATAGTCAACGTGAAGACGGAGGCTGATCTCAAAGGAGGAATCGACGAAAATCGAATCGCTACCGGCCGCTTTGATGTGTTTGCAAGCTCTACGGGGCAAGTTGGTGGCGACAAGCTTGCTAGCTCGGAGGGCGATCAAAAAGTGAAGGATGCGGACGTTAAAGGCGATGCCACTGGTCGAAGTTCTAAGGAACTGAGAGTTTTTGTCAGCGGTTCGTCAAAACTGGCGAGCAATCTGGGTGTGCAAAGGGGAGAAAACCTCGATCTCTTTATGAATGCTGTTAACTATCTTTTGCAAGATGAGGACTTCATTTCTATTCGTGCCAAAGATAGCGGCAAAAACACGCTGGATTTGACCTCAGCCACAAGTCAGTTCCTCATGTTTGGAATGACATGGGTCTATCCTTTAGTCTTTCTCGGGGGTGGCATATTCTATTGGATGCGTAGGAGAGTGGCATGAGAAATTTCAAGAAGCCTCTCCTATTTCTTCTTGTGCTCTTTGTCTTGGCCGGACTTGCTTATTGGGATGAGTGGCAAACTAAGAAAGACGAGAAAGAGAAAACTGCGCAGAGCAAGCTACTTGATCTCAAAGCCACCGATGTCCAAGCGATAGATTTCGAGAAGCGCATCGAAGGGGCTCCTAGCTTAAAGGTAAGCTTGTCGAAGCAGGATGGAGAGTGGAGGATCAAATCACCGGTGGACTACGGAGCCGATGTTGAAGCTATCGATAGCTGGCTGAAGACCTTGAGTGATTTGAGTTTCGAAAAAAGCTTCGAAGCGAGTACGGATAAACTCAAGGACTATGGACTTGCTGAACCTAGGATCATAGTGGGTTTAACTGGAGCGGATGGCCAGAAAACCGAGTTGAAGATCGGGGATAAAAGTCCTGTAGGGTATAGTAACTACCTGCGAGTTGAAGGCAAGGCGCCGATCTACCTCGTGAGTCAGTACGCTTATACAGCTAGCAATAAAGAACTTTATGATCTCCGTGACAAAACCTTCGATCTACCCAATCCCCAGAACTTGAGAAGCTTAAGCTATCAATACGGGAATCAAGCTCCCTTTAGTCTCCAGAAAGAGGGTCAAGACTGGAAGTTTGATGGCCTTAACGGTTTGAAGGCTGATAACGAGGAGGTGAATCGCTTTCTTGGCCAACTAGATCAGCTCAAGGTCGAGCGCTTTTTGGATCAGCCCTCCCCTGAACTCAGTAAGGCTCTGAGCGCCAGCAACAAGGAAACGCGGACCTTGGCATTGCTGACTCTAACACCGCTTGAGGGAGCCGAGCGCAGCTATCGTTTTATCGAGAACAATGGGGTTGTGTACGTCAAACTACCACAGCAAAAGGAAGGGTTTGCGACTCTCGATAAAAAGATTCTCAATGAACTCAAGAAATCACCCCAGGATTTTCAGTCCCGTGCGATGTTTAGTTTTAATTCTACGGAAGCGCTTTCTGCTCTGATCGACGGAAAGAGTTTTGAGAAGAAGGGGGAGCTCTGGATAGAGCAAGGAAGCGGCGTTGACAAGACTGAGTTTGTCAGGCTGCTTTTGGTCGATTTGGAATTTGCAAAGGCTAAG
>JBGSTX010000291.1:0-7991 GCA_041736305.1 Oligoflexus sp. | reverse complement strand
GCGCAGTGGCGTCGTCTACCTGACAAGTTCCCTCCCTATCAGACCGTTCATCGGTGGTTTCAGAAATGGGTTAAAGAAGGTTTAATAGAGCGTCTCCTCAAGCTAATGGCTGAAGACCTTTGGCGGCGCAAAAAATTAGATCTCCGCGAAAGTTTTATCGATGGGTCCTTCGCGGCTGCGAAAAAAGGGGGTTCTAAAGTCGGGAAGACTAAGCGCGGAAAGGGAAGCAAGATAATGGCTATCGCTGATGCTCATGGTCTTCCGATAGATGTCACTATCGCTAGTGCAAATCCTCATGAGCAAAAACTGGTAAAAGAGACGATTAAAGCCAGATTTCTGGAAAAAGTTCCTGAGCGACTCATTGGTGACAATGCTTATGACAGTGATTCTCTGGATAATGCACTCAAGACCGAGTTCCAAATCCAGTTTATAGCTCCACATAGACGCGGGCGGCGAAAACCCATAACTCAAGATGGAAGAATTCTCAGACGCTATCAACGCCGATGGAAGATAGAGCGCCTTTTTGCATGGCTGCAAAATTATCGGCGCCTTATCGTGAGACATGAATACTATTGGGAGAACTTTTTAGGCTTCGTCCAACTGGCTTGCTGCCTAATCCTAATCCGATATTTTTGAGACAACTTCTAGACTACTAAAGATGGCGAGCGACGAGTTCTTCTGTCGCTTGCCAAAGTCGGGCCTGAGACGCGCGATCTTCGGCTTCCGGAGATGGCGACTTTTCATGGCACTTGATAAAATAGCGCCCCGAAATCTGACTGACTTCCGGCGAGCTGGCTAGGAATATCGAAGTACGTGCGCCTTCTTCCTCATTAATTCCGATAAAAATCTGGCCCACTTTGATCAGAAGGCTCATGCCACTCCTCGAACTGCTCTTCCCAAAGCGACTGGCAACAAAACCAGGATGGAGGGAATTAGATGTGACCTTACTGCCTTGAAGACGCTGGGCCAGTTGATGGCTGAAGAGTATGTTGGCAAGCTTAGATCGTTGATAAGCCCGCCACGCATTGAATGACTGCTCGGCTTGCAGGTCGCCAAAGTCGAGACTAGCACGACGGTGCGCCTCGCTCGCTACATTTATAATGCGGCCTTGCTTGGCCTTTTGAAGGCTAGGCAGCAGATGATGGCTCAAGACAAAATAGTTGAGGTGGTTCAAAGCGAAGGTCATCTCAAAGCCTTCACTGTTTACCTCGCGCTTGGCGAGAAAGGCCCCGGCGTTATTAATGAGTACATCTATAGTAGGGAAGGTGCTTTTAATCTCCTGAGCGACCCTCTTCACCTGAGAAGGTAGAGACAAGTCGGCAATAAAGATGCTGGGCTTATCTTTTTCAACGGCCTCAGATAGCTCTGCAGCTACCTGAGCAGCTTTTTCGGGATTGCGGCCAACGATAGCTACTTTCGCACCCAAGCGCATGAGACCGCGGGCAGTGGCCTTGCCAATACCATCGGTTGCGCCTGTGATCACCACCACCTTATCCTGCATGCCGACTCCTTATCGTTCCTGCCTGTTTGATAAAACATCTTCGCACAGCCTTTTAAAGATGGCTATTGCGTCAATCGAAAGAATAACTTGGAACCGAAGCAGAAGCCTTTCCCTCGCGGAAATCCCGAAAGCTCGATCAAGGCTTTTCAGCATTTTTTGATCAAAAATATTCCATCAAAACAGCTCAAAAAAAAGCTTGCGAACTAAGTCGATTTGGAATAGTAATCATTCATCCAAGCATACCAAAATGACGTTAAGTGAAATACCGACACAGGCACGAAGAAATCAAACCGGAGTTTTTCGATGAATTTCTCAAGCAATGTCCGCTCGTTTTTTCCTCGCATGCTTCCTCTAGCTTTTGGTCTATTAAGTCTCACCGCCTGTGAAGATTCAGGCGAAAAGAAAACCATCCAAGCCAAGCTCGATTTAGAGCGCAACAAAGCCGAGCAGCTCGAGTCCCAGACGCAAGTGGCTATAAGCGAAGTGAAGCGCTTAACTCAAGGCAGCAGCGAACTTAGCCAGGCAGTGAAAGATCTCCAGTCTGCTAATGCAGATCTCAACAAGACTATCGATAGTAATACCCGCGAAATCAGCTCTATGAACGCCGAACTCGATGCCACCAAGAAATCACTCAGCGAAAAAAATGCCAAGGTCAACGAGTTGAACGAAGCCATCTCCAGCAAGAATGAAGCTGTCCAGCGCCTCGAGAACGAACTCAGCGGCAAATCAGCAAAGATCGCCGAAATCGAAGCAGAGATTGCCAGTAACAAGCAGACGATCGCCGAACTGCGCAAGGTAATGGAAGCTGGCAACGATGCACGAGTGCAGGAGTTGGCCTCTCAGGTGGCCGCCAAGAGCGAAGAAAATAAGCAGCTGATCACTCAGCTGGGCAGCCTTAAAGAGGAGCAGGAGCAAACGTCGTCGAAGCTTACGAAAAGCGAAGGCGAGCTGGCCAAACTCAAGGCAGAACACGCCGTACTCGCCGAAGAGCTTGAGCAGAAGTCCTACGCGGGAGTCATGGCCCTCCTTGAAAATCCGGGTCCCGAATCGCTCTTCGGTGTCACTGACTGGATTTTCAAAGATACTTACGAAACCCAGCAAGACTGCCTAATGATTTTCAATATTGATAGGGATCTCGAAGCGGTGGCTAACAATCGAAACGTCGCGGTTCCCAGGATCAATGGCTTCAGTCTGGTTCCATTGCGGACCGCCTATCAAAAAGTGATGGTTTGCCAAGAAAACGGTGTGGTCCAGGCGCACAAGGAAAGTGGCTTCATTTACAAGGGCATTCCAAACGAAAATACTAGCAACCGCGTTCTCCTGACTACGCGCAGCGAAAGCAGCTGTGATCCGCTCGCAGAAACCGTCAAGACAAATAATGTGTTCACCAGTCCGATTCAGCTGTTTTACCCTTATGTTGGTGAAATCGATGGGATCGAAACCATCAACGTTCTCCGCCCCTCGAATCAGGTCCTCGAATACAACATGGGTAGCGGCCATCCAGGAATCCTCGCCTCCAGCTGTAAAGAACTCGTCGACAACGGCACGGAAGACTCTCTAGCCCGGACCGCATGCCGAATCGCTCAGGGCGAACCAGGGCTCAATGTGACTGTTGGCTGCTTCGCGGAAGAGTCGACTGCTGGCAAGACGAAACTGATCTTCAATAAGTAAAACAACAAAATACCTAGAAGGAATATATTTATGAAAAGTTTGAAATTGGTAAGCTTAGCGCTCGCGTCCTCACTCCAAATCACTGCCTGCGGCCCTCAAGATCAGAGCGGCAGTCAGCTCAACGAAGCCTGGAATGAAAAAAACAATCCCGCGATTATGAGCGGAGATGATTTCGTCGCTAAGTTCAAAGATTTGCCTCTCGCTGGTGAAATTCAGGGAAAAGGTTGGAGCGATGACTACTGGCCGACCTACCGAGGTGGAATTTCCTATCGCTGGAAGAAAAAGGATTTTGGGTATGAAGTCGCCAAAAAAGATACGCTCAAAAACCTCGACATCAACAGCCTCTCTCCAGCAGAAAAATATGATATTTTCATGAATCGCTTCGACTTCCCGACGGTTCAGAAAGAACGTCAGCGCACGAGCGTTCTCAAAACCCTCAGTGGTCATCCCGAATTCGAAGAAGGCTATAAAATCGAAAGCTGGGAAGGTCTCTGTCATGGTTGGGCTCCGGCAGCGCTCAACTTCAAAGAGCCTAGCAAAACCGTCAAGGTCAATAGCCAGGCGGGAGCGATAGAGTTCTACTCTTCTGACGTCAAAGCACTTTTGACTTATTATCAACAGTACAGTGGCAATCGCTCAACGAGGACTTCATTCGTAGCTGCCCGCTGTAACCTGGACTTTGCTAAGCTAGACCAACAGTACAACTCTGGTGAGATCACCCAGGCCGAGTGGATAGATGGACGCGAGAACAGTGCTTGTGCTGATATCAATGCAGGAGCCTTTCACCTCATCCTCGCCAATGAGATTGCTATCAAGAAGCAGGGTTTTGTAGTTGACATAACCCGTGATGCACAAGTGTGGAACCAGCCAGTCAACAGTTTTAGCTCGAAGGTTACGGCAACGAAGCAGGGAGCAAGCGAAGGTGCAGCTCCAGGCACAGTCAAAGAACTAACCATCGACACCTGGATGCTTTATACGGTCGAAATTCGCGATCCTTCCGCCACGCCGGTCGGTGCTATAGAATCACCCGCTAGTTACAGCTACGTGCTCGAGCTAAACGATAAAGATGAAGTCATCGGTGGCCGCTGGTTATCAGACTTGCGCCCCGACTTCGCCTGGAGAGAAACTACTCCTAAGTTCCGTGGCTACTTCGCAGGTTTGAAGTATCTGCACGAACAATCAATATCGACCTCCCGCTAATTGCTGAACCGCTACTATACCTCTATTATTCCGCCATATCGCGAGCCAAGGACGGCTCCATTCTTAAGCCTCGACCCACTCATCATCCGGACCTCTCTGCAAAAAACCCCCAATTTTGGCTTTTTTGAAAATTGTGCTTAGCTTTATCGCAAGCTCAGCTCAGGCGTGATATAGTTCTGGGGTCTTCTAATTACGAGAAAGGTTCGAACGATGCAGGCCGATGTACACAAGATCGAGGGATTTACCCCTTACCAAAAGTTTGTTGTCGCCGTCCTCGTATTCATGCAGTTTACAATTATTCTCGATTTTATGATTATGTCGCCGCTTGGCGCCATGCTGATGCCGGCTCTGCAGATCACCCCTTCCCAATTTGGGCTGGTGGTCTCAGCCTATGCTTTTTCCGCCGGCATCGCTGGCTTTCTCGCGGCTGGTTATGCGGACCGCTTTGACCGCAAAAAAATGCTCCTTTTCTTCTACTGCGGCTTCATACTTGGGACGCTCTGCTGCGGTTTGGCGCCCAATTACCCTATCTTGCTCATAGCACGCATCATCACCGGACTTTTCGGTGGAGTGATAGGTTCTATCGTCTTTGCGATAACAACGGATATTTTTGCCGTTGAGATGCGGGGGCGCGTGATGGGCTTACTCCAGACGGCCTTTGCAGCTAGCCAGGTCTTAGGCCTACCCGCCGGTCTCTATCTCTCAAATCTATGGGGTTGGCATGCTCCCTTTCTCATGATCGTGGTTCTTGGCACCTTGATAGGTGTTATCATATTTCGCTATCTGCAACCGATCGACGAGCACCTCAAGATTCAAGAAAAAGGCAGTGCCCGAGCTCACCTCTTCAAGACTATCGGAACTCCGCGTTATCAGTTTGCCTTTGCCGCCACAGCTCTACTATCGATCGGCGGTTTTATGATAATGCCTTTTGGGAGCGCATTCACCGTTCACAATCTTGGAATCGAAATTGACAAGCTACCGATCATCTACCTGGTAACCGGGCTTTGCTCTATCTTGATTGGACCCTTTGTAGGGCGTTTATCTGACACCATCGGAAATTTTAAGACTTTTGCTTTTGGAACGGCCGTTTCAATCGTCATGGTTTTAATCTATACTCATTTGGGTAAAACTCCGCTCCCCTTAGTGATCCTGATAAACGCAGCCATGTTCGTAGGAATCTTTTCGCGCATGATTCCTTCGCAGGCATTGATGTCAACAATTCCTGAGCCGGCGAGTCGGGGCTCCTTCATGTCGATAAGCTCATCGCTTCAGCAAATATCTGGTGGTGCGGCCTCGATCCTAGCCGGTTCTATTGTCAGTTTCGACAGTGCGGGCGGTATCGAACACTTTGAGGTTGTAGGTTACGTCATGAGCGCCACGGCTTTGATTTGCTTTGGGATGATTTATCGCATTCATCGCAGCACAAGCCTGGCGCAGCCTCTGCAAAAAGCGGCATAAGCCGGCTTTTCAAAGCGGCCAGAAATAATTTTCTTGATATTGAGTCTTATTGTAGGAGATTGCTAATTCATCGCTCGCTAAACCTCATTGATAGGAAAGAGCCCGATGGAAACTTTAGATATCCAAACTAACGGTGTCCGACTTCACGTGAAAACATCAGGACCCAAGTCGGGTCCTCTCGTTATTCTTCTCCACGGCTTTCCAGAAATGGCTCTCAGCTGGAAACACTACATCGATCAGCTGGGCGATCAAGGCTACCGAGTCCTCGCCCCCGATCAGCGGGGCTATGGCAAGAGTGAAAAGCCGGAAGGACGCCTCGCCTATCGCACAGAGAATCTAGCTGCTGATGTCATTGGTCTGCTGGACCATGAGCAAAAAGAGACCGCCACAATTATTGTTCATGATTGGGGAGCCGCGGTTGCCTGGTGGACTGCACTGCAGTTTTCGGACCGCGTCGAGCGTCTCGTAATCCTTAATGTTCCCCATCCCTCCGTCTTCATGAAAAGACTTTTTACCGACTTCGGTCAGCTGCGAAGGAGCTGGTATATGTTCTTCTTCCAGCTCCCCTACTTGCCTGAGAAGATGGTTTTCAGTCCTCAGGGAATGGCTGGTCAGATCAAGAAGAGCATTCGCTCGAAAGCGATTGCCGACGAACTTCTACCAGAATATCGCGAAGCCTGGAGTCAACCCGAAGCGCAGACTGCGATGATCTCCTGGTATCGGGCCATGTTCCTAGGTCGGCCACCCAAGCAGCAACGCTTATCGATGCCCGTGCTGGTAATCTGGGGCAAAAAGGATCCCTTTCTCAAGTTTGAAATGGCTTATGAAAGTATGGCATTCTGTAATGATGGCCGTGTGGAAATGATAGAAAACGCAGGACACTTCGTACAGCACGATGCCTTGCCCGAGGTCAGTAAGCTCATTTCAGAATTTCTTGATGAGGGAACTAAGCAGAAAGAAACGCGCGAACCCCGCAAGAAAAAAGCAGCCTCTTCCTGAGGTTTCCCACTTTCGAAGAGCGGCCTGAAAAAGAAGGCTGCTCTTGCTTCTTGCTTCTTGCTTCTTGCTTCACATCGCCAAGCGGATCAGTCGCCCATCTCGCATTCCAAAACCATCGTGTGCAAGCCTCAGATCAACCCGGGTGTGAATGCTATTGAGGAAACGCGGCGTCTCAGCGTAAGCGTTTTCAAAGATTGGTATGATGGCGACGATCGATTTCGGATTGGTCCAGTTGATCGTTTTGAGGAGACCATCAAATGCTTGGCAGGCAGCTGAATGATCGTAAACATTAAGTTCTTTCACTAGGCCCATATCCCGCAGTTCGCGGGCGAGTTCGAAACCATGCCTTTCGACGGCCGAGTGTACGCAGTGTTGAATAGCTTCTACAGTGTCGGGCCTCAGAATCGCTTGCTCCATCGTTTGCTCCTCCTCATAACCATACTTGAGTATGGTGTAATCCGAGACGCGTGAAGCGTCAAACGATTTTTGAAACGGTGTCTTTGTCCCGTCACGAAAGCTGTCTATAGGTTTCGCACGTTCGATTTTCATAGCCATAAAATATCTTTGCCCGTAAGATTTCAGCAGTCTTACCTGGAACCAAGGTTCTCCGACCCTTCCGATCGTGGGATTGGCTGTGAGGTGCCTATGGCACAGCTTGAATATCGTATTCCCTGGCGCCTAGTGGCTTTCGCGCTGCTCTTTTGCAGCACTATAGCCTTAGGGCGGTATCTGACCTTAGCTTCACATAGTGGCCCGCCCACATTTTGGCCAGCGTCAGGGCTGTATTTTGCTTTTTTGTTTGTCTCTCCCCGTAGGGAATGGCCTGCCTTATTTGGCATCGCCCTCTTTTCCTGGCTGCTCGGGCATACCCTGAGCAGCGTGCCTTTCAATTTGCTCCTCGTTCCTATCTGGATCATAAAGTCCCTCACATTCGCTCTCGGCGTCCTCCTCTTTCAATGGCTCGATAGGCTCGCGGGAAAACATAGTCATCTTAAAATTCTGGCCTTTGTCGCTGTTGGGGGACTCATTACCCCTCTTCTCGGTGCTCTGCTGACTGTGCCTATGACTAGTTTTATTCACAATCAAGATCCCTTGATGACGATTCGCTATCAATTTGTATCCAACAGCCTTGGCATATTAGTCGTTGCTCCGCTCTTCATCA
>JBGSTX010000283.1:0-9702 GCA_041736305.1 Oligoflexus sp. | reverse complement strand
CTTGAAGAAGTCGAGATCAAAATAAATCAGGGAGAGCGGTCGGCCGTAGGCGCGGGAGAACTTGAATTCGCTCTCGAGAGCCTCGATCAGGTATTTTTTATTGAAGGTATTCGTCCCGACATCGATCGTGGCCATCCGATAGATCTTATCGTGGAAGACGTTTTCTATGTTACCCTGGGCAAAGAATTTGAAGACGATATTGCCGAGCCTGATGATGTCGCCATCGCGCAGCACCTGCCTGGAAACCAGCTTCTTGTCGTTGATGTAGGTACCGTTGGAACTGCCGAGGTCTGCGACAAAGACCTCGTCCCCCTGCTGAGCGCATTGAGCGTGGTTTCTCGAAACACTTTGCTCGTTCACCACGATATCGACGGTGGGCGCGCGTCCTACTACCATTTCTTTGCGATCGAGCACGTAACGCTTGCCAAGATTCGTGCCGCTGTATTGCACGAGGCAGGCAGCCGACTTCTTAGGCGGATTAAAAATGCTGGAGCCTGGGTCGGCTATGATGGTCTTATCATCTGCCATGTTCGTTAAAGCGCTCGCAGAGGTTAGACGGAATTTGTGAGTAGACCTTGCTTCGAGAATACCATCTAAGTGTAGAACCTGCAATCACGCCTCGAAATCGGCCTGATCGCTCGCACCGCCTTGCTTTGGACAAAAAAACGGGCTTTTAGGCCAAGAATGCACTTGGCTGGCCTCTCACTTTGGTATAAGAGAAAAACTCTCTCAATTCAGATGTGGACGAATTTGTAAATTGTCACCGTTCCTTCCCAACAGTACGATCGGGGGCAATTATTCAGGTGAGGTTTTCCTATGCACGTGGTGATGGTTGGTACAGGCTATGTGGGATTGGTTACGGGCGCATGCCTTGCAGAAGTTGGCCACGATGTGCATTGCGTCGATCTAGATGCAAATAAGATCAAAAAACTGCTCGACGGCATCTGTCCGATTTTCGAACCGGGCTTGGAAAGCCTGATTCGTCGCAATATAGGGCATGAACGCCTGCATTTTGGTACACAGCTGAAGGCCGTCGTGCCCAAAGCTGAAATCACCTTCATTGCCGTAGGAACCCCCGAGGGCGAAGATGGATCCGCCGACCTTAAATACGTTAAGGCCGTAGCCGCAGAACTGGGCGAGACGGTCAACCACGACATGATCGTGGTCGTGAAGTCGACGGTTCCGGTGGGGACTTGCGATTTGGTCGAAAAGACCATTCAGGAAGCTTTAGCTAAGCGCAACGTGCAGCATAAGGTGGTCGTCGCATCCAACCCTGAGTTTCTGAAAGAGGGCGACGCGATCAATGATTTTATGAAGCCGGATCGGATCGTGGTCGGGCTCGATGATATGATTGTTGCCGACGCCTTTCGGGAGCTATACCGGCCCTTTATCCTCGACGATCAAGGCAAGCTACTCTTGATGGATCGCCGTTCGGCAGAACTGACCAAATACAGTGCCAATGCGATGCTGGCGACGCGGATCAGCTTCATGAATGAAATGGCTCTCCTCTGTGAGAAGCTGGGAGCCAACGTCGATAAGGTGCGTCTTGGAATTGGCTCAGACGCTCGGATCGGCAAAAAATTCCTTTACGCCGGCCCAGGCTATGGCGGGTCTTGTTTTCCGAAAGACGTCGCAGCTCTCTTGAAGACTAGTGAGTCGACAGGGGTAGATCTCAAAGTCCTTCGCGCAGTTACGGCAGCCAACGAAACTCAGAAGGAGCGGGTTTTCGCCAAGATCGGGGCACACTATGGCGATCTCAAGAAAAAGCGTTTGGCGGTCTGGGGCCTCAGTTTCAAGCCGGGCACTGACGACGTGCGCGAGACGCCTGCACTGGTGATCATTGAGCGTCTGCTGAATGCGGGTGCCTCGGTCGTCGCCCATGATCCCGTCGCTGAGCATAACTTTGCCAAGCTCTTTGGGCAGCATCCGCAGTTAAGCTATGTCGATAATGCTTATGATGCGATCTCTGGGGTCGACGGCCTAGTTCTTGTGACGGAGTGGAGTGAATACAAGCGCCCTAACTGGGAAAAAGTCGCAGGCATGATGGCGCAAAAAGTTGTATTCGATCTCAGGAATCAGTATGAATCGTGGGACCTCATGAGTCGGGGCTTTCATTATATCTGTGTGGGGCGGCCCGATTCTAACGCTACCAAGGCTCAGGCGCCTTCGAAGCACCGCGGAACCCCAGCGGACTTCTCTAGTTCAGCGAGAAAGGAAATACATGAATAGCCGTCACAAGCGAGCGCTCAGTCGGACACTAATCGTATTCGCACTCTGTGCATTTCCCCTCTGGTTTTTTATCAAACATCAGTTGAAGGCCGTTGAGCCCGAGATCGAGGGTTTCGGCCATATTCCAGAGTTCACGCTGACTTTTGCCAATCAACCCGCCGGTTTTACCCACTTCGACACCAGAGAGCAGTTGACGGTCGTCGCTGTCTTGAAGGATCAGTGCCCTACAGGCTGTCCCGAGACGGTCAAATTCTTAAACGAACTCAAGACCTGGGCTGATGCAGAACTGAAATTGCATAAGACCGCCAAGATTCCGATGCCACGCCCGATCCGCTTTGTAATTCAGACCGAGGGACCCATCGAAAATCTGCCGCAGGATTGGTCTATCGTGCTTATGGAAAAAGCTGCTGATGATCCTTACCTGGTCCCAGATCTTAAGAAAGATGGTGAAGTTCCCGCTCTTGTTTTGATCGACGACGGAGGCTTCTATAGGGCCTATGAGAAAATCGTACCGGAGTCGAAAGAGATCTTAGAACAGGAAATGAGCCGCATGATTTCCACTCAGTACCTGATGCACTATGTTTCGGCACAGACCCTCATGTGGGAGAAGAACAGTCCTCACAAAAAACGGTCTAGCGTCGAATAATATTTTTTTTCTCGATCGCTTCAAAGCGAAGAGCCATGAGACAGAGAGCAGACAGCAGGATGCCACCTAAGAAGGTAAAACTCGCCCCATAAGCGTCCCAAAGATATCCTGCCAAAGCGCTGGCGACTAGCATAGCGCCACCGGCCGCTAGGTTGAAGAAGCCAAAGGCCGTGCCGCGAAGATCAGGGGGTGCGGTAGCCGCTACCATGCTGGCGAGCAGGCCCTGGGTCATACCCATATGAACGCCCCAGATACTAACGCCGAGCAGAACCATTCCCCAGTGGGAACTGAGCGCTAGCAGCAGGTCTGCTAGCATCAGGAGCCCGATACCGATAGCCAGCAAACTCCTGTGGCTCAGACGATCGGAGAGCTTCCCGAAAGGATAGGCCGTCGCCGCATAGACCAGGTTCATAGCGACCATAAGCAAGGGTACATAGGCGATCTCAATTCCCATCTGTTGGGCGCGCAGAACTAGGAAAGCTTCGCTGAAGCGAGCGAGAGTAAAGAGCGCGCCGATGAGCACGACCCACCAATAGGCTCTTCCAAGGCGCCGCAAATTCTCTTTCTTGATTGGATTGCTCCGTTGCTTACCTGCCTGGGCAGGAGCTTCTTCTATGCCAAAGAAAAGGCAGGCCACGGAAACGAGAGCTGGTATAAAGGCTAGCCAAAAAACCATCTTAAAATCGTTTTGCCACAGCAGCATAAAACCGACGGCCAGCAGGGGGCCCAGAAAAGCACCGACGGTATCGAGCGATTGGCGCAAGCCAAAGGATGCCCCTCGCAAGTGGGCCGGGGCGATATCCGCAAGCAAAGCATCCCGCGGGGCCCCGCGAATACCCTTGCCGATTCTATCGACTATCCGGGCCGTAAAAATCAAAGTTGGTCCCGATGCTAGCGCAAAAGCCGGTTTGCTCAGGGCGCCGAGGGAATATCCGAGAAGTGCCAGGCCTTTTCTCTTGCCAAAATAATCGCTGAGCGCCCCAGAGAAGATTTTGACGATCAAAGCTGTGGCCTCGGCGGCCCCTTCGATGAGTCCCAAATGAAAAGCGCTCATACCCAGGCCGGCGACCATGTAGATCGGGAGGAGGCTATGGATCATTTCCGAGGAAATATCCATGAAGAGGCTGACGAATCCAAGTACCCATACCCCGCGGGGGATTTGCGCGAGTATGCTCCGGTTCTGCAACTCAGGCTTCGTCGCCGTCATGGAGCGCTTGGTTTTTCGTCGAAGCGCTCATTCAGTTGATCGATGCGAGCCTTGGTGTTGTCCAGGCGAAGTTTCATCGCGCGGATGAGCTCATAGCCCCGCTCGACCTTGCCGACCATTTGATCGAGGTCCAAGTCGGGACTTGCGATCTCTCTGACGATGCCTTCAACTTCTTCAAGCATTCTCTGATAAGTAAGGGATTCTTGCTCTTGCATGGGCTTATTCCTGATGACTGGGAGTCGGTTTTATTTCTTCAATAAGAAGGCTCAAGAGCGCATCGGGCAGGCGAGCTTTTATGTGCATGCCGACACGCAGCGAGAGACCTGAGAATATGCGCCCTTCATTTTCAGCACTCAGCTGGGTCCAGCCCTGAGCCATCCAGGGTTGGGGATCGCGTTGAACAAGGGCCTTCTCCAGAGCATGGAGCCGATGATCAGCCTCAGAAAGAGCTTTCTGAGCTCTCGCGCTCAACCCTCGTGCAGCTTGATCTACGCGCTGCTCGTCTCTGAATAGTCTCTGCCGGAAAGCATTGTAGAGGGATGCGTTCATTTGCTCGACGCGTCCAACTCCACGCTGGAGCCTGAGAACCGCGCTCTGCTGCAGCTGCTGCCCTAAATTTTGCAGCCGACCCTGGGCCTGAAGCACTCGGCGCTGAACCTGCAGATCCAAACCGTTTTCAAGCTGCTTTTGATGCTGCTGCTGTGAGCTTAGAAAACGCTGCACACTCAGAATGAGCTTCTCTCGCAAAGCCTGTACCCAGACATCCTGCAGACGCATGCGCTCACCGAGCTGACAACTGAGCATGAGACTCAGCTGCTCGAGGCGTTCGCGCGTGCGAGAAAAGAGGCTGACCACAAAGTCCGCAGCAGCTGTCGGGGTTTTTTCCCTCTGGAAACAAATCTCTTCGGCGATGCAAACGTCTTCATGGTGACCGATCGCTGCGATGATGGGGATCGAACTCTCGGCGATCGCATAAGCGATTTCTGGACTATCGAACCAGCGAAGATCGGCTGCGCTGCCGCCGCCTCGGGTCAGGACGATGAGGTCGCAGCCTCGTTTCTGCAGTGCTTGCAAACCGTGCACGACTTCGCTCAAGGTCTTTTCACCCTGCATCTGCGCCGGGTGAAAAATAACCTCGCCGGGAAAGCCGTAGACACGCAGCTGATCCAAAAAATCACTTTGCGCGCGCGAATCGGCGGCACTGATCAGGCCTATCAGCAGGGGGAAGGCCGCTACGCGGAGTTCTTTGTTGCGACGATCGAGTCCCTTGACGCGCAGTTCACGCAGAAGCTTCTCTCGCGCTAGCGCCAGTGAACCCTTGGTGAACTTGGGGTCGATTCCTTGCACGAGGAGGCTCAGCTGGCCGCGATCCTTGTAGAGAGTCACATCAGCTAGAATCCGTACCCGCATCCCATCCTGCAAGAGATCGCGCACAGTGCCAGCACCCAACTTGCGCTCTAATTCTGCGAGCTGCGAGCGCCAGAGGTTGGCATTTATCGTGAGGGTGGCTGAGCGCGAAGCACCTTCTTTGAAGTCGGCGAGTTGAAAGAAGAGTCCGCTAGAATGCGAGCGAAAGTTTTGAATCTCGCCTAAGACCCAGACGCTGCGGGGGAAGCCCTGGCTGATCGCTAATTGAGCCTGCTGCATCAATTCTCTGATGCTCATGCCATCGAAAATCCCACCCAGCGCCTCGGGGGAGCTGCTGGCCGCAGTTTCCAGCGAGCTGCTGGCCGCAGTTTCCACCTTTCTAAGCAGCGAGCTGCTAGCCGCAGTTTCCAACGTGCCAGGCAGCGAGCTGCTAGTCGCAGTTTCCAACCTTCCAGCCGGCCCCTCGGTGGAGCTGCTGCTTCTGGCCTCCCCTTCGCTAGCCGCAGCTTCCAAGGTCCGCTCTCTAGCCACAGTCTCTGCGGCTGCCCGCATCACGGGTGCTTCGCGGGTCCGACCGCCGCCTATCCGCTTGCAGAGTTCGCTGATTTGGCGGAAATTCTCTTCGTTCATCGGCAGGGCCCAGGTCTTCTCAACTGCGAGATACTGGCCGCCTAGCGTGCGCATCAGATCGCGATAAGGGTAGGTCTTGCCCCTGACGATAATTGTTTGCTGATCATGTTCGAAGTATACGCTCACGGCCTGTGACCTTCCGATCAGAATCGGTCTTGATGAATGCGGCTTGGATCAATCCCCGCATCTTGCAAAACTTTTTGGGCTGCGTTCATAAAGGCGGGTGGACCGCAGAGCAGATAAACCTTCTCCGGGCCTAGGAACTTAGGAAGTTCGTCGATAGGACGCCCTAGGCGAGCTCGCTCTCTGTCTGACTTCAGCTCGTCGGCAAAAAAATGAATTTTTGCCCGCGAAGGAAAGCGAGCTTCCAGCGCTAGAAGTTCTGCATAAAATGGAATTTCGAGATCGGACTGACAACCGAAGAGGAGGTCGCAGGGAGCAGATGCAGCTGCGCTAAGGCGGTCTTCCAGCATAGCTCGCAAGGGTGTTACTCCCGAACCCCCCGCGACCAGCACCGTGGGTTGATCGAGAGGTGGGATAAAAAAGCGGCCGCTGGGAGTCGTGAACCCTACCGTGTCGCCGAGTCTTTGTTCGAAGATCCATTGCTTCAGACGCGGATCGTCCAGCAGAAGGCAGAGATCGAAACGCCGGTCGACACGAGGCGCCGAAGCAATAGAATAGAACTTACGGAATCGACCTAGGGAGTCTTCGAATTCAAGCTGCGTGAACTGACCGGCTCTATGCGGCGGGGCCGAAGCAGAAGCTCGAACTGTGAGGATTACATAGCGGGACCCAATCGCCAAAAGGCCTTCAATCGTGGCGAGGTGGAGCTCTTCAGTTTTCAAAAGTCCATCCTTAGAGAGCACTAAAAAAGGCTCGAAGCTGTCTCAAAAAGGCGATCTCTACGACAGCTTTTAGCTTTTTGAGACTCTTATCTTATAGGAAATCGTCAAACTCTCTTGACGCCAACCTTGCAGCCGGTCATGACCGACGCTTGGATGTCTTCACGCGAGATCAACTCGGTGGGCAGAGTAGCGCGACGAATGTTTGCCCTGTAGAGTATGGCACCACGAAGTTTGGAATAATCGAGGTCCGCATCTTCTAGGTTGGCGCCTGTGAAGTCCGCACCTTCTAGATTGGCGCTCCAGAGAGAAGTTCCCCGCAGATCCGCATCGCGAAACAAAGCATCTTTGAGGTTGGCGTACGAGAGATTTGCCTCACGCAGGTCGCAACCTGAAAAATCTATCTTTACCAGGTTCGCTTTTCTCATGTCAAAGCGAGCCAGAGTCTTCGTCTCCGCCAGAAGTTCAAGAACCTCCTTGCGCGTCAGCGTAACGAGATTTTCCGAATTTTTACTCATGTCGACCACCTTCTCACACAGCTCGTGGCTTTTTTGTATAGCTCTCTATGGCTTTTGAAAGCCATTATGGAGGCTAGAGATCGTCTTTGCAAAGACGAATTCAGCCAGCCTTCCCCTGAGGAAAGCTGGCCGAACGGGAGACGCGATTTATTGAGACAAACTCAATAGATCAACGTCCCATCAACGCAGCCACATCCAGCATGCGATGGCTGAATCCAGTCTCATTGTCATACCAAGCCATGACCTTAACCATGCGGCCGTTCACAACCATCGTGCTGTCAGCATCAACAGACGCCGAGTAAGGCGAACCGTTGAAGTCGGAGGAGACCAGAAGTTCTTCCGTAAAGTTGAGAATGCCCTTCAGAGGACCGGCCGCAGCAGCTTCTTTCAAAGCCCGATTGACCTCTTCAACTGTCGTATTCTTCTGTGTCCATACAGTAAGGTCGACGAGAGAAACGTTGGCCGTAGGAACGCGGACCGAAGTTCCGTCGAGTTTACCCTTTAATTCAGGCAGTACCAGACCGATTGCAGCGGCGGCGCCAGTCGAAGTCGGAATCATATTGAGAGCTGCGGCACGCGCGCGACGCAAGTCCGAATGGGGTAAATCTAAGAGCTGCTGATCGTTGGTATAGCTGTGGATAGTCGTCATTTGCCCGCACTCGATACCGAAGTGATCGTGCAAGACTTTGGCGACAGGAGCAAGACAGTTGGTCGTGCAGCTGCCGTTGGATACTACGGTGAACTCAGACTTCAGCTTTTCATGGTTCACACCGTAAACTACTGTGAGGTCTTCGCCCTTGGCAGGTGCAGAAATCAGAACTTTCTTAGCGCCGGCCTTCAGATGAAGATCAGCGTCTTTGCGCTCGCGAAAGCGACCGGTCGATTCGAAGACGATATCGGCCTTCTTCGCACCCCAGGGCAATTCACGCGGATCCTTGATCGCTGACACGGAAACGCGACGGCCGTTGATAATAATACTCTCGCCATCGGCTTCGACTTTGGCATCGAGGTTGCCGTGGACCGAGTCATACTTCAAGAGATGAGCCAAGGTTTTTGTGTCTGTCAAATCGTTGATATGAACGATCTCTATATCATTACGCTTGAGGGCAGCTCTCATCACGACGCGACCAATTCGTCCAAACCCGTTGATACCGACCCTAACTGTCATGACGCCAACTCCTAAGTACTCAGTTTTTCCACATAGACAACTGCTGGACTCTTATACTCCCGAGCTTCGAAAAAAGCTATAGAGCCGCACCTTCCGTCCGCGTCCGAGAGACCATGTCCACCAGCTGTCTCAGCGAATAAAGTTCTTTTCTGCGAAGGAAACTGGTCAGCGAGGAGGTAAACTAGGTAAAATAGACCTAGACAAGCCATCGGAGTTCCTATGCCTTCAAGACTGTCACCATGCTTTTGGCTGATCGTTTGCTGCTTCGGCTTCAGTTTTAGCCTCTCTAACCTAGCCGAAGCCCGACCAGCTCGTACGAATTCCAAGCCCAGCCCTGCGGCACAGATTCCTATTGAACCTTTCAGTGCGGACACAGAAGTCTTAGATCGTAGCGATCATGTGGGTGCCAAATTAGATGAAAGCAGTTCCGAGCAGAATCTACCGCGCCCCGCTTTCGAAAAAACAGCTGTCACGGGAGATGAGCTAGCCTTGGCCCTGAGGGTGCAAATGGCTCGGGAAGGCTTTGGTGGTCAGTTGCGCTTGGTGGAATATACCAGTCCGTGGTTTGGTCTTAGCCAAACTCTCCGTTACTTCGACAACGAAGCGTCAGATAGACTGTATGAGCAGCGCTATGGGTTTTATATGGGTCTGGCCCTACAACCCTGGCGTATGGCGCGGCTCTCGCCTTTCGCAACGCTAGAAGGCGGCTGGGATCGCTACGTAAGAGATGAGCAGGGAGGCAAAAATCTTGACCTTCTCACGGCAGAGCTCGCGGGTGGCCTGAAGCTGCGGATGAATCGAGTAAGCTCGTTTGCCCTGCAGTGGACGGAAGTCTTCTATCCGCGTTTGGAGGCTCCCCTCTATCCTCAGCAGAGTAGTAGGAACCCTCGGCACGCGAGCGTAGAGGTCTTTTTGAACATGAACTGGGAAACAGTGCTTTGACACGCCTGTTTTTACAGCCTGTCTCAATAGTATCAGAACCTAAAGTCCAGATATTACCGAAACATCCCCCGCACTCGGGGTTTGGTCCGTGTCATACACCCGAGCTGCCGTCTGCCGGCGCTGGCTCGGGGAAGTCTCCTTTGACAGCAAGA
>JBGSTX010000279.1:0-6543 GCA_041736305.1 Oligoflexus sp. | reverse complement strand
ATGACGACAAGAAGAGTAGCTCGAAGCTAACGAATGAAAAGACAGAAACAAAGTCGGCTCCAAAGGAAGAAAAAGAGAAGAAGCCTGACACAACCGTCGTACGTCGCCAAATGACCAACATTTCCGACAAAATCACACGTGCGCAAGCTAACCTCGCGCGGACTGAAAGCTTGAAGAACAATGCGACTCAGCGCCTTAACGACACAAAGAATGAACTAGCTCAGGCTGATTTGAAGAAGACCTATCAGCAAGTTGGCGACGTAACGGTTTCCAATGGCGGCGCCGTTAAGAAGACCAAGGCTGAACTGACCAAGTTAGTAGCTGATCAAACAGCTGAAGTGAGCAAGTGGGATGCCGAAGTCAAAGCAATTGAAGATGAAATCGCCGGAATGGAAGCAGAACTTGACGCGCTAACCTTCAAGCTAGAGAAAAAATAACCCTCTCCCTAGCTCTCGATTCAAGTGACGATGATAAATGAGCTCCTTTCTTCGGAAAGGAGCTTTTTTGACTTGTTGCCCGCAAAAGGGAGCGGGACTTCAAGTACAGTCGTTTGCTCGGCGAGCCCTGGATACCTCTTATGACTGTCTCTCTTCAAAGGACTTGAATCCCAAAATTTTCTTAGCTTCTCTCTTCCGCCTATGTCAGTATGCTTAAGAATAGCTGCCACGAGCTGCTGCGTTGAGAGTTTGCGCGTGAGCTAGCTTAGGCTGCATTGACAAGTCCGAGGAGATATGGTTGTTTTCCCACCTTATTCTCAGGCGTGAAGGGGAGAGCTGCTCGTGTGGATAGATCCTGATTCCTATCACTACATTCCCATCCTGATTCTTATGGCCGTAGGGCTTGGAATTGGCGTCATCCTGGTCGGAGCGAATCATTTTCTCGGTACCCGAGCTAGAATTCGGACCAAAGAGAAGTATGAAGTCTACGAGTGCGGCGTACCAGCTACCGGTAACGCGCGACAGCAGTTTTCGGTTCGCTATTATGTGGTGGGAATCATTTTTCTTCTCTTCGACGTCGAAGTCGTTTTTATGTATCCTTGGGCTGTTGTGTACCGGAAGTTTCTGGCCCAGGGTTACTTCATTCTATTTGAAATGCTTACTTTTTTCGTCATTTTACTTGCAGGCTACTTTTACCTTTTGGGTCGTCGCGGACTCGATTGGGATTGAGGCCAGGAGATATCGACTATGGCAAAGGATGGAAGTGCGGGCTTTGTTCCGACACGCCTCGACTATGCTGTTAAATGGGCTCAGAAGAACTCACTCTGGCCTATGCCCTTTGGTACTTCTTGCTGTGGCATCGAGCTGATGTCTACTTTGTCGGGGACATACGACATATCGCGTTTTGGCGCGGAAGTTGTTCGTTTCTCGCCTCGGCAGGCTGACCTTCTCCTTGTCGCGGGCACAATCACGACTAAGATGTCGCCCGTTCTGCGGCAAATCTACGACCAGATGCTGGAACCTAAGTGGGTTATAGCGATGGGCGCTTGCTCGTCTTCAGGCGGTATTTTCAATACTTACTCCGTCCTCCAAGGTATCGATGAGATCATGCCTGTCGATATCTATATACCCGGCTGTCCGCCCATTCCCGAGGGCTTGCTATTCGGCATTATGCGGCTGCAGGAGATCGTGGAAAAAGGTTTGCCACGGCCGAATATGCATAAGCTGACGCGCGAAGAAGCTCGGGATGCCATGAGCTATCGGCGCGCGATCGGCGAAAATTTGTTCGAGGCTGAGAAGCTCGACGCCACTATGCCACTCACTACAAAGACGGGAGAGCCATGAGTCAGGCAGCGCCGCAGATCAAGGAGCTGGAAGATCAGCTGCACGCATACCTGGAACAGTCTTTCCCGCAGCACCGCATGGAACGAGACAAGAATGGCGACCTGATTATTTGGGTCGAGCGGCACGAATTCTTATCGATGGCCGAACGCTGTCGGCAGGACGCCAAGATTCGCATGGATCGGCTATCCGATCTTACGGCCTACGACAATCTAGACAAAAAAGACGGACCTGAGCGTTTTGTTCTAGTTTATCAGCTTTATTCGATGAGTCAGCATACCCGGCTGCGCATCAAGATGAGAATCAATGAAAACGAAAGTGTGCCGACTCTCGTTCCGCTATGGCGAGCTGCCAACTGGCTGGAACGCGAAGTTTTTGATATGTTCGGCATACGCTTTGAAAACCATCCGGATCTTCGGCGCATACTGATGGATGAGCGTTTTGAAGGTTTTCCACTGCGCAAAGAATACGATTTGCAAGACAGGCAACCGTTTCCTGATACCCTGCCGGTGCGCATAGCTGGCTATAATCCCCGCCTTGCAGATCCTGAGGACCAAAATCCATGAAAGAAACTCTGCTTTCGACACCTAGCGCCCCACTGCGGACGGACGTAGCAGATTTTTATAATCCCAACGTCCTGATCAACCTCGGGCCTTCCCATCCGGCGATGCACGGTACCTTGCGCGTCATGTGCCGGGTCAATGGCGAGGTCATCGAAGACTCGACCTGCGAGATCGGCTATCTACACCGAGCTATTGAAAAGCTGGCTGAACACCGCAGCTATCACCAGTGGATCGTCTACACCGATCGACTCAACTATTGCTCGGCGCTTAGCAATAATATCGGCTATGTGATGACGGTCGAGGATATTCTCGGCATTCAGGTGACCGATCGCTGCATGTGGATTCGCGTTATCTGCATGGAGCTATCGAGGATTATCGATCACATTATTTGCGTCGCGATCAACGCGCTCGATCTGGGCGCGATGACCTGCTTTTGGTACCTCTATCGCTGGCGCGAAGAAGCCTACACCATGATCGAAGCCATGTGCGGGATGCGCCTCACGACCTCCTACGCTCGCATCGGCGGAATGAGCTACGATCTACCGGATAACTTCGATGAGATGATGGCGAAGTTCGTCAAAGGACTGCCGCGGACTCTCGACGACGTTGAAAAGCTATTGACCACCAATCGGATCTGGACTGACCGGACCCGCGGCGTGGGCACGCTCACTAAAGAGCAGGCAATAGACTTCGGCGTGACAGGACCTTGTCTCCGAGCTTCGGGAGTCGACCACGACCTGCGACGCGATCGTCCTTACTACACTTATCCCGAACTTGATTTCGAGATTCCCATCGGACTCAACGGTGACGTCTACGACCGCTATCTGGTGCGTATCGAAGAGATGAGACAGAGCATAAAGATTCTGAAGCAATGCATGAAAAAGCTGCCTAAGGGGCCTCTCTGGGTAGAAGATCGCCGGGTTAGAATTCCTGAAAAACAGGACGTCTACTCGAAGATGGAAGTTCTCATCCATCACTTCAAGATCTTCATGGAAGGTATCGATGTTCCGCCGGGAGAAGCTTATAACTGCATTGAAGCTCCCAACGGGGAACTCGGATTCTACGTGGTGAGTCGCGGTGGGCCCAAGGCTTGGCGCATCAAGATCAAGTCGCCCTCACTCATCAATTTTCAGACTTTTGAAAAGACCGCCAAGGGAGCAAAAATTCCCGATGCGATCGCGATCCTGGGAAGTCTAAACATTATAGCCGGCGAGTTGGATCGCTGAGTGAAGGAATGTTCGTTTCTATGATCATAGACAATAAAATTAGTCAGCATATCGACACGCTGCGTCCGCACTTTCCGACCGAGCAAGCGCTGCTTTTGCCTTTGCTCCATGAGATTCAGGGCAAAGAAGGTTGGGTTTCCCGCGAGGCGATGAAAGAAGCAGCAGCCTTTCTGCATCTGCCTCTGGCACGCGTGGTCGAAGTTGCGACTTTTTATACGATGTATCAGAAGAAGCCGGTCGGCAAGAAACACCTGCAGATATGCACAAACGTAGCCTGTTTTCTCCGCGGATCCGACGAACTCCTGGCCTGCATGGAGAAGCGACTGGGCATCCACTGCGGTGAAACCACGGCAGACGGCGCCTACACTCTCTCAGAGGTCGAGTGTTTGGCCGCTTGCGGTACAGCGCCGGTGATGCAGGTGAACGACGACTATCATGAAAATCTCGACGAGGCCGAGGTCCTGGCTCTGCTCGATCGCCTCGATCAGGAGTTGCGCCATGGTTGAGAAGCTTTTGACCCGTTACAACGGTGCTCCCTATTCTCATACTCTCGACTTCTATCGTTCAGTGGGTGGGTACAAGGCTCTTGAAAAAGCGCTGACTATGACCCAAGACGCTCTGATTGACGAGGTCAAGCGTTCGAATCTTCGAGGCCGAGGAGGCGCAGGTTTCCCGACTGGAATGAAGTGGTCCTTCATGCCGAAGACGCCCCTCGATGCCGGAGGCGTTCTCAAACCGAAGTACCTCGTCTGCAATGCTGACGAGGGCGAGCCCGGCACTTTCAAAGATCGACTGCTCATGACCCAGCATCCCCATATGCTCGTCGAAGGCATGATCATCGCCGCGCATGCAATCGGTGCCTCGCGGGGATATATCTACGTGCGGGGCGAGTTCTATCACGAGATACAGCGCGTGCAAAAGGCGATCGATGAAGCTCGTTCGGTAGGGCTGCTCGGTCCTAGCGTTTTAGGCAGCCAGTGGAGCTTTGATCTCGTCGTCTATCGCGGTGCCGGAGCTTACATCTGCGGTGAAGAGACGGCGCTCCTGAATAGTCTCGAAGGCAAACGCGGTGAGCCGCGTCTCAAACCGCCATTTCCAGCCCAAGTCGGAGCCTTTGGGATGCCGACTTGTGTGAACAACGTCGAGACCTTCTGCGCTGTGCCGACTATTATCAACGATGGGGCAGCGAAATTTGCAGCTATAGGTACCGAACGTTCGGGTGGCACCAGGCTCTTCTGCGTCTCTGGACACATCGAAAAGCCGGGCGTTTACGAACTGCCGATCAACATCAATCTCAAAGATCTCATCGCCCACTGCGGCGGTGTCCGGGGCGGTAAAAAGCTCAAGGCAGTCATTCCTGGAGGTGCTTCAGCGCCTATGTTGCATGCCGACGAGATCGATGTCGCTATGGACTTCGACAGTCTGGCTAAGGCAGGAACGATGGCGGGTTCAGGAGGCGTCATCATCATAGATGAGACGGCTTGTATCGTCGAAGTCGCAGCGCGGCTACTCAAATTTTACGAGCACGAGTCCTGCGGTCAGTGCAGTCAGTGCCGCGAGGGTAGCCACTGGCTCGCGCGCATGTTCCAGCGCATCGAGCTGGGTGGTGGAACGAGTGAGGATCTCGATTCCATTGCCACAATCTGCGCAAACATGGCCGGACAAACGATTTGTGCTTTCTCGGATGCGGTGACTGGTCCGGCGCTCTCGTCGGTACGCAAGTTCCGTGAGGAGTTCGAGGCGCATATCCAACAGAAGCGCTGTCCGTCCAAGCCCCTCGCTTACCAAGCAAGTGCGCATCTGTTACATCACGCCAGCGCCCGACTGTGACGGGAGAGAGACCATGAGCAAACCAAAAATTACCTTCGATGGCCAAACTTTTGAGTTCGAACTGGGCGACACTATCATGCGCGCTGCCGAGCGGGCCCAGATCGATCAGGAAATACCCCGTTTTTGCTATCATCCAGGTCTGCCTGTGGCAGGTACCTGCCGCATGTGTACGGTGGAAGTGGAAAAGGCGCCTAAGCTGATGACAGCCTGCTCGACCCCCGCTACCGATGGCATGGTCGTGCACACGCAGAGTGAAAGAGTACGGAAGAGTCGCGCTGGAGTGATGGAATTCCTTCTGCTCAACCATCCGCTCGACTGTCCGGTTTGTGACCAAGCCGGCGAATGCTCGCTGCAGGATTACAATTATGAGTACGGTCCAGGCTCGAGCCGTTTCCATGAAGACAAGCGGGTCTGGGAAGAAGCGACGACCAAGAAATTATCCGAGCGTCTGACGCTCAATATGAATCGCTGCATACACTGCGAACGCTGCGTGCGTTTTACGGAAGACGTGACCAAGACGCACGAGCTCCTGATGGAGAACCGCGGCTGGAAGAAAGAGCTGGTGACCGCTGATCAGCTGGGTCTCTTCAACGAATACCAGGGTAATATTGCCGATATTTGCCCGGTCGGAGCTATCACATTCAACGATTTCCGCTTTCAAAAGCGGGTGTGGTTCCTCAAGCCTAAGCCTAGTCTGTGCGATGGCTGCGCGCGGGGCTGCTCTATTTTTGCCGACGAAGAAAAAAATGTGACCTATCGCTATCGCGCTCGCCGCAACGATCAGGTCAACGGCCACTGGATCTGTGACGAAGGCCGGGTTTCTTTTCATACATATACGCAGCCCGAGCGGATCGTGCAGCCCCTGCTCCGCGGGCTCGGCCAGAATCTGCCGAGTGCCACCAGCTGGGAGACTCTCGCGGCTTGGCTCGGTGAGCAGCTTGCTGCCGCTAAGAAGATTTTGCTCCTCGTTGGCACCGATGCCAGCAGCGAAGAAGCGGCCACGCTCATCCAAGGGCTCCCGGCTTTTGCGCGAGGCCAGGTCAAGATCTGCAGCTGGAACGGCACGGGCGATGGCGTGCAGCGTTCGGCTGACGATGCGCCTCGCGACAATATACTGCGTCGCCGCGATCGGACTCCGAACACGAA
>JBGSTX010000246.1:0-1920 GCA_041736305.1 Oligoflexus sp. | reverse complement strand
CTGTGATGCTAACAATATACAGTAGCGGAATTTTACTGGCTTTGATGTCTTCCAAGTGGGCCTTCTTAGTTTTTACTCACGTTTACCCATTTGTGGCCTCAGTCTGGATCTATGGCGTCATGCGAGAGGCCTTTCGGGGTGGACTTTCGCGGGTGGTCTTTGCGCTAGGTTGGGTCGGGATCTTGGGATCGCAGCTTATCATAGCGCCTATGTATTCGGGCTATATTGAGTACGAAATCTGGGCTAAAATGCTGAGTCACTATGCAATCGCTGCCGAATCGATACTCTTCTCCGTTGCGCTCGCTATCCACTTCCAGGAGCAACAGCAAGAGAATCATAAGCACATTGAGAATCTCAATACGGAATTAAAACTGCAAGACAAGCAGCGGATGCAGTTCTTTCACAATATATCCCACGAACTACGCACACCCTTGAATGGCATCCTTGGCTATGCTGCGCTCTTGCAAAAAGCCAAGCCCGGATCAAGCTCGGCAATCTCCCCGCTCGAAGCATCGCGGAAAATACAAAGTCTCGGCGAGCAACTTAAAAACCAAGTGACGGCGATACTTGCACTCGCCAAGAATGAAAGCCAGGGACTCAAGCTTATCGCGCAACCCCTGCTCCTTGAATTGATCGTGCAGGAGACTCGGGTTCTTCTCGACGGCCTCGCCGTATCCCAGTCGAACTTAACTTACGACACGATCAGTTCCTTGCCAACAGACCGCGAATGGATCGGAGATAGAGAAAAACTGACTGTCATCATCAACAATCTCGTCTCGAACGCCTGTAAATTTTCCGATCCCAAGAGGCCCAATCATGTTCATGTATCCTTTAGCTTTGCTAGCAAGGACCAGCTCCAGATCGAGGTGTCGGACACTGGCATCGGGGTCCCGGAAGATCAGCAGACGATTATTTTTCAGGCCTTCCGTCAGGTGGAAATGAATCTGAATCGACGCTATGAGGGTACTGGCATTGGTTTGGCACTGGTCAAGAGCTATGTCGAACTCTTAGGTGGCGATTTGCACTTCGAGTCCAAGCTGGGCATCGGCAGTCGTTTCTTGCTCACGCTACCGCAGATGAAGCAAAGTCCAGGCGTCGGCATCAGCGAAGCCGAGAAATCGGATTCTGGTGAGTCGCCTTCCTTATCTCTTGCCAGCAGAGTCGAAGATTCCCAGGAAGAGGCTGAAGATAGCAAGGGCCAAGCATTTCTTGGCGTCACTATCCTCGTCGTAGACGATCGATTGGAAAATCGGGAAGTGCTCAGCCACCTCTTGCAGAGCGAGGGAGCGCGGGTGCACGAAGCGTCTTCCGCTCGCGAGGCGCACGAGAGCCTCAAAGGGCAGCACTTCGATCTGGTCCTGCTCGATATCATGATGCCCGAGCTCAATGGCTTTGAGTTTATGGAACAGCTGAGAAAAGAAGATACGCTCCTGCAAAGTTCCTTCATTATTGTGAGCGCACTAGCAGAAAATGAAATCCGTTTGCAAGCCTTGGAGAGGGGCGCCTTGGACCTTATATCCAAGCCCTTTGATATAGATGAACTCCGGCTCCGCCTCCTGAATTCTTTGGCCCGACTTCGTTTTGTCCGAAATCATGAACGTCAGCTCGCCGAAATGCAGCTCAAACAGTACACAAATCTGACCGCAGAATTGAGTCACGAGATCAAAAACCTGATCCTCTGTGACCGGGGCGAAGTGCAAGACATGGTCAAGGGTCTTTGTCAGAATCTGCCGCAGGACGAACAGAATTGGCAGCAGTTTAATCATGATGTGGAAGGCGGTAAAATTCACCGACTTGATATCGCCAGCCAGCGTCACCGGGACTTGGTCGCAAAATTCTCGCGCTCGGACACCAGTCTGCGGCAGTTCATGCATATGCTCGCCGACATCGACAGCACCGCCGACAGCTCGGCTCTTATGG
>JBGSTX010000242.1:0-7964 GCA_041736305.1 Oligoflexus sp. | reverse complement strand
ACCATCGAGCGCTTTTCCGTCTGCATCGGTCTGGTAAAAAGGATAGATGGCTTCCTCTTTCGAATTGCCATAGATACCAAGCACCGCGCCTGCAAATCGATACAAATAGTTGTTTTTCATAAACTCCCGTGTACCGAACAAATCACCACTCGTGACTTTACCCGTATCCAAAAAGTTTTTTTGCAAGCCATCTAATTCTGCCCATGCGTCCGCTATACCAAGGGTCAAAGCTTTTTTCATGGCTACTGAGAGCTGACTTGATTTGAACTTTTGGCCCGGCCCTACACCAATTTTTGCAAAGCGCTTTAAAAGTTCGGTTTCCGATGGCGAAGGAGGAATGAATTGGAACAGAAAGTTCATGATATTAAAAACTTCAAAGGAATTCCTCTGCTCAGAGGCAGTCAAAGGAGTTAAGAACTCAATTCCCGGCGCAGCGCTCGTTGCAGGACTCTCCACGAATGTAGAAAGTGGCTGTGCCTTATAACCCGCTTGGATGCGTTTTACATTTTCTAAGTCTTCAGGACTGAATAGTTGCGTGCGATAAACAGCCAGCGCGAATTCAGTTTCCGAGCGAAACACCTGGTCGATCCCTTTTGGAACTGCACCTTTCCACCGTGGCCCGGCAATGAGGTAGTTTCCGCCTTTATTACCAGTTGCACGGCTCCCCATGTAAGCAAAGTTGAAGGTATAGCTATCAATCATCTGCACAGAGAAATAACGACCTTCTTCGATTTTAGGTAGAGTTAGCACATAGGGTTCAGCTCGCAGATCTAGTCCCACCATGGAATAGGGAGTGTCTGAGTTGGGCGTTTGGATCGCCTTATCTTCTGGAGTATAAACTCGTGCAATACTGTGAATTTGATTCCAAGGTCCCTTATACTCAGCGCTATCGAGATCCACAAAGTAAGCGTGCTGGATTCGATAGTTGTCTACCATTGGAAAGCCGTATATATAGGCTTCTTTTGCGATGCTTCTTGCCTCTTCGATACTCAGTTTTTCTGTTGCTGTAGGCTCTCCTAGTAAGCTAAAGGAAGTTAAAAGAAAAGAAAGCTTGATACTAGTGTTGAAAAAATTTACTAACATTCTTGTTTCTCCTTTTATCAGTAAAAATTTTAAGTAAAAACTTGCACTGACGATCGGCAAGTAACCATGAAAGTCATAAAAAAACCAAATTAACAATGACGGACGCAGCGCCTGCATAATTCAAGTGATATCATCAGAACTTTTTCTCACTTAGCCACTTCTCTCGTTTCGAGCGAAACATACCAAGCCAATGCTCGCAATTCAAGATGTTTAATATCTTAAATTGGAGTATGCACGACTCAAATTTTGAAGCTTGATGTTCACCCAAAATTTTTGGAATTTTTATTAAGAAACTGGTGAGTCAGTACGGAGTTCGAAGAACTCCGTACTGACTCACCAGTTTCTATATCGAACCACAGAAAGCCTGTCCCGCCTGGGAACAGGCTTTTTCCACTTAGGTCTCCCAGAGCTTCCTATGATGCTCGAGAAGTTCTCCGAAACGATTGGTGGTGATCGCCGCCCGGATATCGTGAATCAGCTTCAGATAATATGTGAGGTTGTGCAGAGTCAGAAGCCGCATCGCGGTATATTCCTGGGCCGTAAAGAGGTGCCGCAGGTAGGCCAGCGAGAAAGTCTGACAGGTGTAGCAGGAACATTCGGGATCGAGCGGAGCCGATTCAAGACGGTGACGCTGATTCTTGATGTTTACGCGCCCACGCGATGTGAAGAGAGTCCCATTGCGTCCGTTTCGGGTCGGCATCACACAGTCGAACATATCAACGCCCATCGCAATCGACTCGATAAGATCAAGCGGCGTGCCAACGCCCATTAGATAGCGAGGCTTGTCTTCGGGGAGGAGAGCGCAGGTCGAAGCCGTGATGCGACGCATTTCAGGTTTAGCTTCGCCGACCGAAAGACCCCCGATCGCGTAACCCTCAAAACCAATGTCCGTCAAAGCGCGAACACTCTGCTCGCGCAGCTCTTCATACATACTACCTTGCACGATTCCAAACTGAGCCAGCTCGGGACGAGAACGAGCCCTGCGACAACGCTGGGCCCAGCGCATCGAGCGTTCCATTGAGGCCTTCGCCTGCTCATGGGTAGCAGGATGAGGCGTGCACTCGTCGAGCACCATGTGAATGTCGGAGCCCAGGGTCTCCTGGATTTCTACCGCCAGCTCAGGGGTGAGACTCAACTTACGCCCATCGATGTGACTCTGAAAATGGGCGCCGTATTCATCGATCTTGCGGTGCTGCGCGAGACTGAAAATCTGAAAACCACCGCTGTCGGTGAGAATAGGCTTGTCCCAGCGGATGAAACGATGCAGACCGCCGAACTCACGAATCACTTCGAGGCCCGGGCGCAGATAGAGGTGATAGGTATTACCGAGGATGATTTCGGCTTGAATCGCTTCGAGGTCAGTCGGGACCATCGTCTTGACCGAACCTACTGTGCCGACCGGCATGAAGATCGGAGTCTGGACGACGCCGTTGGCTAGCTGCATATAGCCGAGACGGGCTTTGCCGTCTGTTTGAGTGACTGTAAACATGGCTTTCCTTCCGCTGGTCAAGCTATGTATATATGACTTATATAGTCGTACACGCTGACAGGTGTGCTTACAGGATGGAAAGCCTGGCGTCAATAAGTGACTAAACTATCGACTTACCGAGCGTCGATAGGATCAGATCTACAGTGAGATGGGCTGTTTGACCGCCGAGATCATTGATGGGATTCAGCTCGACGAATTCCATAGAAATGAGCTTCTGGGTCTCAGATATCATTTCGAGACAGAGATGGGCCTCACGAAGCGTCAGCCCGCCGCTGACCGGAGTACTGACCCCAGGGGCATAGCGAGGATCGATGCCGTCGATGTCGAAGGATACGTGAATACCAGCCGTGCCGTTCGAGCTGTGAGCAATCGCTTCGCGCATGACGCTGAACATGCCCTTTTCATCGATATCGCGCATCGTGAAATACTTGATACCACTTTCGCGAAGTATGCGCTTTTCCTCGTCATCGATATTACGTATTCCTATGAGGCTCGTGTTCTGCGCTCGCAACTTTCTGCTGCTAATCGAAGTCAAAATCTCATGGCCTTGGCCGATAAGCGTAGAGAGAGGCATTCCATGCAGGTTGCCTGATGGTGAAGTCGTCGGGGTGTTGATGTCAGCATGTGCATCGACCCAGATGAGACCAATGTCCTGGTTCTTTTTACCGAAGTGACGAAGCACGCCACTGACTGAGCCCATCGCTATGCTGTGATCACCACCGATCACAAGGGGGATGTGAGAGCGGTCGAGTATCCCCTCGGTAATTCCCGCCAGGTCCTGACAGAGTTCACTGATCGGACCCAGATATTGCTGGGCCTGAAGCTCAGGGCTCAAAGATTCTCGAATCGGTACTCGTAAATCACCTAGATCGATGACCTGGAAACCCTGCTGTTCAATTTTAACTTTGAGATTGGCAATGCGGATGGAAGCTGGACCCATATTTGCGCCGCGGATATTGGCACCTAAGTCGGAAGGAACCCCAATAATTTCTATTGTGCGGTCTCTCAGTCTGTCTCTCTGCATTTTTCCCCCAACGCTCTCAGTACAGGATTCTGTTCTGTTCCCTACGAGTGCAAATCGTACGAGAATGTCTCCTAGAATACCATGCAGGACGAGCTTTCTGGGTGTTTTTCGGTCTCGTGGTAGCGGGAGGGGATACCTCCCGCTTTTATGACGGAGACAGAGTCAGGAAAAACTACGCATTAACTTAGTCACTTTAAACTAGCGAGTAGCTTAGAGATTCTGAACAAGGCCCATAGCAACCTGAGGCTGCTGATTTGCCTGACCAAGAATCGCTGCACCAGCCTGCTGAAGAATGTTAGCCGAGGTGTACTTGGCTGTTTCTTCCGCGAAGTCGGTATCTTGGATACGACTGTTAGCAGCAGACAAGTTCTCGGTGGTAGTCGAGAGGTTGTCTATTGTGCTGCCGAGACGGTTTTGGATCGAACCTAGGTAGGAACGATAATCCGAAACTTTAACGATCGCTGTGTCAATCTTCGAGATACTCGTTTGAGCCGCTTGCTTGTTGTTTACGCGAGTACCTTCTTCGGCACGACCAATGTCGAGAGAGCCGTCACCTTCGGTAAAAGCGTTCAGCTTGTCCAAGTCGATTTTGATGATGTTGACTTGGTTAGGTTGGTCGATTGCATCGACTCCTGCGTGGTAGTCTTTACCGACCTGGATTTCCAGTGGGAAAGTGCCGGGTTGGTTAGCGATCTCATCAGGAAGCTCGGTGCTGCCGACGATCAGACGCGTACCGTTGTACTCGGTAGCGTTGGCAATACGATCGATTTCGTCTTTGAGAGCGATGAATTCTTTGTCGAGGAAGCCGCGCTCAGTTTCGCCAACCGTGTCACTCGCTGCCTGGATGGCAAGTTCGCGAAGACGGGTTAGCATGTTGGTGGTTTCTTCGAGTGAACCTTCAGCCGTTTGTACGAGCGAAACACCGTCACTGGCGTTACGCTTGGCTTGGTTCAGAGAACGGATGTCCGCGCTCAAGTTCGACGAAATCGCCAAGCCAGCTGCATCATCAGCTGCCTTGTTGATGCGCTTTCCTGACGCCAACTTGGCTCCAGATTCCTGCAAGTTGCTGGTCGACTTACTCAGTCGACGTTGTGCGTTGAGCGACGAGATATTGGTTCTAATGCGTAAGCCCATGGTCTGACCTCCTGTCATAAGGGGTGAATCACTTCGTGCGATTCATTACCTAATTCTTCGTCCTTCCAGAGGAAGAATTTAGAGGAAAAGACCCATTTGCTTCTATCTAACTTAAATTATTGAACAAAATAATTCCGGCCGGCACCTTTTTTGCCTAGCAGCCGGCAATCGTGAAGACGGCAAACTTTCATTGAATGCGGTGCTGCAGAAGATGGAGGGTGAAGCGACGGAGAAAATCCTGTCCGGCAGCGAAAGGGCGCTCGGTCTCCGGAAGGCTGATCGCCTGGCTTTCCAGAAAGTCCGGACCTGCCTCAGGATGGGCCTGTATACCCCATACGGGTAGCTGCTTATGGGCGAAGGCTTCGATCGCAACGAGAGGGCTCGAGGCGACAGAAGCAAAAACAGGAGGGAGATCGACAACTATCTCGCGGTGAGACACTATCATATTGGTTTGAGTTCCCACGTCTCCCCAAAAACCCCTCTCCGTAAATTGAAACTGGCGAAGACCCCGATACTTTTCGTGGTCGGGCCGCGCATAATCAACTCGCCCACCAAAGAGATGCGCTATGAGCTGGTGGCCATAGCAGATACCGAGAGTCGGATGGCCCGCTTGAATATAATTTATGAGCCAGTCATTGAGGGGAGCCTGCCAGGGAAGATTATCGTATACAGAGGCGCCGCTACCAAAAATCACCAGAGCATCCGGTTTTTGCGGCACTTTTAGCAGAGAACTCATGCCAAAGAGAGCCGGTAAATGATAACTTAGGCGCAGTTCGGGGCAGGCCAGCACCAGCCTGTTGAAGTTGTCGAGCTCGGGATTTCGCACAGCAGGGTCTAAGACGGCGAGGTGCAAAGGTCGTAAAAGCGTGCTCACAGATAAAGTCCTCTTCGGGAACTTGACGATCTGACATCTGTTTCAGTATCACATCTCTCTTGAAGCCATGCAATTTGCTTTGCTTCGTGGTTCCCTCTTGTGGCAAGATCCCTCCATTGGGGCCAATAGCGTCAGACTACTGGAAGCAGAAATCGCCTTTTTGAGACCGTTTCTAGCTGTCTCAAATTTTAGGGGAACGTGCCCATGTTAGAGCATATCCGCGCTAGTTTCGAAGAGGCTCGCCTCGCTCTTGAGCAGTTGATCGCTAACGAGCCCGCCCATCGCAAGATAGAGGAAGCCGCTCAAACCCTGATCGCCTGCTTTAAAGCGAAAGGGCATGTTTATACCTGCGGTAACGGCGGTTCGATGTGCGATGCCATGCACTTCGCGGAAGAACTCTCCGGACGCTATCGAAACGATAGACCCGCACTCGGAGCTATGGCGATCAGCGACCCTACCCACATTTCCTGCGTCGGCAACGATTACGGCTACGATTACATCTTTTCCCGCTTCATCGAAGCTCAAGGGCGCGCTGGCGATGTTCTCATCGGTATCAGTACCTCTGGGAAAAGCGCGAACGTCATCCGAGCCGCTGAAGCTGCACGTAAAATTGGAATGAAGGTCATCGTCCTCAGCGGTAAGCCGGATAGCGCCCTGAGCAAGCTTGCTGACGTCGATATTTGCACGCCGGCTGGACGTTACGCCGATCGCGTGCAGGAACTCCATATTAAAGTTATCCATACCTTGATCGAACTGATCGAACGCGGCATGTTCCAAAGTAGCTACGGTTGAGGAAAAAGCCATGAGCGATACCATTTTCGATAAGATTCTGAATAAAGAAATCAAAGCAAATATCGCCTACGAAGACGAACACGTTCTGGCCTTCCACGATATCTCTCCGCAAGCCCCCATACATGTGCTCGTTATACCCAAAAAACGAATGTCCCGTTTCGCAGATGCACAAAACGCTGATGCTTTGGCACTTGGCCAGTATATGGCGAGCATCGCTAAGGTTGCTGCGCATCTCGGATTGGAAGCGAAAGGCTATCGAGTCGTTTTTAACAATGGGCACGATGGACTGCAGACAGTTGAATATATACACGCTCATATATTGGGAGGGCGGCTCCTGAGGTGGCCTCCAGGTTAGGGATTATGAATAAGCTTAAACAAGCACTTAAATTGAGCCCCGATTGCTTCACCCCACTGTCCAGGACACCCTGGGCTGGCACGCAGATTCAAAAACGCTATAAAAGTAATATACGAACATCGGAAGTCGCTATCGGAGAATCCTGGGAGATCAGCTGCGATCCGGATTTTCCATCGCGCGTTAAAGGGCTCGATCAAACCCTGCTTAGCCTTATTCAGGAAGAACCTGAGGCTATGCTCTCCGGAGATTATGTTAGGAGGAAAGGCGTTAACTGCGAGATCCTCGTGAAGTTGCTTAACGCAGCTTCGCCACTGTCGGTGCAAGTCCACCCTCGCGATGATGATGCAGCTCTCGGACCACAGGAGTGCGGTAAACCAGAGTCATGGCTTATTCTCGATGCTGAACCAGGATCCGGGCTTTATCTTGGGTTTTCTGAACCGGTGCAAGCTGAGACCCTGCGGAAATTACTTGAGACAGATGCTGATATTCGACCCTATCTGCAGTTTGTTCCCGTTAGAGCTGGGGACTATTTTGAAATTCAACCCGGCGTTCCTCATGCTATCGGGCCCGGTATTACACTGCTGGAACCTCAACGAGTTTTACTTGGGAAAAGTGGTAAGACTTACCGTTTTTGGGATTGGGGCCGGCGGTATAATTCAGCCGGTGCTCTCGATATGGCCCATGGGAAAGCCCGGGAACTGCACGTCGCTGAAGGTATGCGGCTGATCGATCCTCTGCAGCAAGTCGGGGAACGGTTCGTTGATTCTCTTCGCCGACACGCTGAAACACTGAAGCTGCCTTCTGGAGGGACGGTTGACGTTTATCCTTCTAACCCGTTTTATCAGGTGATCCGCTTTCGCATTGCTCGTGGCGCGGAACTTAGATTGACCCTGGATCGTGGCTTCGCCACTCTCGTTAGCTTGGGCGGGAGGTTTAGTTTGACCCCACTTTCTACTGGGCACTTGGGGAAAATTGGTGAGGTCGGATTTGCTAAGGGAGAGCCCGGGTTCTTGCCCTTTGCCGCTTTTCCACTGGCGCTTCGCGTCGTAGAAGAGGTTGATCTTGTGCTGATTTTGCCCTTGGATACTGGGTTTTCTTGGGCGGGGTGAGAGTTTTTTTGGTTTTTTTGGTTTTTTGGGGGTCTTGGGGAGTTTTTAAGAAGTTGATAGAATGTGAGTTGATGGAGGGGCTATCGCCGGAGGGGCGGGGGGGG
>JBGSTX010000225.1:0-3657 GCA_041736305.1 Oligoflexus sp. | reverse complement strand
CAGCACGCCCTCGACATCGAGGAGAGTCTCGAAAACCTCCGCTACCAGAGAATAGTCATCGCCACTGATGCCGACGTCGACGGTATGCACATCCGCCTCCTGCTCATGACTTTTTTCCTGCAGTTCTTCCCCGAGCTGGTCAAAGCCGGTCATCTCTTTATCCTGCGCACACCTCTCTTTCGTGTCCGCAACAAAAAGCAGCTGCGCTACTGCTACGACCAGCGCGAGAAGGATCGTGCCCTCCAGGCCCTGGGTAAGACTGCGGAAATCACCCGCTTTAAAGGTCTTGGCGAAATTTCGCCCGATGAATTTGAGCAGTTCATCGGCTCGGGTATGCGCCTCGAGCCTGTCCGCCTTTCGCAGAAACTAGCTATTCATGATGTATTGAGTTACTACATGGGCAAGAACACACAAGAACGTCAACGTTTTATCATCGACCATCTCCGTACGGAAGAACCTCTGGACTTAAACGCAGAGGAGGTCTCATGAGTACGGAAAAAGACAAGAACTCAAAAAAAGCTGAAGGCGAGCATCCAGCTGCCGCTCCTTTACATGTCGAGGACCTCTATCAGAATTGGTTCTTGGAGTATGCCTCCTATGTGATTCTCGATCGCGCGATTCCGGACATCCGCGATGGACTCAAGCCAGTGCAGCGGCGCATTCTCTATGCCCTCCATGAGTTGGATGACGGCCGCCTCAATAAAGCGGCCAACGTCATCGGCCATACCATGCGCTACCACCCCCACGGTGATATGGCGATCGAAGACGCTCTCGTGAAGATGGGGCAGAAAGAGCTCTTGATCGACATGCAGGGTAACTGGGGTAATACCTTTACAGGCGACCGAGCTGCTGCGCCGCGCTATATCGAAGGACGGCTCTCCAAGTTCAGTAAAGAAGTCCTCTTTCAAGACGAACTCACCAGCTGGCAATCTTCCTACGATGGGAGAAATAAAGAGCCGGTAGTCTTACCCGTGAAGTTTCCACTGCTCCTTGCGCTGGGAGTCGAAGGTATAGCCGTGGGTTTGGCAACCAAGGTTCTCCCGCACAATAATGGGGAGCTTTGCGAAGCAGCGATAGCCCACCTCGAAGGTAAAAGCTTCCAGCTTCTGCCAGATTTTCTTTCAGGCGGTAGCGCCGATTTCGAAAACTACCGCGAAGGTCAGCGCGGAGGGCGGGTACGGGTGAGGGCTCGGATCCAAGTCGTCGATGTAAAAACTCTGCTTATCGTCGATCTGCCCTTCGGCGTTACGACCGGTGCCTTGATCGAGTCGATACTCAATGCCCACGAGAAGGGTAAGATCAAGATCAAGAAGGTCGAGGACAATACCAGCAAAAACGTCGAGATCCGCATTCACCTGCCGCCAGGCGTGCCGGCCGCTTCGACAGTCGACGCCCTCTACGCTTTTACCGATTGCGAAATCTCGATAGCGACTCATGCCTGTGTGATCAAAGACGATCGACCTCATTTCTGCAGCACGACCGAGCTGCTGATCGACGCCACCGAGCGCACCCGCGAGCTCCTGAGGCAAGAGCTTGAACTTGAGCAGCACAAGCTCGAGCATAAGATCAAAAAAGCCAGCCTCGAGCAGATTTTTATCGAGCAGAAAATCTACCGCAAGGTCGAAGGAGCTGCAACTTGGGACGAGGCCCTCGAACGGCTGCAGAAATCCTTCAAGCCGCTTCTGAAAGATTTTCCCTGGCCGTTAGGCGAGGCAGACTTCGAAGCCTTGCTCGAACTCCGCTTCAAGCGCCTGACCCTCTACGATAGCAGCGAGGCAGAGGCCCAGCTCGACAGCTTGCAAAAGCAGCTGAAGGCGACTCAGAAAAAACTGAGTAAGATCACGGCTCATACGATAGCCTACTTCCGCTCGCTCAAAGAACGCTATCTCGCGGAACCGCGCCGCACCAAGATCGAGACTTTCGGCGAAATCAAAGCCCGCGAACTCGTGATCGCCAACCAGAAGCTTTACGTCAACCGCGCCGAGGGATTTCTGGGGAGCAGTCTGAAAAAAGATGAGTTCATCACCGAATGCTCCGACCTCGACGAGGTCTTCGTGCTCCGTCGAAGCGGGCAGGCTACGGTCGTCAAGGTCAGCGAGAAATGCTTTGTCGGTGAAGATATCTTCTATCTGCAGCTGCTGGCGGCGGCGGGGGCCGACAGCTGTCTTCACGTGCTCTATCGCGATCCCGAACGAGGTCATATCTGGGCCAAGCGACAGCGTCTCGGCCCCATGCAGAAAGATAAACCCTACGAAGTCGTCAAGGGCGGTTGCGAAATACTTTACGCCCGTCTTTGGGATGAGAGTCCTCACGAATGGCTGGAGATAGAGCGCGAGGGGGCTGCTGAAGCCTGGGCCTTTGATTTTGCTAGTCTGCCCTTCATGCCACGCGCTGTGCGCGGACAGAAGCTGAGCGAACGCGCGCTCCTCGGCTACAAAGTGCTAGGTCGTGAAGGACCGGTGGCACTCAGAGGAAAGCTCTGCTGGGATAAGAAGAATCTACGTCTCGGTATGAATGGAAGTGGCCAGAAACTGGGGATCGTGAGTGCCTCGACTCTGATTTACTCGGTGACGCGTGACGGGTGCCTCTCGATAGCGCCCGCGGGAGAAGCACGAACTCTTTCCGCGCCGCTCATCGCCTGGGGGCCTTGGATTCCTGGGCAGGTGCATACGGCGCTCTTCGGCTCCCAAAAAGGGAGCTACAGCGTGCGACGCTTCAAAGCGGAAGAACATGCAGACGGAAGTGAATTTGAAATCTTCCAGAGCGACGAGGGGGAACAACTCTTTTGGTACTCAGTTCATGAAAACCCCTTGCTGCTTTTAGAGTTTGCGAATGAAATACCAGGGGAGATCATTCCGATCGGTGAATGCGCGGCGGTCAAGGGTCTCACGGCCCCTGCGTGGAAGCTGCATAGAACGGCGGTCAAGCAATGGCAGGATGTGAGCGGGTCCTAAGCAAATATTGCCGGCTGCTTGTCGCCGCGACAGGTCCAGGAAAAAATAGAATTGCGCCTAGATTCAGGTTTTAGCCAGACATAAAGGCGGGCAATTGAATTTTATTGCAAATTATTTATGATTTCTGGATAAGCTTCTACTCAACTTTAACGTGGAACTGTTTATGCTGCAGTGGCCCGCCGATGAGACGAGAGATACCGAAAGTGAATCCCAGCGTTTTGAATCCCTGGGCCGTCTAATCTTTATGGTTGAACCCGATGCCTTCGATGTAGTCGAGGTCATCAACCCGCATATGAAAACCGCCGATGGTCGACTGCAGAAGATCGACCGCAAACGCGCGCGGGAACAGTGGTTGGCTCTATCTTTAGCCTACCAAAAACTCGGGTTCACAGTGGAAGTTTTTAAGGTCGATCCAAGCTGTCCGGATATGGTCTTCTGCGCCAATCAAACTTTTCCTTTTCTCGACGCTGATGGCTTCCCTTCTGTGATCCTCAGCAATATGGCCGCTGACTCGCGGCAACACGAATTGGGTTCTCTGAGAGAACAGCTGGAAACTCGCGGCGTGCGCATCTATAAGTTGCCCGCTCGTAGCCCCCAAACTCTCTTTGAAGGGATGGGCGATGCAGCCTGGATTCCTGGCCGGCGCCTCATCTGCGGCGGTTATGGATTCCGCACCTCAGCAAGCATTTACGAGCAGGTGCAG
>JBGSTX010000275.1:0-2028 GCA_041736305.1 Oligoflexus sp. | reverse complement strand
AGAGATAGCCTCCATCATTGAGCTAGTCTGATCTTGCGAACTCGGTGATCTCTCGAAGTGCTCACCCTGTTTCCCGCGCTGTCTTTGGCAGACTCGACCACGCGGATCTTATTTGTTAAAGTCCGCACCTTAGCGCAGCATTGGAGACTCGGCATGCAGCATCCACGCTTAGACCTTCAGCTTCCCCCCGATCCTTGCTTCGATTCCCAGCATCGTCGTGCGCCTAAACGCGAATTGAATCTCAGCTCGGATGATATTGAGCTCGCTCTGAAAAATGCTCTGCGTTATGTGCCAGATGCTTTGCAAGCTCAACTGGCTGCGGAGTTTCTCGACGAACTCCTGACGCACGGCCGCATCTATGCCTATCGATACAGACCAGAAGGCCGCATCCACGCTAAGCCACTCGCAGCGTATCAAGGGCGATCCTTGGCTGGCAGAGCTCTCCAACTCATGATCGATAACAATCTGGACTTCGAAATTGCTCTCTATCCCTATGAGCTGGTGACCTACGGTGAGACAGGTCAGGTCATGCAAAATTGGATGCAGTATCGACTCATCAAACAGTATCTGGAGCGCCTCGACGACGAGCACACTCTCGTTTTGCATTCCGGACATCCACTCGGTCTCTTCCCATCGCGTCGCGAAGCTCCACGCGTCATCACCACAAATGGACTTATGGTCGGTATGTTCGATCGACCCGAAGAATTTCAGCGTGCAGCTGCCATCGGAGTCGCTAATTACGGGCAAATGACAGCTGGTGGCTGGATGTACATAGGTCCGCAGGGTATCGTGCACGGTACCTACAATACGATAGTCATAGCGGCTCGCCAGCGCCTCGGCCTCAAAGATCAAAGCCAACTCGGAGGCGTGCTTTTCGTTAGCTCCGGACTTGGCGGCATGAGTGGTGCACAGGGTAAAGCGGTAGAAATCGCAGGCGCGGTTGGCATCATCGCCGAAGTCGATCGCTCGAGAATAGAAACTAGACTGCGGCAGGGTTGGGTCAGCCGCGTAGCTGCCGATCCTCAAACTGCCTTTGCTTGGGCCTCAAGCTCAAAGCAGCAGAAAAAGAGCGAAGCTATCGCCTACCATGGCAACATCGTCGACCTGCTTCAGTATGCGGTCGAGCATCCTGAAGTGAAAATTGATCTGCTCTCCGATCAAACCAGTTGTCATGCGGTCTACGAGGGGGGTTATTGTCCTGCCCAGCTGGACTTCGCGGCTCGAACGGCTATGCTCGGGCACGATCCGGCTCAGTTTAGACGATTGGTCGACCAGAGCCTCATCAAACATTTTACTTTGATTCAAGAACTCGTGAAGGCTGGCACCTACTTCTTCGATTATGGCAATGCTTTCATGAAGGCAGTTTTCGATGCCGGGGCTAAAGAGATTGCGCGCAACGGACAGAACACGCGTGACGGATTCATCTGGCCTTCGTACGTGGAAGATATTCTCGGTCCTGAGCTCTTCGACTATGGCTACGGTCCCTTCCGTTGGGTTTGCCTCAGTGGCAAGCCCGAAGATCTCCGGCGAACTGATCAGGAAGCGGCGCTGGTTATTGAAACTCTCCGACCTCACCTCCGCTACCAGGATCAGGATAATCTGAAGTGGGTGCGCGAAGCTGAAAGCTATAATTTAGTAGTCGGTTCGCAGGCGCGCATCCTCTATCAAGATGCTGAAGGCAGACGAAGGATAGCTCGTGCATTCAATGCGCTCGTCAGGAAAGGGGAGGTCGGTCCTCTTATGCTAGGCCGCGATCATCATGATACGGGCGGCACCGACTCGCCGTTTCGTGAAACGTCTAACATCAAAGACGGCTCAAACATTATGGTGGAAATGGCGACGCAGGTTTTTGCCGGTAACGCTGCGCGCGGCATGACGCTCGTTGCGCTACACAACGGCGGCGGCGTGGGCACTGGCAAATCCATCAACGGTGGCTTCGGCCTGCTGCTGGACGGAAGCGAAGAGACCGACGCCATCATCGACAAGGCACTCCCCTGGGATGTAATGGGTGGCGTTGCGCGCCGCGCT
>JBGSTX010000154.1:0-6826 GCA_041736305.1 Oligoflexus sp. | reverse complement strand
ATTTGCTTCCTCCTTTCCAAGCCCTACCCATACCCTTCAGGGTTGGGTGGGGTGATTGACGCTTGCGAGGAATGTTCTCTCGTCTTCGACGTGTTCGAGTACATCCATTAGAAAAACCAGATCGAGACTCTCGGCGGGCATGACGTCGAGAGTCGTGGCACGCTCAAAGCCCGCGGAACGTTCTCCATCCGCATAACCAGGATCTATTGCGTAGACTTTCCGGGGGCCAAGGTTCTGCACAATGCGAGAAAAAAAGAGGTCGCCAGCGCCTACGTCGGCCACGACCTTCGAACTGAGGTCGCTAGGAATGAGAGATAAAACAAGGCCGGCACGGGCTAATTCCCAAGGATGCCGGTTCTCTGAGGCTTGAAGAGCCTGTTCCCGCAGATCCATCAGGACTTCGCATTCCAGGTATAAGTCCCTTTATGCTGGTCCTGATAGCACTGCTTCTTATCCGCCGTGCAGACGAAAGCGCGCATCGTATAATCGACTTTCACTTCTTTAGCGTCCGGCAGGGTTTCGGCTTTAACTTCGAAACCCGGGATTTTCTCATCATAAGCTTTGCTTTCGAACTTGCCGTCCTTCATCTCAAGCTTCAAGCCCTCGACCTTGGTGATCGAGAGCAGCCAGGGTCCATCGGAATTCACCGCTATCCCCTCGTCCGGCTGGACAACGAAGCGCATCGTCAGGGTCTTAGCATCGAGCTTGGGCTCGACCGCAACGCGCGACCGCGGCTTGCCAAAACCGGTCAGCAGGAAAAAACTGGCGAACATGAAACCCAGCAGGCGTAAGCAAGGGCGCATAGGAGAATCTCCTGAAGTGGATTAACTGATAGCACCAGAGGGAAAACGCCCTCGACGGAGCTTGCGATTCTTTACCAAATTTTTTCTCTGCACCGACAGAACCGATGATAACGATTCCAGCCGGCCAATCACAGTCTCAAGATGCTGCAAATTTTTTACACCAATCTCAAACTCGAGAATACCAGTCACTTTGTTCTCGATCTTGATTTCGGCCTTGTGAACATTGACCCCGTTGTTACTGAGAAGCGCCGTGACCTCAGCTAGAACACCAGGCTTTTCCTGCGTTCTCAAACTGATCGAACAACGGTGGAAATTAGGCTCGTTGCCCGCCACATTCTTCGACCACTCGACGGGAATCTTCCGCGCCGGATCCAAGTCCAGAGCCCGCGGACAGGTGCTCCGGTGCACAGCCACACCGCGACCTCTCGTGATAAAGCCCAAAATCGCCTCGCCCGGTAAAGGTAAGCAACATTTCCCCAAAGTCACAAGCACGTCATCATAACCTGAAACGAGAATCGGGCTCTGCGAAGAGCGAGACGGCTTATCAGGCTTGCTGGGCAGGTCGAGTCCCTGGCGCTGGATCTGCTCCTGCATGGTCTCCTTGGGCTCTGGAGCGGGATAGAGCTTGTCCATCAGGTCCTTGGCATTGAGACGCCCGTAGCCAATGGCGATCAGAACGTCCTCAAACTGCGATTCACGGGCCAGCTTGATAAGCTTCTGCAGCTCGCTGCTACTCTTCTCGATTTCGTCTATCGACATGCGACGCTTCTCGAGTTCCTGGAGGAGCAAATCCCGACCAAGCTTTTTACTCTTCTCCCGCTGCTCGCTGCGCAAAAAGGAGCGGATCTTACTCCGCGCCTTAGAAGTCACAATAAAACTGAGCCAGTCTTTGCTGGGCTTCTGATGAGGCGAGGTCAAAACTTCGACTATATCGCCCGACTTTAAGCGCTTTTTGATAGGAGACATCTGTCCGTTGACCTTGACCCCTATACACTTGAGGCCGATATCGCTGTGTACCGAAAATGCAAAGTCGAGCGCGGTCGCATTTTGCGGCAAAGAAAGAACGTCTCCCTTCGGCGTGAAAACGAAGAGCTCCTCGTCGAAGAGGTCGACCTTGAGGGCTTCGAGAAACTCGTCAGGATCCTTGATCTCGCTTTGCCACTGCATGATCTGACGAAGCCATGAAAATTTCTTGGCATCTGTATCGGCGACAGCCTTGTCCTTATCTTTGTAGGACCAGTGCGCCGCGACCCCATATTCGCAGGTTTCGTGCATCTCTTTGGTGCGGATCTGTATTTCTGCGGTATCGCCATTGGGTCTGATCACCGTCGTATGCAGCGACTGATAAAGGTTCGCCTTGGGCATGGCGATATAATCTTTGAAACGCCCTGGCATAGGCTTCCACATGGCATGCACGACGCCGAGCGCCTCGTAGCAGTCCTTGATCGAGCTGACGATGATGCGAAAGGCGAAAAGATCGTGAATATCTTCAAATTCAAGGTGACGCTCAGCCATCTTCTTATAAATCGAAAAGAAATGCTTAGGCCGGCCATAGACCTGAATTTCGCTGAAGCTGTACTTCCGAAATTCGGCCTCAAGCACCTCTTTTATATCGTTGATATAGGTCTGGCGCTGCGAGCGCTTGGAGGCTATTTTGCGCCGGATTTCTTGATAGATCTCGTATTTGAGCACGCGCAGGCAGAGATCTTCCAGCTCGCTCTTGATCCCGTAAATCCCCAGGCGATTGGCCAGTGGAGCATAGATGTCGAGCGTTTCTTGAGCAATCCGCTTCCTTTTTTCGATAGCGAGATTATCCATAGTCCGCATGTTGTGCAGACGATCGCAAAGCTTGATGAGAATAACCCGCAGATCTTTGGCCATCGCCACGATCATTTTTCGAAAATTTTCCGCCAGCTTCTCTTCGTTAGAACGAAACTTGATCTTAGAAATCTTCGTGAGACCGTCGACCAGGTCTCGCACCTCAGAGCCAAAGAGCCTTTCGATATCTTCCAGTGTGGCCACAGTATCTTCGACGGTATCGTGCAATATCGCAGCGACTATGGATGAGGTGTCGAGCTTGAGGGTCGACACGATTCCAGCTACCGCCAGCGGATGCACGATGTAGGGTTCGCCCGATGCTCTCTTCTGCGGCTCATGGCACTTCGAAGCGAATTCATATGCCAACTGAATCGATTTTCGATCGACCTGAGGCATGTAAACATCGAGAGAACGCAAGAGGTCCTGATACGCCTCTTCCGGAGACGTCGTCGAACTGGGCGGCGTAATCGACGTGTTATTGAGTTCTTTCTTTATCCGTTCACTCATGCTGTCCAAACCGATCCGAGTGACTAACTCGACTAAATCACAAGCCATACTTCGGCGTAATAAATTCAGCTGCCCATCTGGGTCCGCAAGCCTTTTATCCAATCGGCAGTTTCAAACTCTTCATTGAGTCTTTTGCAGAGTCGCAAGCCATCTTCTCGGCTTGCTACCTGGTAATTACCAGCGACCATGATGCTCTTCAACTTTTGAAAGGCTTCCTCGAGGTCTTGGTTTTCAAGTAATATACTGTAATGATTAGCAGTTTTTATTTCAGCGTAGGCGTTTTTAAAACGCCGCCAGCGCTGCTCGACATGATCCGAACCGCGGGACTCAAGTCTTTCCCAGAGCGAACGGAGCGAGGGTGGGAGAATGAATATACTTACGGCGCTCGGCAGCTTTGGTTTGATGTTATCCCAGCCCTGAACATCGATTTCGAGAATAGGGCTTTTGCCTTGCTTTTCAATTCTTTCGAGCTCTTTAAAGCTGGTGCCATAAAGGTTGCCATGGACCTCGGCCCACTCGAGAAACGCACCCTCTTCCACCAAACTCTGGAAGGACGAACGATCGAGGAAGTAGTAGTGGACTCCTTCTTGTTCACCTTTCCGTGGCGAGCGCGTCGTGTGACTGATTGACATCTCTAGAGTAGGGCACTCCTGGAGCAAGCGCCTATTGAGAGTGGTTTTTCCTGCTCCCGATGGAGCTGACACAACAAAAACAGTCATGATAGGGTCTCTCCTTCAGAGTCGCAAAACTGGCAAAAACCTGGCATCTTCCGGGCAAGCCCATCGTCACTCAATGTTTTGTATCTGCTGACGCAATCTTTCTACCGCTTGTTTAAGCGAAAGGGTATGTTGCGCCACTTCCAGTTGGGTCAGCTTATTTGAAATAGTGTTCACTTCTCTCTGCATTTCCTGACAGAGAAAATCCATGCGTCTGCCCACTTCCTCGCCGCCAGCCAAGAGGCGCTTGAACTCCTGCTCATGCGCACTCAAACGGGTCAGCTCCTCTTCAATGTCACTCCGATCGATGAGGATCGCGACTTCACTCAGAATTCTCTCTTCAGGGAGGACGCTACTTACTTTGTCTCCCGTCTCTTCAATCGCTAGGAGCAAGCGGTCGAGCCGACGTCGATAATTTTCATAGACATGTTTTTGGATGGTCTCGCGCTTGCTAGCGATAGCGCTGCGATCTCCAGCCAAGCCCTCGAGGATTTTTTGCAGAGCCTCGCCTAATGCCGCGCCTTCACTCTGTCTTTGAAGAATAAGAGCATCGAAGGCTTTTTCAACTGCGGCGCTAATTCCCGCTTGATGAAGATCCAGCACAGACTCCCCGCCGAGGCTCAGCTTACTGTCAAGAATCCCCTCCAAGCGGAGGAACTCATAGACGCTCAGCCCCTTGATCCCGGGCCCGGCTTCTGCCTCCAAAACCCGGCTCATTTCGAGATAGTGCTGAACGGCAGCCACGTTGAGTTCGGGAAGATGAGCCTGGCGGCTATTCGGGACTACATCGATGAATATGTCGATTTTGCCACGGCTAACCCGTTCTTTGGTGCGATTGATCAGTTGAGGTTCGAGAGCTATAAGGTAGCGCGGCATTTTGATCGATATGTCGCAAAAGCGAGAGTTTAAGCTGCGGATCTCGCAACGGTAGGTACTCGACTTTCCGACCGCTTCACCACTGCCAAAAGCTGTCATACTTTTCAGGGTCATCGGGAAACTCCCAGGTCAGCCAAAGAAAGAGCAGTTGAAAAGGAAAAGCGGCAAAACGGGTTCTTTAGGGACATGATCACCTATCCGCCAGACGACGGTCAATAGCAGCACAAGTTTGCAACTCAGTGGAAAATACCTGCCGGCGATAAGCTGCGCAACCGCTCTTTGCGCCTTTTTCAGCTTGCCTCGCCCGGTTTTGGTCCCGATCTTTTAGGCTAGAGCCATAAGCACTTTATGCGCTACGATAGAAAAACAAACTGACAGGCCTGGCTGAGCAGAAGGGAGGAGCGGCCATCCATGATGAGCGTCAACCTCATGTTTCATTTAAGTTCGGTTCTGGTGTTTTTTGTGCTTATCTATTTCCTACTGCGTCAGCAGCAGCGGCTCCGCTTTCACGAACGCCTCTGGGCCCTCATCGGTTCACGTCAGAGTTCCGTACGCGTTGACTGGCCGCGAGGATTTTTAGAAAGTCTCTGCCAGGCCTGGCAGCTAGCATTTAGCTGGGACTCTGGGCCCGGAATCGCCCAGCGAATCGATCCTAAAGCCTGGGTTGATTGTCATCTGGCTCTCGGTATCATAGCGATCAGGAGCCCGCGCGAAGGTCAGTTGTTGGTAGAAATTCGGGAGCCAGATCCTAACGGCCAGTGGCAGAAAACTCTTGAAGCCGCGCTTTCGGGGCGCTATAGGGTCGAGCTCCGAGCCCTTGGTAAGAGCAAAGGCTCAGAATCTTCTTAGAAAAGTCCCATGCTCAGCTGCGTAGAGATGTAATTCCAGAGCGAAATCAAAGTCCTTTCAATTTGATAGGAAAAATATGCGTCAAATCATGATCGTGCTTGCTCTTGGCCTCAGTGTGGTGAGCGTATCCGGCTGTCAAACTACAAGCGGGAGCGAAGAAGAAAGACCGCGCATCACGCGCGAAACTCCACTGGACGAAGCCTACGGCTACGCCGTCACCTATGGCGACGACATACTCCGTCAGGTTCGGGATTTAGCGCGGGAGCGCAATGAACTTCCAGCCCTAAAGAAGCTTAGCGAACGCGATCTCATGCAGAAGCACGACAGCGCCGAACCTAATGTTCTCCTCAATGCGGCTCATCTCTACCGAATAAGCAGCGCGCAGCTCAGCCCCAAACTCTTGCAAACTCTACTGAGCTCTCGCAATAAAACTAGCCGCGTCATCGGCTGGCGCATGGCAGCCGTCAAGCCTTCGGCGGAGGTCAGGCAGACCCTCGAAAATTATCTGACACAGGTTCTCGGTGAGGGTCAGGAAGAGCAGGTTCTTATTCCAGAAATGGCCACTGCGGTTCAGGAAAACAATCTGAAATCGGCCTATACCTTTCTCGTCAGGGGACTGATGCTCGAGGGGAGCCCGGAATTTGCTAATGCTATGCTGGTGCTAGACCCTAACCGCGCTTCCGGACCTTTTCTCGATTACCTGCGCAAAGCCGACCTCGATGATCTCCGGCAGATGAATCAAAATTCGGTCAACGTCTATACCTGCACAGTGATCTTTCGCTACCTCCAAGACAACCCTCTGCCGATTAACCATCCCGGTGTAGCTCAGCTTTTTACTTTCGCGATTTCCCGCAATCGCGGACTTGCCGACATGGCAAATGCAGTCCTCGAAAAGCATATGCCCGAGCATCGTGCAGCCTTAGCTATGATACTAGCCCGCTTGCCGGTGCAGGTGCAGCTGGCCTTCGTCGAGAATTCACAGCGAGAAATTACTTCCAACCTGCGGCTGCTCCTCAGCGAGCTCAAAGATGTGGCGCAGCAGAAGGAAGTGCTGGAAGAGTTGAATTCAGGGCAGTCAGCGGTGAGCCAATGATCGGAAAATTGCTAAAGGCGTTCTAGCCAATCGATGACGCCCTGCAGTCCTTCCGGATACCAGGGTAGTAGAAAGTGATTTGCCCCTTTTACAAGCAGAGTCTCCCGCAGGTCGCCATCCGCAAGCGGCAGCGGAGGTGCGAGCGCATCCCAGCTGCCGTGCAC
>JBGSTX010000063.1:0-17188 GCA_041736305.1 Oligoflexus sp. | reverse complement strand
AGCCCGCTTCCCGCCAAAGCCTGGAAAGAGACGCTCCGTGACGTGCTCGACGACATTCTAATGTATGAAGAGGCTGCCAAGAAGTTAGTGAAAGCTGCTATCTTAAAGAGAACTTCTGATAAGGCACTAAGAACTACACTTTTTGATGCGCTTAAGACGACGGCGTGGAAGAACAACTCCTACTTACGTAGGAAGATGCGAAGGCATAAAAAGCACGGAAGAACTCGCGTCCGAAATCAAATCATCCTTGAAACCGGCGTCTACAGCCAGTTTACCGGCAAAAATGGTAATACTTGGCTGAAAATACCTAGTTTTAACAAGGGCAAAAGAATATGCGTACCGTTAAACGCCAAGGTTCGCCTCCATGGCTGCTTAAGACTAATTTTGAAGAAGGGCGTGGTTTACGTTCACTATACGATAGACCAGAAAACATATAGGGCCCACGGCGATGAAGTCATCGGTGTCGACAAAGGCTATAGCGAAGCCTTTGCTGATTCTGAGGGACGCTTTTATGGAGTCGATCTAGGTCCAGTCTTGAGCAAAGGCACTGAAAAAATAAATGCCCGTGGGAAGGCCAGAAATAAGCTCTATCAGCTTAGTAAGAAAAAGGTGCATAAGGCTCAGAATATCCGTCGCCGAAATCTAGGAAGAAAAAAGCTCGAGGCCCAAGAAAACTTGCAAAGGCTTCGGATTAGAAATATAGCTTTCCAAGCTGCTCATGCGCTCGTCGATCAAGCCAAAGAAATCCGAGCCGAGGATTTAACAAAAGCTTTTGCTAGCAAGCACAAGTGGAAAAAATTCAATCGAACAATGTCAGGATGGGCAAAAGGCTCACTGGCAGAGGCATTAGATTCAGTGAGCAAGGCAAGAGGTTCTTGCCTGCGAGTTGTGAACGCGGCTTATACATCACAAGTGGACTCGAAGACCGGTCGTCTGGAAGGAAGGCGGGTTGGAGATAAATTTCACCATGCAGATGGGGATGTTTCGCATGCGGACACAAACGCTGCAGTTAATATCAAGCACAGAGCTGATGATGCTGAGATCAGCCTATTTACTTCCTTCAAAGAAGTGAAAGCCATCTTGCTTGCTAGATCAACTGCCAACGGAGGAGTTAGCGCTCCCTTGGAGCGCAACCGCCCCTCCCGGACTCCAGTTGCACGCCGGAAACGGACATCAACGGAGAGCGAAGTACCAAATACTATGTAGATCTAGGTCTGCATAGGTTTTTTGGAGCGGCAGTTGGATGAAAAAGGGACTATTGGCAAGCGGTAGCATTCTAAATTCTGCCCTTAAGCCTGGCGGGCACGTATGAGCTTTGCTAAATATGTTTTGGACTACGATCCCCCGTCTAATATGATCAGAAATCAGGGGCTTGGGGGGGCAATGCAGCGAAAGCCAGTTTCAGCTAAGGTATCAGTTAGGTAATCGTTCATATAGGCATGAAATACCCCAGCGATACCTGAACCTCCCATATTATCGAGCCAATACCCTCCACGTTTGAGAGTGCCTCCCGTACCGTTAAGTCCTGAATAAAACTGACCCATCCCCTGCAAAGAATTCCACGTGTTAGTAACGGCAATTTCCGGGATCAGGTCCGTAAGGGGAGTCGAATCAGTCGCTGTGATAGCTGTATATTCAACGAAACCTTCTAACGGGCTCGGCTTGTCATTCAAATTGAAGTAAATGACCCTTTCTGCCACATTGCCCGAGAGATCCCAGATCACATTGCCATTGGTGAGAGTAAGGGTTCGTCTTTGATCCGCGGTATCGCCTGTACTAAGAGGAGTGCAGGTACTTTCTACAAAATACTCAGTGTCATTGCTGGAGGCAGCACAAGCGGAGTTGGGACTGTTGTCTGAGTGACCTAATATGAGTAGACCAGACCCTACGCTAGCACCTACCCAGTTGCTAGCGACACTCGCGACATTCACGCCGAGACTCATCCAGTGAGTATTGTTGACGAGATCATATCCCAGTCCAAGAGAACGACATGCGGCCAAAGAATTCGCTTGAGTCACATTCACCCACGGGGCGCTTGCCGGCTGGGGTGTGGCCGTGCCTGAGACATCTTTGGCTTCGTACTTCATGATGCAAAAATCACCCGTACCATAGTTACTATCGCCAGGGACTTTTATATACCCGGAAGGGCAGCTAAGAGTGGCGACATAAGTTCCCGTTAAAGAGAGGTTTTCGATGGCTACCAAGCTTTTAATGTTCGAATCCAGAAGGTCACTATCACCGCTTCCGTTGTAGACAGCACCCGTCTTGTCAAAGAACTCAAAAGGTCCATCCATCTTGAGCTGTGTTTCAAGCGAAGTCAGATCCGGCGCACTAGTATTGGCAGCCAAAGGAAAGGTGGCGGAAGGATACTGCCCCGTCACGCCGAGAATCGTTACAGTAGACTTGATATTTTCAACAGTCAAATTTGGATCACCAGCGAAGCTGTGCTTGTTACCGGTCGCGTCCCAGAACTCACTACTATCCGCGTTCGTGATGCGACTTGGAAAGTTGCTCCCGGTAAGCCCTGTGAAGGCCCCCACAGTACTAAGGTCCATCGTTTTGTACGTACTGGTTGCTACACATCCCATCTGATTCGCAGCTCCACACGCGCTATGCGATTCGAGATCAGCCGATCCGATGACGCCATGGATCACAACGCTAGTGGCGATATTCGCCGCTGCAAGGTCCGTGTCGCCTGCCTTCTCATGGCGGGTTCCACTCGCATCCCAAAACTCGAAGTTACCTGTCGTAGCCAGTTTTGTATTGAAGTTGGCAGCAGTAAGGCCCGAGGAACTATTGCTCCCCTGAGAACTGAGGTTGATAGACTTAAAGGTGCTGTTCGTTACACATCCGGTCTCACCGCCCGCCGAGCAGTTGACCAGCGTCCCGGTGATACCGGAAAGCGTGAGCGAGCTACGAATTGAAGCTTTACCCGCGTCTATGGCATCATAACTGATCGCCTTCAAGGGCTGAGTCGAAGTCACGAACTGCGGCAAAAAGCAATTTGAACCATTAGCCGAACAGCTTGTAGCAGCAAAGTAGGCACCGGTCGCCACGCAGGACTGCCCGCCGTTCGTCCCACAGTTTGCTGGTGCTGCAGCTGCAGTACCGTTCTGCCCAGCCAGCGTTTGGCCTGTAATAATCTTCGCAGCCGCTCCTGCAATCAGGGCTGCTTTAAAATTTGTGCCATCGACTAGACAAGATACATCGCCATCAATGTTGCAATTCGAAGCTCCACCACTCGAGTAGCTTGGTGTCTGCAATGCTGTGGGATCACCATAAGCGGCGCTCGTCGCCCTTACATCTGCCGCTAGAGGCAGCGTGAGCGTACCGGTCAAACTTGAAGTTGAAACACCATAGCTCGTGCCCACTAAAACCTTGGATACCAAGGGCAAAGTCACCCCTCCCGTCGAGCCGCCTAGCGATTCACCAAGCATACATTTGCTGCTGACCAAGCTCGACTGTACTGCCGGAAACAAGGTGCTCGCCGTGCAATTCGTTTGGCCATCGCTCGAACAGGCAGTAGCCAAGCCACAACTCTTACTGCCTTCAAGCAGATCTCCATTGGCATTATAAAACTTTTGTCCCGAGCAGACCTCATTGGCAGCGAGTGTGATCAAGGGAAAGTCCCCCGCGGCGCCAGCAAAAGCTAGAGACATCACCTTCTCCACCCCATCTTGGCTTGCATAAAGCATGGCTTGTCCACGCCGAGGGGCATCCTCGATCACGGCGGTGAGTAGCTGATCGGATTTTATCTGAATCTGAGTTAAGGGGCGACCAAGGTAGGCTAGTTTCACTGTGGCGCGGAAGTTCTGCCCCCTAATGCTGATCGGCTCACCCTTTCTGGCGATTATGGGGTTGATGCTCGCGAGACTGAGAGCGGGCAGGACTTCTTGCTCGACTTTGGTCAGGATCTTAGTTTCCTCGGTCTTAACTTTAATCTCTTCTTTGATTTCTACAGGAACACGGACCACCTGGTAACTGCCAAGGCCGAGCATTTTAAACTTGATGAAGCTTTCTTGTACAGCAAAGTTCGAAGAGGGAATAAGGCCGATGAGCACTTTGCCATCAAGGTCTAAGACCTGGTAGACGATGGCAAGAAAGCCGCTGGCTAAGGCCAGGGAAGCAACTTGAGTGTAGGGAATCGAAAGCTCAAGGCGACCAATCTGGGAAACATCACTGAAGGATTGAGCCGAGACGTTGATCGAAGGACCAGCGCTCTGAAGTCCTTCGCCTATATTTAAAGCTGCTGCCAGTGATTCGCTGGCGACTGTCGCCCCTTCTTCAATATTCAACTGCCCAGCCAGCTCGAGTAAATCCGGGGGCACAGAAATGCTCACATCTTTCGAAGCATCATCTTTTGTGGATGAAATGCTTAAAACATTTGCTTTTGGACTTCTATAGGTGACCTTACCCGATGAGGAATTGACGATGAAGCATGCTTGAGAGATGAGCATGATCACGAGAAGTGTCAAAGTTAATTGTAGCATTTTGGGAGTGTTCAATTTTGAACTCCTTAACAATCCATGCCGTTAACATTGTCCGTGTTCGTCAACTGCACTTCATTTGGGAGAAGTAGCTGTAAAATATCAAACGGACCTGAAGACGCTCTCTAAAATTGCACAAGAGCAGGTTTTACCCTGTCGGCAGTCGAGGTCATTACTTGAGTCTAAATTTTCTACTGGGGGAGACCTAGGTGAGGTTGCTACCTCTGAGATGGAGCTAAAAGGCTTAGCTTAAAAGCCATTTGATTCTAAGGACTTTCCCCTGTTCATCCCGGAAGATTTGCAGAGCGTCGAGGCGGCGAGCCGCGCCTCGGTAACGCAAAAGATCGCCTTTGGGGAACGTCGTGGCCAGCGGGTGAGGCGAGTCGGCTTTCGCCGGGAGGGGGATGTCATGGAATTCAAGGGCCCCCAGTGCATAGCCCTATCAGGTTTTAGTCTGCATGCTGCGCGCCGGGGTGGTCCGTGAAGAAAGGCGGAATTTGAGCCAGTTGATCAATTATATGGCCCGCCCTCCTATTGCCGAGGATCGCTTGGAGAGAACAGCCACTGGCGATATCCTTTATAAGCTTAAAGACGCTTGGAATGATAGCACCATTGGCATTCAATTAAGCCCATCAGAGCTAATCGAAAAACTGATCGCTCTGATACCTCCCCGTTCAAGTCCGCTCGTACGCTACGGTGGGGTGTTTGCTCCTAAGTTCAAACGCCGTGATGAAATAATCCTGGTTCGTGGAAGGCGTAAACGCAAGGTGTCGCTGGGGCCACAAGGCGCTGAAAAATCCACAAAAAACAAAGTCACCTCTGGCAGTTGGGCGCGGCTCTTAAAGCGGGTCTTCGCCATCGATGTTTCACGATGTCCCCGCTGCAAGAGTGAACTGGAAATCATTGCGGCGGTCCTTGATCCTATCCAGATCGCACGTTATCTCAAACATACAGGCATGCCTGCTGCTCCGCCTTCGCGGGCTGGAGTCAAAATGAGCGTCGCGAATGAAGAGTGGTGCTGAGGGGGCCGAAAAGGGCCTTGCTTGGATTGAATAATTTTGTCTAACCATCTAAAGCCATGAAAATACAACGAAATATCAATCTTCAAAAGCTATAACCACAATGTTCTGACTTCGTAGAAGAAGGATTCTGCGCGGAAGAATGGGGAAGATTGCGGCAATTTAACTGGAATTCCCATTAATAGCCGAAAGCGGTAGTGTGCTTTGGATTTCCTACAGGCAATTTGTATTGTCGATATAGCAAATTGCATAATACTTGCTAAGTGGCTAAAATTAAAACTGTGAATAGCGAGAGAGGTGCGCACTCAAGGCCAGGCTGTCCTAGAACAGCGGGTGCCAAGGTTCGTGTTCGAAAACGAAGGGATTTCGACCATATTCGCAGAGAACACCCCGGCTGTCGAGCCACCGCCCCAATCACTGCCGCGGTGGAGGACGCCTCCAGTACCGTTGGGCCCGGGGTAAAACTGGCCAATCAAGTTTCCAGAGTTCCACGTGTTTATCCAAAACGTTTTGACAGCGTTTGTGGGGACCAGATCCTTGAGCGGAGTTGTCGTGGTTCCAGTAACGGCCGTGTACTCATACCAAGCATAAGTCGCACCGGGTTTATCTCCAACATTCACGTAATAGACCCATTCCGAGACATTGCCCGGGAGATCCCAGATCACAGCGCTGTTTGATAGAGTAAGGGTTCGCCTTTGCTCAGTCGCATCTCCCGAGCTGACTGCCGTGCAGTTGGTCTCAACATAAAAGTCAGTGTCATTGCTGGAAGCTGCGCAAGCTGAGTTGGGGCTACCGTCGGAATGTCCGGCGAAGAGATAACCACTTCCAACCGTACCACCTGTCCAGTTGCCATTGATGCCGGCTACGTTAGCGCCGATGGTCATCCACTGGGCATTGGAGATAATATCGTGGCCTGTGCCAAGGGCCCGGCAGGCCGTAATCGAAGCGGTCTGCGTAATGGAGACCCAAGGCGTCGAGGCCGCCTGCGAAGTTGCTACAGTCGAGACATCCTTGGCTTCATACTTCATCACGCAGAAATCGCCTGTTCCATAGGCGCTATCGCCGGGAACTTTGATCCAGCCCGTTGGGCAGGTCAGAGTTGCGACATAGTTGCCGGTCAGGCTGAGGCTCTCGATCGCAACGGCATTTTTAATATTACTGTTTACGAGCTCACTGTCGCCGCTGCCGGTGAATTTTGCGCCGGCGCTGTCGAAGAATTCAAAGCTCCCATCGGTGGTGAGCTGGGTGGTGAAGTTGGTGAGATCGGTGGCCGCAGTATCACTGGCTAAAGGATAGCTGGCTGAGGGGTATTGGCCCGTCACGCCATGGATCACAACACCAGCTTTGACTTTGTCCACGCTGAGGTCCGCGTCGCCTGTGATCGAGTGCCGGGCGCCCGCTGCATCCCAAAATTCCGAGTTGGCGGCGGTGGCGATGCGTGTTTCAAAGTTAGCTGCGGTGAGCCCGGTTGCGGTACCCATGGCGCTGAGGTCCATGGTCTTGTAGGTCGAGGTCGCGACGCAGTCTGCCAGGTTACCTGCATTGCAGTCGGCTAGAGTTCCGGCCGCGGCATTGACTGTATCAATGGTCCTTACATTAGCGAGAGCCGGGAAGTCGGGACTGTAGCTTGGGGTTAGCTGCGAGCCAGGCTCTCCATAAGCACCGGAGCCTGTGAGGACATTGGAAGCAGCAGGCAGCGTTAAGGTTCCGGTTGAGCCGTTGCCCGAGGCCCCATAGCTGGTTCCCGTCAGGACTTTGGAAACTAGAGGCAGCGTAAGAGTCCCAGCGGCGCCATTGACCGTATCGCTCGAAAGAACGTTGTCCACGGCTGGGAAGTCAGGACTGTAGCTTGGCGTTAGAAGAGAGCCTGTTTCCCCGTAAGTACCCGAGCCCGTAAGAACGTTCGAGGCTGCAGGCAGAGTTAGAGTTCCCGTCGAGCCATTGCCAGCTGTACCATAGCTAGTCCCCGTCAAGACTTTTGCAGCGAGAGGTAGAGTTAAGGTTCCGCTGACGCTATCTACTGTGTCTGTCGATAAAACATTTGAGACTGCGGGAAAGTCAGGGCTGTAGCTAGGCGTCAAGAGTGAGCCTGTTTCCCCGTAGGTGCCAGAGCCCGTGAGAACGTTCGAGGCTGCAGGCAAAGTCAGGGTTCCGGTTGAGTCGTTGCCAGCCACTCCATAAGTAGTTCCCGTGAGGACTTTAGCGGCCAAGGGCAGAGTTAAAGTTCCGGCGGCACCGTTCACGGTATCGCTTGAGAGGACGTTTGAGATTGTAGGATAGTCTGGGCTATAGGCTGGTGTCAGCTGAGCACCTGGATCGCCATAAGCAGCTGATCCCGTCAGAACATTCGCTGCCGCAGGCAGAGTGAGCGTACCAGTTAAACTTGTGCCACTCTCGCCGTAGCTTGTAGCCAAAAGCACCTTGCCTACAGCGGGCAGGGTGACGTTACCACTCACCGATCCTATCGTCTGCCCCGATATGATTTTATCCTCAGCTCCGGTCTTCAAAAGCGCTGCATAAGTAGGACCCACGACCACGCAGCCGATAGCTCCATCGCTCGAGCAGTCAGCTAAAGTTCCGTTGGCGCCGTTCACCGTATCACCGCTCCTCACGTTGGCGAGAGCCGGAAAATCAGGGCTATAGCTCGGGGTCAGCTGGGAGCCAGGTTCGCCATAAGCGCCTGAGCCCGTGAGGACGTTAGAAGCAGTAGGCAGCGTTAATGTTCCCGTTGAACCGTTGCCGCCTACGCCATAGCTTGTGCTCAAAAGAACTTTACCGACAGCGGGAAGAGTCAAGGTACCACCGACGCTGTTCACCGTATCGCTCGATAAAACGTTCGAGGCAGTAGGGTAGTCGGGACTATAGCTTGGTGTTAGCTGCGCAGCAGAATCACCATAGGCACCTGATCCTAAGAGAACACTGGAGGCCAGAGGCAAAGTCAAACTTCCCGATGAACCCGTACCGCCCACGCCAAAACTTGTTCCCGAAAGAACCTTGGCATTCGCTGGTAATGTGATGTTACCGGCGACTCCGGCGAGGGTTTGCCCCGAGAGGATTTTGCTCGCAGCTCCTGAGAGATCCGCTGCCGCATAACTACCACCATCTACCAGACAGTTGCCTTGACCATCACTCGAGCAGTTGGCGGGTGCACCTAACAGCGTACCGGTCACTCCGAAAATATCGATCGTATCTTTGATATTGGCTGCTGTCAGATCCACATCACCCGCTTGACTATGCCGGGTGCCGCTCGCGTCCCAAAATTCGAATGTAGAGGCAGAATTGATACTGGCATTAAAATTTGCAGCTATAAGGCCGGTAGAGGTGCCCGCAGCGCTGAGATCCATTGACTTATAGATAGCCGTGCTAACGCAACCCGACTGATTGCCGGCTGTGCAATCACCGAGACTGCCCGCAACACCATTGACCGTATCGCTGGCACGCACGTTGGCAAGAGCGGGGAAATCAGGGCTATAAGAGGGAGTAAGAAGGGCACCTGGTTCGCCATAGGCCGAAGAACCCGTCCGCACGTTAGAGGCCAAAGGCAAGGAAAGAGTTCCACTTAAGGCTGTACCTCCTCCGCCGTAAGATGTTCCGCTAAGGACCTTGCTCGCCGCTGGCAAACTTACGGTTCCTGTCACACCAGCAAGAGTCTGTCCCGCTATAATCTTTAATTCAGCTCCAGCTTTCACCGCTGCGGCATAGCTAGGACTCTGCGCAACGCAGCCCGTCTCACCATCGCTCGAGCAGCTCGGGGGTGCAGGGAGCGCGGTACCCGCGACTCCTAGCAAGGTTTTGCCATTTAGGATGTTCTCAGGCTTGAGCTCAATATGACCTGTGAGTTGATGACGGCGACCCGCAGAATCCCAGAATTCAAAGCTAGCATTCGACTTGAGTGCCCCATTAAAACCAGTGCTAGTAAGATCTGTACTCAGATTTGAGGCACCAGATAGATCCATAGACTTATAGCTTTCGCTGGTCACGCAGCCTACCTGCTGAGGGCCATTGCAGGGGCTATAAGCATCACCCACGCCGACGACGCCAGCCACTTTCTGTCCTCTAACAATTTTCGGCGCCAGTCCGTTTGCCAGGATTGCTTGGAACTTCGTGGCCGGCACGCATCCGGTCTGTCCTTCTTCCTGGCAAGCAATATAATTTCCCGAGCAGTCTTTGGTCCCTGTCTGCAACTCACCTGTTCCATCAACGAAGGGAATATTGCTGCAGACGAGTGAGGGATCAGCAGTCATTACAGGAAAGGCAGCTTCCAGACGCCGGAATATTTTTCGGCTGCTGGAATTAATTTGGAGGGACTTTTTACCGCTTCTTACCTCAAGGTCAGCAAGTCCAGGTTTGCCCTCAGGCATGAGAAAGAAGACGGTACCATCGTCGACGGTAGTGACACTGATCTCTTTGTCTTCGAGAAAGAATGTACCCTTCGACTGAAGGTTCTTGCCAAAAACCGTAACCTTGGCCCCAGGCTTGGCCACAATCGGCGAGATCGCTGTGATCGACGGGCAGTTGCTCGCTTCCTGACTACAAGTAGTCTTCTGACCGCCGTAAGTCTTGATGCGAACGTCATCGGCGCAGGCAGAGAGGAGCCCCGAGCCGAGGAAGACGGCTAGGAAATGTTTGATGATAGATATGAGGAAGTCTCTCTTCACATTTGTCTCCCAGTTGAGCTCCATCCCACAGGAATGAAGCTCGGACTTTCTCCATACAAGAAGCTATGTCGGACAGATTTCTTGGAACCTTAAGCCATTAAAAAGCGGCTGAATTTACCTTAGAAAATCAGGTATTTCTGCGTTCGTTTAAGATTGCTTACGAATGGGCCGAATGGGTTCATTGATCGCGACTTCAGCTAGTCCCTTCGGGAGGCGAGCGCCACAGGCGCCGTTGATAGGCTCTGGAAACGTATTGGCTTCCGCGTTCTGAATGATGGACTAGACGCAGGCCGTCTCGCTTTCACGGCCATATCTAGTGCCTCCAACACGAGATTTTGAGTCATGCGGTCGGCTATCTGCCATCCCGCATACGGATGACTTGAGTTGGCATATTCAATGAGCTAGGGAAGATGGTTCAGCTTAGATTTTAAGATAGGGGTGTGGTCGGGAAGTCTGCGAAGTGCCTGCAGGCGGCGCGTTAGGTTTCTAAGATTGGAAAAGAAGCATTGAGTTTTCTATTGCTGCAGGATGACCATGTCGCTGACGTTACCGACCAGCAAAAAGAGGCGCTCTGCGACCAGATCCAGCGATTGAGCTTGTGAGCCGTCGTGTTTCAGGTTGAATGTGTCCAAGCCCACTGTGATCTGACTACCGTTCTGTTGAAAACAAGGTAAGACACCAGCAATTCCTCGATTTATCCGACTGCCCGTAGCACTCAAGTCAGGGAAAAGCGAAGCGCTGTAACTCGGAATATCAGGCGCCTTAGGAAAGACAATCTGTAGCTGCGGGAAGGTGCCTGCCGAGCATTTCAAAGTCGCCGTTTTCAGGCAGCTACTTCGAGTCTGCGCATTATTTGAAACGGTCGTAAAGCTCGCCTTACCTAAGGTCGTGGTCAGATCGGGAGGTACCTTCGCGCAAACAGCCCGATACCTCACCTCGTAGATCTGGGTAGGATCAGGCTTGGATCCGCTTAGCTGACGTTTGGGACGCTTGATGGTGATGTCATGAAGAGAATTGACGACAACATCTTCAGGCGCCAGCGCGAATAGCAGATCCCGCCGCAGAATGTTGGCTAGGTACTTATTCGTCTTTACAGCTTCATCGCGCGCGTCCTGGCTTGCTGTCAATTTTTGCTGCTTCGTAAAAAAGCTAGATCCCAGCCAAGCTAAAAATCCAGCTAAGAGCGTGGCGACTAACATTTCGATCAGGCTGAAACCTCGTTCATCATCTGCTGACATAAAACGACCCATTCTTTTTCTTGAGATCCAGATTTGAGCCATTTTCGGTGAGCCAAAACATAAGATAATCGACCGATGCGCCGGCTGTTTTTCGGCTAGTTTCTAGATACATCGAACAAGTGATAGGGGTACCTACCTGCAAATCGAAAAGCTGCACCGCGACTTCTACAAATGCGAAGGGTGATCGCAAAATGCTCCCCGTTGGAGCATTCTCGTCGCGCTGAACACTTAGGCAAAAATGAAAGCGCCCGTTGATTCCTAGTTCTGTGTTAGAGCAGCGATTGAGAGCTGTTCCGGCAAAGCTTTTGGCGTTAAAAGCATTACCGAAGACCTCATTCCAGGCATTAGCATTGACACTAGAAGGGCGAGCTGAACGGACGGTTTCGAATTTACCCTCAAATTTCCTGAGGAAAGGATGCGTACCAAAAAATCCGCTGGGATCGGCGCAGGGATCGTCCGACTTGGAAACTTTAGTTTTTACAAAGGTCTTCAACGAATCGACCAAAACGTCCTGCACTTGCTCATAGCTTTCGCCAGCCTTTAACGACTGTTTTACCTGCTTGGAACTGATGTATGCGCGGCTTGCGAGCATCCCAAGCATAGATATGAGCCCTAGGCTCACGAGAACACTCACAAGATTAAAGCCATCTTGACCCCGAAGATTTGGGCTCTTCTTCGCCATTCTTTCTCCTTGGGGATTGGCACTGGAAAGACTGTTTGAAATAAGTATATCATATTTAATAGACAAAGAAAGAAATGGGGTTCTTGTGAAAAAGTTACTCACGATTGTAGCTATAGTGTCCTTCGTAGCTTTTCTCGTGAGCTTTTTTAATAAGATCATCAATAAAGATGCCAAGAATCCGAAACTTGCCCAATCTGAAAAGGGCCCTGCAAGTGCTGCCGATGTTGATCCGCAGATCTTACCTGACCCTGCTCCGAATTCCATGTCGCCAGACGTAGGAGCCAAGGATCAAAAGATTGCCGGAATCATGCGGCAAATCGGCCTCAAAAGACTCCCCTTCGCGAAAAAAAATGGCTTTTGGGAAGTGAAGGTCCGATTCAAGTCAACAGTGAAGAAATGTGAGGCTGGCGATCTGGACCTGATTCGCATCGATCAGAAGCGCCGCAGTCCCAATAGTCTAGCCCTGAGTCTGGAAGATATGGGCAAGCGCAAGAATCTCATCTTTCAAAAGATTGATGTTACCAATATCACGAATTCCGCGTTTATCTTGCGCTGGAAAGCCGAAACCACGCAGACGGCAGAACCTCGTTCCCTGGGCCTTTATCTATGCAGCAACTCCCGGGGCAGCAATTCCTGTTCGACAGCGGCAGTGACCGATATCAACCAAGTCTTGAAAAACCCTGAACCCGGTTCCGACCGCGTGTACTATTTTCAGTATATTCAGGAAGGAGAGCAGCTTGCACTTCTTGATACCTCGCGTTCCGAGGCGCGCAATGCCAAGGGCCTGAACCAAGTTCTAAGCCAGCAGTCTGTTTCGGCGAAGGAAGCTGCAGAGGTGAGCGAGAAGATCAGTCAATCTAATCTCCTCATCGGATCCATGGCGGCGCTCGTTAACGAGACAGGCCTCACGATCGATCTTCCGCGCAACGACCCTGCCTGTCCTTTGCCACATTTACAGTTCTAAACGAGTGAAATCGAGATCGAGCGTGCTCCAGCGCTCTGCGTCTGGAGTAAATGCCTCGACATTCCTAGATTTGATTTGGCTCTGCAAGCTATGATCCCCTGCGATCGTTCCGTTAGCATCGATGAAATGAGCGTCACGATCGGAAGAAGGGGCATCCATTTCCAGGTTGAAGACGGCCTGCGCTTCCGTATTGAGATCCCATTCCAGAGAAAGCGGCGAATTTAATCCTTCATTCGTAACGATGCTGCTCAAATTTCGTGCTTCTACAACTGACCCGAAACGATCGAGAAAGGGATGGTCCGGCGTCACGAGCAGCTCGCGCCGGCCTGCGTAGCTGATACGCAGAAGCTGGCCCGTCTCTGGACCGACGATTACTTTTTTGACGGCAAATCCACGCTTCAAAATTGGATTCCAAAGCATATCGCCTACAACGATTTCCGATATGGGCCTGTATCGACCATCTGCCATGCGGATAGGTGTATTACCCACAAAACAGCCAGTTTCAGGCGTGCGAAAGCCAATGGGGCCTTCCTTCTCGCAATTTTTGGCTGGATCGAACGAGTAGACAGGATCGCCGCCTGGGATTCCATCGTTGTACATGCAACTGTATTTGCCGGGAACCATCGTAGCATAGGAGCCTGGAGTGCTGCCTTTATAGGGGCCGTCATACCAGCGAGCTTTGTCTGCGCACTCTTTTTTACAGGTCGCAGGATCGGGAGGAGGGGGTAATGCGACATCCAAAATGAGGCGAAGTTCGGGATTTGATGCACTCGAATCGACCGAAATGATACGGCCGACAATGGTGTATTGTATTCCGTGCTCGACAGTGAAGACGGGGGTATGCACAAGCCTGCTGCCCTGGTTTCTGATGGATACAGCGCCATGTTTTGGGAAACCTTCTTCGTCCAAGCCCCATTGGTCCTTATCATCACTGCTGTAGGTTTTGTTCTGCTCCAAGATTGATATTTCGGCAGAGACAGCTACTCCGCCGACGATTAGTTCTGCCGATAATTCAGGACTTCCCACTTTTACCGTTTGCGATTTGCTGCTGAGGTTTACGGCTGCAAGCTGTTTTCCAGCCACCCCTTTCGGAGCTTCGGACAGTCGGAGAATTGCTGTGCTAACCTGTGGTGCCTCCATCGGCACTTGCGCGATCATGGTTTTTTCTACGGGCTTTTTTGTTCTGGGATCGATCACCTCGGTTTTGACTTCGACGTTGGCCGAGAGGATGCGTTCAGGGACTGTTCCGCTGGTGTCACGGTTGAAGCTAATCAGCTTGATTTTGCTTTTCGCACAATTAGCATCTTGGCAGAGATCATTAGGCTTCATCGCGCCGGTCATGATTCTGGTGAGCTGTGGTTCTGTGATTTGGCGACTTTCAGCTTGCGTGAGCTGGACGGTCTGCGTGCCGATATTGAAGCTACTTTGGAAAGCCAAGTGAGTCCCAAACTGCGCTAGCTGCGTATCCGCCTTCAGATAAGGTTCGGGATAGATGGCAAACGCATTGAGGCCGTTCGAACCGAGCAAACCTCTATAGCGATTGAGATTGGAAAGGACTTGCGATTCGCCCTCAGAGCTGACCCTTTGCCTCTCTACTTCGCGGATAGAATGCGACACACTCTTGAACTGATAGAGGGCTCCTATCGTCCCGGCAATCCCTAAGACTACGGCCAGTGTAATATTCCCAGACTCTTGTCGCATAGTACTCCCCAGTCGCATCACGAGCTACTTGAGATACATCGGCATTATTTGCGGTTTCGCATAGAACATCTGAATTGTTTAATAAATAAGGTGAGATAGACGAGCTAGTTCGGGCGTTCCTTCGGCTGTCAAACTGTAATTAGCAAGCGACTCTGTCCCCCTCTAATTCTCAAGCGATTCTGTCCCCTAGGCTAGAATCTGTCTTTATTCCAAAAAGTCATTGGATAAAGGGAGGTTCCATGGATGGGACAATTTCAATGTCAAAGAACGAGCAGTATCTCTTCAGGATCATCGAAGATTACCGAGCGGGAAGAATTTCCCGAAAGGAGGCATCGATGCTCCTGGGTCTGTCTGAAAAGTCAGTACAGAGAAAGGCAAAGAGGGTGAGAGAGCTTGGTATGGAAGGTGTTAAGCACGGCAACTCTCGGTCTAAGCCTCATAACAAGATCGATGAAGGCCTCAAAGAAGCCATGCTCAAGCTAGCTTCTAGCTCTTACAGTGATTTCAATATGACCCATTGCTTCGAGATGCTGCAAAAGCTTCATGGCTTAACCGTAAGCTACTCAAGTTTTCGTAGCTGGTGTAGAGCTGCAGGCATTGGCAAGCGCAAGAGACGGCGAGCCAGCAAAAAGCGCATGTATCGTGAGCGCCTTGCTAACGAAGGGCTACTGCTTCAAATGGATGGTTCTCACCATAAATGGAATGGACAAGACGAGTGGGTCTTGATAGCAGCTATTGATGATGCAACGAGTGATATACCTTACGCTGAGTTTTTTCGTAGTGAAGACACAATAAACTGCATGACAGTCTTGCGAAGGATTATCGAGATTCGAGGCATTCCTGAGGCACTTTACGTCGATCATGCCGGTTGGTTTGGTGGTTTAAAGAGACAACATTTCTTCCAGTTTGGGCGGGCGTGCGATGAGTTAGAAGTGAGGGTTATTTTTGCAAACTCAGCCCAGGCTAAAGGCAGGATTGAAAGAACGTGGCAGACGTTCCAGGACCGCCTGATACCGGAACTTCGAATTAACGGTATCAAAGCCCTGGGCGCTGCCAACGAATACTTACAGAAACACTTTATACCAAACTACTGGCTGGAGCGAAATACCGTAACTGCACGTGACCCTCAAAGCCGCTACCGACAGCTTGCCCAGGGAATTAATCTCGACCATATTTTCTGCATGAAGTACGAACGCAAAGTCAGGAGGGATCACACAGTGATGTTCGGCAATAAACTCTACAAGCTGCAAGGCCGTGAGCGCCTCATAAAGCGACGGCTATCGATCGGGATCTTCTGAGTGATAAGATCTTTTCACTAGAAAAGATGGAAGGAACTCATGAAGAAAAGAACACCAACCCAGATTAAAAATATAATTTTAGAATTCCATAAAAGTGGTCTGACTCAGGCGGAATTTTGCTGTGAGCACTCACTTAGCATCTCTACCTTTCATAACTGGCTGAGGAAAAATAGAGATATTGTATCCTCCAAACCACTGCCTAACTTTTCATTTGTAGAAGTTATGGAGGAAACAAGCTTGTCTCAGCCTGCCGCCAGGACCTTGCGCATCTCGACCTCATACGGTCTTCTTCTGGAGATACCGCTATGAAAGATGTCGGCAACTTTTCAAAAATATTTTTGTGCACAGATGCCGTCGACTTCCGAAAACAGGCCTACGGTCTCTCCTCTATCGTAAAACGTGTATTGAAAGAAAATCCTATCGACGCTAGGTGTCTTTTTGTCTTTTCGAACCGCCGTCGAAACGGAATACGCATGCTTTACTGGGATCTTACTGGGTTTGCACTCTGGAGCAAGGCACTCGAAAAAGACTCCTATAAATGGCCAGAGAAAGGCGAAAATGACAAACTCATGATTTCACAGAAACAATTGAAATGGCTTCTCCAAGGAGTCGATCTAAGCAAAATAAAAATGCACCAGCCGCTTGAATTTACGAGCATAGACTGAGTTTCTCTGCTAAGAAACTCGCCTATGAAAAAGACTATCCAAAAAACAAAGAATTTAGCGGAGCTATCGAAAGACGAGCTCCTTCAAATAATCGAAAAACTCACGATTCAGAATAACAGACTCAATCACTATCTATTCGGATCTAGGCAAAAAATCTAGATTAGGTGACGAACTAAGTTCGGCAACCCAGGGGCTTCATTTTATCGAGAGGCGCCCTCTGTACCCGGCGCTAGAGGTGAAATCCCTCTGGTCTACTCACCGGCATTTCAGGTACGCTAAAGTGACTGTAAGCTTATGAGGTTTGGTTTTTTATGTCATTAATATCAATATATTAATAAATAATCATAACTGTTATGATTAAAGTCTAATAACTGTTATGCTTCCTACCGATAAGCAGGAGGATCGTCCATGCGGGTAAACTGGGATGAGGCAAAGAACACTCAGCTCAAACGAGAACGCGGGATCAGCTTTGAAGA